>JAUWCZ010000008.1 GCA_030609055.1 Chloroflexota bacterium | reverse complement strand
AAATATACATTCTGTGAAAATATGGGCCAGATGAAGGGGACAAACAATCCCATCTGCATGATCTTTATCGCTGTGCCGATAACCTGGATGATCACCCCCCAGAAGATTAGTAAATGCATTATCCCTGGATAAATCTTCATTATTGTGCGGAGTTGACCGAGGACATAAACAAACACATCACGCACTCTAGCCCAGGGTTTTGAAATCCGGGTTTCAGTCGTTGTCATGCGGCTCCTCCGATGAATATTTCTCCGTTCTCGATAGATAGGGGTATTTTTTCCAGCGGTAGAGGAGGAGGTCCAGATATCACTTCTCCTTGTAAGGGTTCAAAGTATCCTTCATGGCAAGGACAATAAAGAGTATTATCTGAGCTGTTCCATTTTACGATACATGAGAAATGCGTACAGACTGCCGAGTATGCTTTTAGTCCTTCTTCGGTATGAATTACGATCGCCGGGTACCGACCAAATGGTATTGTCAGGCTCTCACCAGCCGGGATATCTTCAACTCTTGCCACCCTGACAGGTTCTGATGGTTTTTCTTCCAGGCTGGGGGGATAGAAGTAAGCCACAAAAGGAGCTAAAAGTGCTGTTAATCCAGTAGCAGCTAAACCCTTCTTTACCAGGTTAATAAAATCACGGCGAGAAATATCGCTCATTTAGCTAACCTCCCCCCAAATTGTCAGGGCGATGATTATAACGACGGCAGTAACGGAAAACCAGAGTCTGATCCGGACTGGTTTTTTGGTTGAATCAGGTTTTGAGTCCAGGAAGGGCCAGACTGCCATGAGGAGGATTGCGATAACCGGTGCAGTAGCTCCAATGGTTTTTGGTATATACCTCAGTAATTGATACAGGAACAGGAAATACCATTCCGGTTTTATGTGGACCGGGGTATCTATCGGATCGGCGGGTGCCCCCAGGCCAACCGGTAAAAACATTCCCACCACACCTGTCAGCACAACTAGAATCCCGAATACCAGGGCGACCTTTGCTTCCAAGGTAAGGTGATCAGGATAAAAAGGTACGCTATTTTCTTCTTGTTCTTCTGACATTTGCTGACTCCTAATTTTCGTTAAAACAAGCCTATTCGATCCAGTTAGAGTGGTTTCATGATTCCCTGTTTTCTTACCATGATGAAATGCATTCCCATGGTGGTTACAGTAATAAGGGGCAAAATTAGGACATGCAGCGCAAAGAATCTGCTCAGGGTTAGGCTGGTGATATTCCATCCAGCTCGCAGAAAAACCAAAGCCAATTCTCCAATAACAGGTATGCTTCCGGCAATCTCTGTACCTACTGTCGTTGCCCAGTAGGCTCTCTGATCCCAGGGAAGTAAATAACCGGTAAATCCAAATAACAGGGTCATTGCCCCTAAAACCACACCGGACACCCAGTTGAGTTCCCTGGGTGGTTTATAGGCTCCCATGATAAAGACTCTCAACATATGGGCGACTGCCAGAACAATCATCGCGTTGGCTGACCAGTGGTGGATCATCCGGACTGCGGATCCTAACAAGACCTCGTTTTCGATGAATTGAATACTGGCATAGGCTTCTGCTGGGGTAGGTTTGTAATAAAAAGCCAACATAATCCCGGTCATTCCTTGAACAATAAAGAAGAAGAACGTTAACCCCCCCAGACAATACCACCAGCGTCTCTGCCACTCAGGTACGGGTTTACTGAGAATGGGTTTAAGGAAATCTGATACCTGATACCGGTCATCCACCCAGGCTGACAAGCGTTTGGGCAGAGGAATCCATTCAGATCTGGTTCTCCAAACACTTGCGCTGCGAGCGATACCAAACAAAAAGACTACACCGGCTGAACCAAAAACCGCCCAACGCGCAAGAGGAGTCCAAAGACTCGTAAATGAGCCGTCCAGATGGCATTGTATGCAGGTATCATTCTCAGGTTTAACTACAGTAGATTGCGGTGGTTGATCTCCGGCTACTTGGATTGACTTTTCATCACCCGCAGTAGTGTAGGCATGAACAACTGCAGCAGAAAAAAGGAGCAGACTCAAGGTAAGGATACTAAAAAAGATCTTACGGTAGATACTTTTCATAGGAGACCTCGACTGGGAAAAAGCAGTCTGACCAGTTGTTATTATTTAATATTTCAAAGGGATTGAATTTGATGTTTTCCATTCTGCAGGTACCCTATTTGAGCAGCGTCTGGAAAGATGATCAGGGGATAACCTTTGAGGTTTTGGGCTTTCCTTGACCAGTATGGTGACATCAGAGGAACATATAAAAATATAACATAATCCCTACATCGATACAGGTGTCATTCTTCATAGGACGAAGAGGGATTATTGTTTCGATCAGCGGGTTTTCAGGGATAATTCTTTGATGATTTCGGAAGTCACTTTCGGGATTGCCGCGGCAACTGCGGGAGTCGGTGTTTCGCTGAATTCAAGGATGTTTTCTACTTCAACGGCATATATGATGAAATCCTGTGGGATTTGATAACCTAATTGATCTGCAGCATCCAGGGCGGTTACCAGGGATGTATCATGGGCAGAGGTACTGTGCTGGGTTGGACTGACAAAACGAAGATCATCAAGACTCAGGCGGTGAATCTTACCTGGTGTGGTTTGATCCTGTTTTAAGTAATAAGCATCAATGAGGACTACCCGGTCATAGCCCAATATGGTTTCCATCAGCCGGAGTCCCCCTGCGCTGGCTTCAGTAATCGTCAGGTCCGGATGGGCACTTAGATCGACGACCTTTTCCAATTGATGGGCAATTTTGACACCGACACCGTCATCGGTCAGGATGGGATTGCCCAAACCTATGATGAGAGTTTTCATAAATGGATTCCAAAAATGAAGTAACCAGATCCCAGCCTGATATTGCCGGTCACTGGTTACTTTATTCTACACCAGATTATTTAGGTGCCTTCAGCGTTAATCAACATACTGAGATCTGGTCTCAATCAAATTACCTTCAGCATCACGGATCTGAATTTCTAAAGGCATTTGTCCGGGCAGGGAGTGGGTTGCACAGGACATACAAGGATCGTAGTTCCTGAACGCCATTTCTACCATGTTGAGAATGCCTTCGGAAACTTTCCCACCTTTGATTAACCCTTCCGCCGCTTTTTTAATTGACATGGCAATGGGTGCATTGTTGTTTGTTGTTCCAACAATCAGGTTGACATCAGTCAAAATTCCATTTTCGTCGGTTTTGTAGTGGTGGGTTAATGTGCCCCGGGGCGCTTCAACACTGCCGATACCTTCGGTTGGGGTGTTGGTCATAATCGGACGTACATTTGGATCAGTGATTTCTGGATCTTCAGTCAGTTCCAACATTCGTTCCGCTGCATAGAGAAGCTCGATTAACCGAGCCCAGTGAGTAGCCAGGCGGTGATGGACAGGTGCATAGCGGCCATTGGATTTTTTAGAGCCCAGTGTTTCGTAGAACCTATCAAAATACTCCTGAGCCTTGGGAGTCGCCATTCCGTCAGAGGCATTTAACCTGGATAAGGGAGTAGCACAGTAAACGCCACTGTCCACCCCATCAACAAACCCATTCCATCCGACATTTTTCAAGTAGGGGAATTTCAAGTAAGACCAGGGTTCAACCCGTTCAGCGATATGCTTGGCATAGTCTTTGGCAGGATATTTGACCAATTCCTTTCCGTCAGGACCTGTAACCCGGATCAAGCCATCATAGAAGTTCACAAGGTTATTGTCATCCACAGTACCCATATAGTAGGTTTCATGGGTGAAGGTATCGGAGACAATCAGGTCCACGTAGGCCTGGTTGGCAAGTACTATATCATCAAAGATTTTTAAACTGAATAAAGCAAAATCAACATTCTGTTTAGCGTACTCCAGAATGATTTTCTGTTCTTCCGCGGTCATCGCTTTGCTCCATCCGCCGGGCAATCCAGCCACAGGATGGATCCCTCGTCCACCGAGCATTTTGATCACTTCGTGATTTCTTTTCCTGCATTCAATTACCTGTATTCCGATGTCAACACCGACTTTGTGGATCACACCCAGGATATTTCTTGTTGCAGGATCCGAATCCGGACCTAACACAAAGTCCGGTGCGCCCAGCGCATAAAAATGGACAGTATGATCAGTCACATAAAACGATGAGTAGAAAAGTTCCCGCAGTTTCTTCACAACGGATGCAGGTTCTACATCAAAGAGAGCGTCCAGCGCTTTTGTAGCTGCCATGTGATGGGCTTCTGGGCATACACCGCAGATCCGGTTGGTAATACGGGGCATTTCCTCTGCTGGGCGGCCGATAGAGAACTGCTCAAATCCTCTTAACTCCGGGATTTGCAGATAGGCGTTTTCTACGTTTCCTTTTTTATCGAGGAAGATCTCAATTTTTCCGTGGCCTTCCAACCTTGTGATGGGGTCAATAGTTATTCGTTCCATTACGAATCTCCTTTTCCGTTCTTGACACGTCGGAGAATTGAGTGTGCCATACTAAAACGATAGAATGTACCGGCAGGATCAGCGATTGTATCAACAACCTCCTGGATTTTATCTACCAACTCATCTTCTTCCATGCTCTCATCACCAACATTCATCACAGAGGCAATAGCTGAGAGCATTTTGGCGCCTTGATCAATCACGCCCTCTGGAGGGCCATAACAACCCCGACAACCTATTCCAACTGATGGGCAGAGTGCGCCGCATCCTGCTCTAGTGGCAATTCCCAAGCAGACAAGCCCCTGCTCGAGAAGACACTCATCCGGGTCTGGCACTACTTCATAGGGTCGGTAAAAACGATCGATGCTTTTCTCTTGTTTTTCCCGTTCACATTCTTCACAGAGTGCTGTGGTCCCGGCACCAACGATCGCGCCAGCTGGGGGAAGTGGCTGTCCTTCAAGCAGTGCACCCACAATTACCTGAAGAACTGCCCAGATCTGGGGAGGTTCCGGTGGACAACCAGGGAGGTAATAATCGACATTAACTACCTGATCCAGGGATTTTACTGTATTGTAAAACAACGGTAGAGTTAACTCACCTTCCGCTACTTTCGTCACCTGCTGAGGAATGACATTGTCCGGATTATCTATCGATGGGTTATTGAGATAGACTTTGTCAAACGTTGCATCTTTTGTCGTCAGATTTGAAAGAGCTGGGATACAGCCCTCGTAAGCACAGGATCCATAAGCAACAAGAATTTTGGACTTTTTACGCAATAGATGTGCCATTTCTTCATTTTCTGAATTGCGGATTGCCCCGTTAAAGAGGCAGACATCAATATGTCCATCCGGATAGGATTTAAGGTCTTTGATCTTAAAATCTGCAATACAGGGGAAAAAGACGATATCAAACACCTCATCAACAGTCAGAATGTGTTCATGAATATTAAGCACAGAGATCTCACATCCACCGCAAGATGAAGCCCAATACATGGCCAGTTTTGGTTTTTCTTTTGCTCCCATGTTATTTCTCCTTTACGGGGATAGGTACTGCTCCATTTCCACCCAGAACTTTGTCATACCATCGGAGTGGACCTAGAGCTCGTATTTCTTCTGTCATTTTGTTCACTCTTTCCGCCAATATGATGCCTTCAGAGGCAGAAGCCCATTGGAGCTGGACTCTTTCATCTTCGATGCCCCATTGGGAGAGAGTATTTTTCAGCAACAGGAAGCGCCGCAAAGTCTTGATATTTCCGTTGAGGTAATGGCATTCTCCGGGATGGCAGCCGGCAATTAGCACACCATCTGCGCCGTTAATAAACGCTTTGAGCACAAACTGCGGGTCAACCCGTCCTGAACACATTACCCGGATCGGTCTCAGACTCGGTGCGTACTTAATGCGCGCGGTACCTGCTAGATCCGCTGCGCGGTAGGAACACCAGTTACATAGGAAGCCGACGATTACGGGTTCGAACTGCTCACTCATCTTTTCTCCTCCTTCCCTGCCGGAACTGCTTCCAGTTCTCGCATATCCCATAATAATCCTTCGATTTGGGAAATTAGTTGATCATTAGTGAAGTGGGCACCTGTTATTACGCCGCTGGGACAAGCTGCTACGCATGTGCCGCAGCCTTGGCAGAGTGCTGTGATTACATGTGATACACCATCTTCTTCGATGAATTCAATAGCGTTGTAGGGACACATAGTGTTGCAGATCTTGCACCCGGAGCAGGCTTCAGCATCGATACTGGCCCGGATGGGTTCCATCATTACAGTTCCCCGGCTGATAAGACTCGCTACCCTGGATGCCGCTGCTGCCCCCTGCGCTACCGAGTCCGGAACATCTTTGGGACCTTGGCAAGCACCGGCAAGAAAGACTCCTTCTGTCATTGTTGCTATTGGGTCAAGCTTGGGATGTTTTTCTATAAAGAATCCATCAAAATCGCAGCCCATCTTGAACAATTGGGAGGTCTCTTTTGAGTCTGGTTGGGCTTCCATTGCAGGGCTGAGGATGACCATATCTACAGGAACTCGGCGTTGCCGTCCAATCAAGGTATCTTCAACCTGAACAATCAACTTACCTTCCTCTTCCTGAGTGCGGGCTGAGTCTGTAACCTCGGCGACTTTCCCGCGAATGAAGTGTGTACCTTCTTTGAGAAGTCGGTCGTAGAATTCTTCGTAGCCCTTTCCCGGAGTCCGCATATCGATATAGCAGTTGTATACTTGAGCATCTGGCAAACGTTCATGTACCAGATGGGCAAACTTCAGGGAGTACATGCAGCAGACCTGGGAACAGTACTTATGATAGTTCTCATCCCTTGATCCCACACAATGAACGATAGCTACACTTTCAGGGGCGGACTCAAAATCACGGAGAACAATTTTCCCCTCCGTGGGTCCGGATGCGTTCACCATCCGTTCAAATTCGAGACTGGTGAACACGTTATCCAAACGCCCATATCCATATTGGGGAATCTGCCGGGTATCGAACAACTCATATCCAGTGGCGATAATGATATTTCCAACATCGATGTCGACGATCTCATCCTCCATGGAATAATCAATGGCATCTGGCTCACAAACAGTTGTGCACAAATGGCAGTCGCAGCAGATGGAACAATGCAGGCATCGATTAGCTTCTTGTTGGGCAGCTTCTTCTGTGAACCCTAGATTTACTTCTTTAAAACTACTTCTTTCTTTAGCGGGAATGGTGGGAATCCTGGCTCTAGGTGCTTTTTCTCTTCCAGAAATATCAACTTCAATGTTGCTAAGATAGGCTCCTTCTTTTTCTCGACCCGCATACATATCGAGTTTCTCAAACATGCGGTGGATTGATTCGGCGGCTGTTTTGCCAAGTGCCATAGCCCCAACAATTGTGTCTGGGCCTACAACACAGTCGCCACCTGCAAACACTTTTTTCTTACTGGTCTGCAAAGTGACTTCATCCACCTCAACACCGCCCCAGTCCTTGGTTTTTAGTTTCAGAGATCCAATATCGGGTCTTTGTCCAATGGTGATGATGATGTTATCGCAAGGAACATCGAATTCAGAACCTTCGATTGGTATTGGTCTTCGCCGACCACTTTCATCGGGTGTACCAAGTTCCATCCGCTGGAGTGTTACTTCCTCTACAGTTTTCTTTCCTTTAACCTCGACCGGGTTGGTTAGGAATTCAATATTTATTCCTTCCTGGAGCGCCTCTTCTATCTCATCAAAATCAGCTGGCATCTCCTTTCTGCTTCGTCTGTATACCATGGTGACGTTCTTCACGCCCAGTCGTTTGGCTGTCCGGGCAGTGTCGATAGCCGAGTCACCACCTCCAACCACGATAACGTTATCACCTAATTTGACCTTATTTCCCAGCCTAACATCTCTTAAGAACTTGATACCACTTAATACACCAGCTAAATCTTCTCCAGGTATTCCGATCTTTCTTTCTTCATGGGCACCTGTGGCAATATACACTGCATCATATTGCTTTTCTAGCTCTTCCAGAGTGATATCTTCACCTACTTTCGTATTAAGCTGGATATCTACACCGATATCTTTTATTTTGCCGATTTCTTTTTTAAGCTGAGCACTTTGAAGCCGGTACTCTGGAATTCCTACAGCTAACATACCTCCGGCAGCTGGCAATGCTTCGAAGATCTTAACTTGATAACCATTCTTTCTTAAATCATAGGCGCAGGCGAGACCTGAAGGACCAGAACCAACAATCCCAACCCGTTCTTTTCGCTCTTTTTCCGGTCGAAGTAATTCATAATCACCGACCTTATCCATTGCAAATCGCTTCAAAAAAGCGATTGAGATGGGTTCATCGACCTTTCCCCGGTCGCATACATCTTCACAGGGATGCGCGCAAGCACGACCACAAATTCCCGGAAGGGGATTATCCTCAACTATGAGTTTCACGGCTTCTTCATATTTTCCTTCTGCAATTAGGGAAATGTAGCCATGGGCGTTTTGGTGAATGGGGCATCCGGCAACACATTGGGAGTCATCCGTTGTTCGTGAAAGAGTATATGTATTAGGAATTGCTTGAGGAAATGGACGGTATATCGCAGTTCTTGTACCCATGCCAACGTCAAACTCGGAGGATACGATAACAGGACAGATTTCCTCACAGTCTGAACACGCGGTGCATTTTTCATTGACAGAGCTTGTTTTTTTCCTCACGGTAACATCGAAATTCCCAATAAACCCATCAACCGACTCCACCTCACTGTAAGTCATTAACTCAATATTGGGATGGTTGCCCACGTCTGACATCTTGGGAGTAAGGATGCAAGCAGAACAGTCCAGTGTTGGAAATGTTTTGTCCAACTGCGCCATATGGCCGCCAATGGATGGCTGCTTTTCTACCAGATAGACCTGGTTTCCTCCATCCGCTAATTCCAGCGCTGCGGTGATCCCAGCGATTCCACCTCCAACTATCAGGGTGTTGGGATTGATTTCTACCGGTATATGTTCCAGCGGTTGATGGTGGACAACCCGTTCAATCGCGCCATTAACCAGTGCCTTTGCTTTTTGGGTTGCGGCTTCTTCGTCATCGGTAGTCCAGGAATCGTGCTCCCGGATATTTGCCATTTCGAACAAAAAGGGGTTTAATCCCCCGTTTTCTGTAGCAGTTCGAAATGTTCTTTCATGCATGTGGGGCGAACAGGAAGCTACAACAATCCTTGTTAATCCTTTCTCTTTGATATCTTGTTCAATGAGTTCCTGTCCAAGGCTGGAGCACATGAATTTGTTTTCACGTGAAATCTCAACATGGGGATTTTTTTCAGCCCATTTTGCTACTTCTACTACATCCACTACTTTGGCTATGTTCGTTCCACAGTGGCAGATGTAGACACCAACCTTTTCTTTGGGGGTAGGGGGTGATTTAGTATCATTCATAGGTCTTTCTCCTATTCATAACGTCTTTCGAGCTCAGGTTGTGCTTTAGTAAACAATAGTCAACAGATTGATCTATTTGGTGTTGGTATCTTAGTAGGAGGTCACTTAACCTCCTTTGGTAATAATTTTGAAAATATAGGTGTTGCTGATACAAGTTCGATTCCGATGCCAAGTTTTTTTGGAGATATACCCAGGGCAAGACCAAGCAGCTGTGTGAAATAGAGAATGGGCATTTTGAAATCGGTCCCGAATTCTTCATTGACCGTAGCCTGGTAACATTCCAGGTTCACCTGGCACAGCGGGCAGGCAGTAGCAATTACATGGGCACCGTTATTCTCTGCACTTTGAAGTAAAATCCGGACCATATCCAGGGCGGCTACTCGGCTGGTCATAATCAACGATCCACCGCAGCAGCGTAATCTTTCCGGGAAATTAGCTGGTTCCGCCCCCATAGCCGAGATGATGTCCTCGAAATACTGCGGATCCTCTACGTCTTCTCCGTTTTTACGGGGACGGACTATCTGGCAGCCATAATAGGGTGCTATTTTTAAACCTTTCAGAGGATTCTTTACCTGTTCTTTTAGTTTACCAACCCCGACATCGTTAACGAAGACATCGATTAGATGATGGACTTCAATATTGCCATTAAACTGCAGGTCATCTTCTTCCAGAGCGAAATTGATATGCTCTGCCAGATCTGGATCCTCTTTGACATACTCATTTGTAAAATACGCATTCTTGTAGCAGGCACTGCAGGGTGCTACCAGGTCTAATCCTTCTTTTTCAGCCAAGGCAAGATTGCGGGCTACAAGAGTATAAGCAAGTAATTGATCAACGTGGAAATAGGTTGTTGCTCCGCAGCAATTCCAGTCATCAAGTTCCTGGAGTTTTATATCAAATACTTCTGTGGTTTCGAGGGCAGATTTGTGATAACTCGAAGCCATTTTCTCTAGGGAGCAACCCGGGAAATAGGCGAATTTTTTCATGATGACTCTCCTAGAGGAATGATTTTTCTGATCATGTTTTTGAAATTATCTAACCTTTTGATGCGGGGGGGTAACACCGGAATCCTGCCTTTTAGCATCATCTTGGAGGCAGTTACTACCTCCTGAAAGAATTCCTTGGGACCAAAATGGGTCATATAAGATGGTGCAAGTAAAGGTTCGTAGGATCTTCCACTCCGGACAATCGTCTTTACAAAAGCCTCGGAGAATTGTGGACCCACCAGATCTTCACCATAGGTTTTGTGCCAGATTGAATACCGTTTTACGGCATACATTACACCGGCGATATCAATATCAGCAGGGCACCTGACTGTGCAGTGATAACAGGAAGCACAGAACCAGTAAGTATTGCAGTCGATGACATCATCTTTAAGGTCTGCGTTGATCATCCCGATTAATCTACGAGGAGATTGATCCATGTAGTTGGCTACTGGACATGTCCCAGAACAAGTTCCGCATTGGATGCAGGAGTTGATAGGGCTTCCGTGCGCAGCGTAGAGAAGGTTAGAAATCTCAGTGCTGAAAGATGGTTTTAATGCCATAAGTTTCTTCCTCCTTGCTTAGTTTGATTTTTTCTCTTTAGCCAATTCCAATAAATGGTTAACCTTTTCTAATAAAAAGTCTGGTTCTACTGGCTTTTCCAGCAGTTCGTCTGTGGGCAGGAACCGCGGATGAATTGGTTGGCCAGGGAAAAGGAATGCCATCTGCTCCCGGATTCCTGTGATAATTAAGACCGGGATTTCACGCAGAACAGGATCTTTGTTGATTTTTCTGGCTACCATTACTCCTTCAGCTCCTCTACCCATCATAATATCCAGTAGAAGGAGGTCATATTTTTTTGACTTTAAAGCTTTAAAACCCTCTTTTGGGTTATACGCCACATCGACAGCATACCCGGCTTTCGTGAGTATTGACTGGATTCCTTCTACAAAATCTGGATCATCATCAATGATCAATAGCTGTACATCCTTTGACATTTTTCCTCCTCCTACAAGCCTTGTGTTGCATAATTATTGTTTTATTTCTGTTCCGATATTGGTAGATTGATAGTAAAAACACTGCCTTTGCCTAGTTCACTTTCCACGTGAATTGAGCCATGATGAGCTTCAATAATTCTCTTTGTGATGGACAATCCAACACCACTGCTTCTTTCTCCTTCGGGTAAATTATTTCCGCGATAAAAATCCGAAAAGATGAAGGAAATATTATCTTCTGCAATGCCGACACCATCGTCAGATACTGATATCTGAACATTGTCTCCATTCTGCTGAGTGGAGATCTCAATTTTGCCACCAATCTTGGAGTACTTTACAGCATTTGTGAGCAGGTTGACTATCGCTTCCGTCAATGTGCCTTCATCACCCTCAATCTCGCTAATTTGATCCTGTACCTTAAGCGAGATTTTGATGTCCTTCCTAACAGTGTGGGGTTCAATGATCTCGATTGCTTGTTCAATGATAGGATTCAGTGAAATTTGTTGGAATTGATCTTGTATGTTATCGATATCTACTGAGATAACTCGCAGCCAGGTATTAATAAGCTTGATAAGATCCTGGATACGTTTTTGGAGCCGCTGAACCTTCTCCTTTTGTGATTCGGATAATTTTTGGTCTAAATCTTCAGCCAGAACATATAAATTTTGTTGAACGGCTCCCAGGGGAGATTTCAACTCATGGGAGACGATGGCTGCAAAATGTTCTCGCAACATTTCTTTTTCATTCCGTAAGGCAATTGTTTCCAATACCAATTTCCTTCTTTCCAATCCGCGGTGAATAACCAAGCGCAATTCATCAGGCTGAAAAGGCTTTGGAATAAAATCATAAGTACCTTTTTTCATTGCTTCGACAGCTGAGTCCACTGTTGCGAAGCCGGTAATCACAATAGTGACGATCGTGGCATCAAAGGTAAAAATAGATTCCAAGACTTCAAATCCGGACATACCAGGCATTTTAAGATCAACAAGCACCAGGTCCGGTTGATATTCCTGTAATATCTCCAGTCCCTTGATTCCATCCTCGGCAGTTCTGACCTGGTAATCTTGTTTCTCCAATATACGCAAACATGATTCGCGAACAATTTCCTCGTCATCAATTACCAGAATTTTTGGATTTTCTGTCAAAGTACTAATACTTTCCATTATCGCCGTTTCCTTCCTTGGGTAATATAACAATAAAAGTCGTTCCGGAGCCGACCTCACTATTAACTTGAATAGTTCCATTATGGCTTTTCACTAAGCCATAACTGATCGCCAAGCCCAATCCCGTACCGTGTCCAACATCCTTAGTAGTGAAAAATGGGTCGAAGATCTTTTTCAGGTTTTCCTCACTAATGCCAGGACCGGTATCAGAGAAGGAGATCTCTATATTATTAGTATTATTGATTTCTCTGGTACTGATAGTTAGCTTTCCACTTCCTTCCATCGCTTCGGCAGCATTAATAATCATGTTCATGAAGACCCTTTCTATCTGGGATGCATCAATCACAGCCATTGGTAAGTTTGGTTGAAGATTTCTGGTGATATCAATATTGTGAAAAAGGGCTTGAAGTTCAACCAGGGAAAGACAATCATTGACGATTGCATTGATATCAAAATAGGATTTATCTGGTTGTCTTTGGCGTGAGAAGTCTAGTAAACCACGAATGATATCCCGGCAGCGATTTGCTTGCCCTACAATCGTTTCTAGAGATAATTGAGTATCCGTATCGATCTTTTGATTATCTTCAAGAAGAAGGTGAGAGAAAGTCACAATACCCTGGAGCGGATTGTTCAGTTCGTGGGCGATGTTAGCGGAAAGCTGGCCGATTAAAGCCAATTTATCAGATTGCATAATCCGTTGGGTAGCAAACTCTTTTAAATCTCGGTCGCGTTTCTGCAACGATTTAGCCATTTCATTAAATGACTCTGCCAGGAATTGTATTTCATCATTAGTCTCGATTCTGACCCTGGTTTCTAGATTACCGGACGCAACTTCTTTTGAAGCAGCAACCATTTGTTTTATTGGGATAGATACTTGTCGGGAGATCAAATAAGAACCTCCAATCGCGACTAGGATTCCTGCAAAGGTGATCGCTATAAAGGTAAGCATAGTCTCACGTTTAATATCTGAATACTTCTGTTCTAGTACCCCAACATAAAGAATACCAATGATCTCTTCATCAACATCCTTAATCGGTTCATAAGCAGTGATGTACCAGTTATTAACAACATAAGCACGGTCAATCCAGGGTTCGCCCTGGACTATCACCTGGTTGTATACCTCTTCACTTACACGAGTACCTATGGCTCTCCTTCCATCTTCATACTTTACATTGGTTGATATACGTAAATCACCTTGGAAAATTGTGGCAGTACCGATATCTTGACCTTTATATTGCACATTTTCATATACAGTGTCTTTGATCAGGTCAACAATATCGTAATTTCTATTCAGTAGTTTTCCGCCAAAGATTACTCCTATAATCTCTTGCCTGGAATTAAATATGGGAGAGGCTGCAATTAACATCATCCCTGAAGTCTCTATGGTTTCAGAGACTGGACGAGCAAGAGGTGTGTCAAACAAAGTAAAGCGCGCTTGTCCAGCAAGTGAGCTAGATTCCTGGTCTAGATCTTCGCCAGAGAAAATAACAGTTCCTAAAACGGAGTCTCCTGTAGATAGCACTGATTTGATAAATTCGTGATGGCCCAGATTATCTCCAGTCGCATTTGGATTATGAGTCCGGAGCAGAACTTTTCCATAATTGTTAGTGACCCCAAATATATCCAGCTCTGCCTCATTGGCTATGTTATTCAATTCCCCAAAAGCACTTGATACATTCTGAGTGGTAACTGCTTCCATAAGAAATTCGTGTCTAGCTTCATCAGAAACGACCGTATCGATTTGCTGTAATTGAGCTTCATAGATTACTCGGGCAGTATTTAGGTCATTTCTAACTTTGTCCTGTGCTTCTGCAACAACCCGGTTTCCTATCAGCTGAACACCAATAACCAGAAATACGACGCCAATAATAACGATCATCAGTACAGAGGCCAACATGAGTTTTACATGTATGGGTACCTGTAAACCACGCCACAAGGCTGAGAAACCTCCTGGCTTCTTTATCTGAATTTTCTCAATTGGTATAGTCTCCATGATAATCAAACCAATATTAATGAATCTATAAAGCCTCTACGACCAGCTCAATCAGATCCTTAACCGAAATGTCAGCTTCATGCCCGGTTGTTTTTACTGCATCCTGATACATCGTGATATCTTTAGGACAGGAAACGATAAAGTGCTCTATGCCGTCCAACTTAACTGCCTCCCGAATCCTGGACTCACTGGGGCGTTCTTGAATATTGCCTTCCTCCATCCATATTCGACCTCCGCCTGCACCGCAGCACAATGCTAGATCCCTATTTCGGGGCATTTCTACCAGTTCACAGCCGGTAGACTTGATCACAAAGCGGGGAGCATCATAAACTCCGTTATAACGGCCTAGATAGCAGGGATCGTGAAAGGTTACTCTGTAGTTTAGAGGATTCGAGAACTGCAACCTCCCGTCCCTGATTAGTTGCGCCAATAACTCGCTGTAGTGTAAGATAGTCTGCGGTTCAGGGAAGGGATATTCATTGACCAGGGTATTATAGGTATGCGGATCTGTGGTGATAATGGTCTGATATTGGCACCGGTCAAGTGCGGAAAGATT
This sequence comes from Chloroflexota bacterium, assembly GCA_030609055.1. GTDB lineage: Bacteria > Chloroflexota > Anaerolineae > Anaerolineales > UBA11858 > B10-G9. The sequence continues at coordinate 24,412 of JAUWCZ010000008.1, read as the reverse complement.
CTTTTCGACTAGCATCTCGTACAATCCTTCCTCTCCAACGCGCCTAACATCGTTTCCAGAGTGGTTTTCTCCCTTATACATAACGCCAAAATCCAAACCTACCTGGTTAAATACTGTGGCAGTTTTGGTGGTCATCTCAGCGAGAGCAGGATTGTAGGATGCATAATCACCTACAAACCAGAGATACTTGACAGGTTCTCTGGTTGCGTCTTTAATTGGAGGATCGAATTCCTGGGTCCATTGGGCACGTTTACGAGGAGATTGGCCAAACGAGTTTCCGTATTGACCTAGGTTTGTCAATGCATCCTGCAGTTCTGAATCTATCATCCCTTCAATCACCAGATGTCGCCGGATCTCAATGATTGTATCTATGTGTTCAACCAGGATAGGACATTCTGTGATGCAAGCAGCACAAGTTGTACAGGACCACATCACCTCTTTACTGAGTTTGGGATTTTCCAACAAGCTTCGGTCATACCGGTTTTCTTTGGGGGATGCTTTAGTTTCTTCAAGCATTTCCCTGATTCCCAGAATCAAATCTTTCGGATTGAGAGGCAAGCCCGCTCCATAAGCGGGACATATATCCTGACAACGTCCGCATTCCGTGCAGGCATCTCCGTTGAGGATTTGTTTCCAGGTGAGCTCATTTAACATGCTTACATAAACGGGTTGACCGTCCCTGCCGGTTGGCGTGGGTGGGAGTTGACCCATTGGCCGGTCCAATTCTGAGAAAAAGATATTTACAGGGCCAGTTAATATGTGCAGCAGGGATCCAACCGGCAGAGTGATAACAGTAAACGCGGCTGTCAACAAGTGTCCTAACCAGATTCCAAGATGCCAGTTGGTTAATGTCATCTCTGAAGCGCCTGTGAAAAGGAAGGCCTGGGCTATCAACCATCCCAGGGGTGACCAAACACCATTTATGGGTTGTTCAACGGCAAGCCTGAGAGATTCCGTTGTTATTCCGCTAAAAACAATTACAGTCAGCAAAATAAGTGACCAGGTAAATTGCGGCTGGTACGTTAATCTTTCCGGTTTTGTCACATATCTGCGGTAGATTGCCAGGATTGCACCCACAATAAATACCACCGTAAATAGATCAAGTGTCAGCTTGTAGAGAGAAAAAACCGTACCGTTTAAGAATTTGAAAAAGTGGGAATCTATGGTAGCCAGGGCTGTTCCTAAAAAGAAGATGAAAAAACTCCAGGCCAAGGCGATATGCATTATTCCCGGATATTTTTGTCTTAAAACGCGCGTTTGGACAATGGAATATTTAATCAGGTTATATAATCTGATGTGCAGTTTGTTCCAGCGTGATTCTGGGCGGCCTACTTTCCACCATAGTCGGGCTCGCAAGTAAAATCGGAAAATAAGGATTGCACCAGCAAGAAACATCACCGAATAAACTAAAATGCTCGGTGAACCCCATTGATGGGGGATACCCCAATAATCAATTCGTTCAGGCATGGAGTTCTCTCCTCATTTCATCCGCTTGATTCATTCTTTACGCTTTCTATTTGTTCAAGAAGTGGATCGATGAGATCAAAGAGGTCAACTTCTATTCCATACTGAGCAATATCAAAGATAGGTGCGTCTGGATCGCTGTTAATGGCGATAATAGTTTTGCTGTCAATTACACCTTCTGTGTGTTCGGTTGCGCCACTGATCCCCAGACTGATATATAGATTCGGTTTAACGGTTTTTCCCGACTTGCCAACCAGCCGGGAAGTTGGTAGCCAACCCTGATCAATCACAGGACGCGAGGCACACACCTCACCGCCCAGCAATTCTGCCAATTTTTCGGCTAATTCGATGTTGTCTTCTCTCTGGATGCCCCGACCAATACCAACCAGTACTTTTTCTTGGGAGATATCCACATCTCCAATATCCGGTTCAATATATTGGGATAGTTTGACCTTTAGGTTTTCCAAATCTGGCGGGGAGAATTTGATAGTCTCTGGAGTAGAATCGCTTTGTCCAGCCTCTGGTTTATATCCTCCGGGATTAACTGTAATCAGTGTGGTTTTATCGGCCAATTGACTTTCAACCATGATCTTTCCGCCGCAAATCTGGCTGATAAGGCTTCCCGATTCAGTAACTTCAATGCAGGAACTAACAATTGGAAATTCCATATTGGTGGAAAGACTGCTGCTGACGTCTGCTCCAAGTGTTGTGTTGCCGAACAAAACTGCTCGGGGAGAATATTCTGTCAGTAAGGAGACCAGGGTTCGTTCGTAAGCATCAGATGTAAATTCAGCTAGAGCAGGATGGTCACAATAAATGACTTTATCCACGGCAAGAGTATCTTTTAGGTGTTCCGCACCACTTCCCAAAAGAATTCCTATTACACTGCCACCTTCTTTCTGGGCTAATTTCCTGGCTGCGGCTGTCATGATGTATGATATGTCGGACACTTGTCCCTGAATGTGCTCAATCAGCAAGAAGATATCTTGAGTCATTTTATTTCTCCTCTTACAGCAGGCCTAAATCCTGAAGGATGGAGGTTATTTTAGTCGCAACTTCTTTCTCATCACCTTCTAGCATCTCAGCGCGTTCAGCGGCTTCTGGTAAGTACATGCGCTTGATGACAACTCCACTCTCAGTCTCTAATTCACTGCTTTGAATTTCTTCAATTGATGTAGAATTCATCATTTGCCGAACCTTACTGATTGCCACATAACGGGGAGGTTCTTCACTGGACTGGATACCGAGAACTGCGGGAAGGTTGATTTCCATTTCAGCAAGAATACCACCGGGATATTCCTTATATGCTTTGGCTTTTCCACCATCCAGGGAAACTCCCGAGATGTAGCCTACATACGGCATATCTAGCAATTGGGCAAGCTGTGGTGCGAGATCTCCTGTGATGTCATCGTGGGCTTGCACACCGTTCAGAACCAGATCTGGGTTCATCTCCTTGATCATAGTTGCCAGGGTTTGTGCCAGGGACAGGTTGGTAGGTTTTTCCTCACCAATACCAGTTAATTTGATCAGTCTGTCTGCTCCTTTAGCTGCGGTCGTGAAGAGCATATCTTCAACACCTTCCGCCTCAGGGCTGATGATGGTAACGGTTGCACCGGATCTTTCTTTCAGGATAATTGCCTGTTCTATTGCGTGATTGTCGAATTCGTTGATAATCACTCGAAGCCAGGAAAGATCCAGGGCTGTCCCACTGGGTGCGATTTCTAATTCTTCAACGAGGTCAGGGACAAGTCGAGCGATTACGACAATTTCAGTCATATTTTTCCTCCTCAAATGTCTATTGCATCAACTATTAGTTCCACAATGTCCTTAACCAGCATTTTTTTTGCTCCTGCAATTGCTTTTGTTGCATCTTCAAAACGAGGGGGTTCGTAAGGGCAGCTAACCGCCAAAATATCCGCCTTGACTGCAACTGCCTCTTTTATTCTCCATTCTGATAATCTGTACTCGGCTTTTTCCCAACGGAAACCGTCCAGCCACATTCCTCCACCACCACCGCCACAACATAAACTAGTGGATTTGTTGTGTGCCATTTCAACAAGTTCTACACCAGGTATCGCTTCAATCAGCTGGCGGGGAGCTTCGTAGATTTTATTGACTCGTCCGAGGTAGCAGGGATCGTGAAATGCCACCTTTGCCTTTCCATTTTCCTTGAAAAGCGGTGTTATCTCGTCCAGATGATCAACCAGGAATTCTGTATAATGTCGCACTGGAAAATCGAATCCTAGCTGGGGATACTCGTTCTTGAACGCATTGTAAGCATGGGGATCGGTGGTTATGATTTCATTAAATTCGCATCGGCTGAGGATTTTGGCATTCTTTTCAGCCAACTTTTCGAACAAACCCCTTTCGCCGGCAAGCCTTTGCGAATCTCCATCGCTATGCTCATCTGAACCGAGAATGCCAAAATCTATCCCTAATTTATTGAGTAAGATAGCAAATGCCTTGGTTACATTTTTTACTCGCGGATGGTAGGAGGCATAATCTCCTACAAACCATAAAACATCTACAGGGCGTTTTACCTTTCTTATAATGGGGATCTCAAAATCTAATTCCTCTGCCCAATCTGCTCGTTTACGGGAAGATTCTCCCAGAGGATTACTGTATTGATCTGAGAATTCCAAAGCGCTTTGGAGTTCTGTGGGTACATTACCTGCCAGAAGAGCTTCTTCTTTAGCCCTGGTCATCAGGGCAAGAGTAACGGGGATTCCTTTTGGACAAACTTCAGTACAGGCATAACAAGATACACACATCCAGACAGAATCAGATTCCAGCATTTCATCCAGAATCCCCGCCCGCATCCAGGCAATCATCCTGCCGGGAGGAATTTCCATCGCAAAACCAAAAGGACAGACACCACTACAGCAGGCACATTGCAGGCAAGTTTGGATTTTTTCTCCCTCAGGAATATTAAACAAACTCTCTTTGAATTCTGCTGTGAAAGGTGGATGTTGAGGAATATCATTCACGGCCATTGTGATCCCTCCTGTTCAGAACAAAAGAATTAGGGTTCATTAATTCTTAATTAGAGGATGATTATTAATCCTTTCTGTCTGAATATTGATGTTCGGATTAACAATACATCTTGTGTAAGATCCACAAAAAAAAAATGAAACCCGGAACGAATCGGTAAACCTTTCAGATCTATAAGTAATTACTATCTATATCTTAAAAGAAACTAATAAATAAGGTAGTGAAGTTTATCACAAATAAACTAACTATATTGTACTATATTTCACAGGCAACACGGCAGTACTTTTTTTGCTCCTGACTGCTTTTTATATGCCTATTCAGAGGATTAAAGCAGGATGAAATTACAGCTGGAGATATTTTCGAATTGTTACTAGTCTATCCAGGAGATGCGGTAAAATAGGAATTGATTTTATCGTAGAGAGAAAGGGAAGAATTATCAGTAAGAATTGTATTGATTAAACAGTCCATATAGCATCACTTATTTTTCATACAACCATTCAATAGCATATTCTACTATCCGTGAACTGATCAAGAGGACATCATTATGAGAGAAGGAAAATCGCTGGAAAAACAATCGATTAACAGCATTCGATTCTTATCCGCAGATGCTGTCCAACAAGCAAATTCCGGGCATCCTGGTTTGCCGATGGGAACTGCAGCTCTTTCATATACACTTTGGACAAGGCATTTGAAACATAATCCAGCTAATCCAGATTGGCCAGATAGAGACAGGTTTATCTTATCCGGTGGACATGGATCCATGTTGTTGTATTCATTACTGCACCTTACAGGTTATGATTTATCGCTGGACGAGATCAAAAAATTTCGCCAATGGGGGAGTCTGACACCAGGGCATCCTGAGTATGGCTTAACACCGGGAGTTGAAACAACCACCGGACCTCTGGGACAAGGATTCGCCAACGGAATCGGGTTCGCAATTGCAGAAGCACATTTGGCTGCTATCTATAATCGACCAGATTTCCCGATTATTGATCACCATACTTATGGTCTGGTCACAGATGGAGATTTGATGGAGGGGGTGACTGCGGAAGCAGCGTCTCTGGCAGGTCATCTGCGCCTGGGAAAAGTAATATATCTTTACGATGATAACCGGATCTCAATAGATGGAAGTACTGAGTTAGCTTTTACCGAGGACAGAGGAGCCAGATTTGAATCTTATGGCTGGCAGGTCCTTAGTGTCGACGACGGCAATAATGTAACCGCGGTAGACCAGGCGATACAGCAGGCGAAAGAAGATCCACGGCCCTCCTTGATAGTCTGTCGGACGCATATCGGGTATGGGTTGCCAACCAAACAAGACACAGCGGCAGCTCACGGATCTCCTCCTGGAGATGAGGAACTCAATGCGGCAAAAACCGCCCTCGATTGGCCGATTGAACCCCGTTTTTATCTCCCGAAAGATGTTCTTGAGTATTTCCGGATTGCCCTTAAACAAGGAGTTGAAGCAGAGAACTCCTGGAATGCCATGTTTTCAGCCTACGAGAAGGAGTACTCAGAGGAAGCGGCTGAATTAAAACGTCGATTAGCTGGAAAACTAAGTGAGAACTGGGAAAAGGGGATCCCACAATTTGCAGCCGATCCCAAAGGCATGGCAACCCGAGCTGCTTCCGGTAAGGTGATCAACGCGCTTGCTCCCTATGTGCCGGAGTTGATCGGAGGATCTGCTGATCTGGCACCCTCCAATAAGACCTGGATAGATGGACACTCGGCCTTTCAGGTTGATATGTACCAAGGACGGAATTTTCACTTTGGTGTTCGAGAACACGGCATGGGGGCCGTGATTAACGGCATGACTATCCATGGTGGTGTGAAGCCTTATGGTGGTACATTCCTTGTATTTTCCGATTATATGCGCCCGGCAATTCGGATTTCCGCCTTATCTCATATCCCAAGCATTTGGGTTTTCACCCATGACAGCATAGGGGTAGGAGAAGATGGTCCTACTCATCAACCTGTAGAGCATCTCGCCGCCTTGAGGGCGATCCCCAATCTAGTGGTTTTACGACCGGGCGATGCAAATGAGGTGGCTCAGGCCTGGGCTTTTGCCCTTAGTTACCAAAAAGGACCGACTGCGCTGGCGCTATCACGACAATCCATGTCTGTCCTGGATCGAACTATTTACGCACCGGCAAAAGAATTGGTCCGCGGGGCGTATGTACTGATTGATCTTGGAGAACAAGAACCAGAACTCATTCTGATGGCATCTGGCTCTGAAGTAGATTTGATTATTAATGCAGGAGATAAATTAGCTGCTAAAGGGGTGAATGTCAGGATAATCTCTTTCCCTAGTTGGGAACTATTCCGGAAACAGGATAAATCCTATCGAGAATCAGTCTTACCGTCGCATCTTAAAGCTCGACTGGCTATTGAAGCTGGAATATCTCAAGGCTGGAGAGAGTGGGTTGGGGATCAAGGATCAATCCTGTCTATTGACCGCTTTGGCGTTTCAGCTCCCGCAGGGCGAATATATGAGGAGTTTGGATTAACAACTGATAATGTTATAAACAAAGCGGATGAACTTCTAAGGAAGGTGCTGTGATGCGAATCGCTGTAGGGACAGATCATGCTGGATTTCCTCTAAAAGAGACTGTGATAAGTGTAATCCAAGTGTCAGGCCATGATGTATTAGATTTTGGAACCGATTCTGAGGAAAGTGTGGATTATCCGGATTATTCTGAAAAGGTAGGTATGTCTATCCAATCCGGAAAAGCCGATCGGGGAATTATCTTATGCGGATCCGGTGTTGGAGTGTGCATAGCTGCTAATAAAATGCGGGGAGTATATGCTGCGATCTGTCACGATGCTTACAGCGCCCAGCAAGGTGTGGAGCATGATGACATGAATGTTCTTTGCCTTGGCAGTCTTGTCATTGAATCAGAATTAGCAGAAGTTCTCGTACAGGCATTCCTGGAAGCCAGATTTTTGGGAAATGATCCAGGGCAAGAACGCCATAAACGCCGGACTGAGATGATAAAACAATTAGAAAGAGAAGGAAAACTCTCATGACAGATGTGATAAAGAAACTTCATGAGCTGGGTCAATCTGTGTGGTATGACAACATTGAAAGAAAGCTCCTGAATGATGGAACTCTAGCGGGTATGATTAGTAGAGGTGAGATTCGTGGGATTACCTCAAATCCGAGTATATTTAATAAAGCTATCAGCCAATCCAGTGAATACGATGAAGAGATAAAAGAACTCACCAATAAAGGTTTTTCCAAAGAGCAAATCTATGAACAGCTGGCGATCCGTGATATCCAGGCTGCAGCTGATTTGTTTCTTCCTCTTTATGATAAAACTGGTGGAGGGGATGGCTATGTGAGTTTGGAAGTCAGTCCATATCTTGCGCATGACACAGAGCAGACAATCCAGGATGCAAAACGGCTGTGGAACACAGTTGATCGTCCCAACCTGATGGTAAAAATCCCGGCTACACAGGAAGGATTACCGGCGATTACCGAGTCCATTGCTGATGGGATTAACATCAATGTCACTTTGATTTTCAGCTTGGACCGTTACCAGGAAGTGAGAGAAGCCTACTTGGCTGGCCTTGAAAGAAGAGTATCCAGGGGAGACTCTATTGAGAATATCGCTTCTGTAGCATCGTTCTTTATTTCTCGAATTGATACAAAAGTGGATCAAAACCTGGATTCCCTCAAAGCCTCAGCCAATCCCGATAATCAAACCCGACTCTCGGAGTTGCTTGGAAAGACTGCTGTGGCAAGTGGAAAGCTGGCCTTTGTTGAGTACGAGAAAACCTTTGGAGATGAGGGTACCCGTTTCAAGTCCCTCAAAGACCAGGGAGCAAACCGACAACGGGCTTTGTGGGCTTCTACCAGCACTAAGAATCCTGCTTATAAGGATACAAAATATGTTGAAGATCTGATTGGTCCAATGACTGTTAACACTATTCCGCCTGCAACTCTGAAAACATTTATCGATCATGGTGTAGCGGAAAGGAGTATAGATAAAGATCTTGAATCTGCTCATAATGTCTTTGCAGAGTTAGCAGACTTGGGCGTTGATATGAAACAGGCCACCCAGGATTTGGAAGCTGAGGGTGTAAAAGCCTTTGCGGATGCTTTTACTTCCCTTCTGGATTCAATCCAGAAGCGGATGGTTGAGTTTCAGAGCTAAGATTGATAAGGTTCCGGTCCAATCAAGAAGCATAAATAGGTCTTTCGGATCCTTCTGGCATGAATAAATTTCACTCAGGTACGAATTTTAATCTCAGTCAGGAAATCTGGCAGGCAGCAGAGAGATTGACTTCACCAAGGGCTGCAGAAAGAGATGCTGCCCTTGATTATCTGGTTGGGCAAGGTGCAGCTCGGAAATCACCGCTGATAGCTTATTTATTAGCCACCAGAATTTCAGATCCGGATCTGGAAGTGCGTTCTCATATAGTTAAAGCCCTGGGTGGTGTAATAGCAGTTGATGGACAGGGAGAGCATGCGGCTGACCAGGTGATCATCCAGCTGCAAGGATTCCTAGCCCAACTCAGTAGGGAACAGTTGCTCTCCCTGTTGGAAGTCTCAGAGCAATATCTTACTGCTGAGGAGAGTTTGATTGAAATCTTCAAACTATGTTCCTATGCAGGAGATAAGTTGGGTGGTATAGTGAACGACCAAAAACAACCGCTTTCTATCAGGCAAAACGCAATCTACTTTTGTGGAGAGGTTGGATTTTTGGAATCCGTAAGTATTTTGCGCGGACTTATCCAGCGGGTTGAGAAAAGAAACCAGAATCAAAGCAGAACTCATGTGCGTAAAAGAGCTAAAGATGAAGAGCAACTTTATCCCTTTGCCATAGTTGCCCTGGATAAATTAGATAACAGGTTTCCAACAGGAAGGAAATGAGTATGATAAGGAAGCTGCCAACTTTAATTGCGCTTATGATGTTTGCTCTTGGATTGGCGTTATTTGTGGTTAGCACCAATCTGGTTCAAGCATCTGATGCATTACAACAACCAACAGTGGCAATTGCCACTGTAACAGGTACTCCAAAAGGACCCATTGCAATTGTCTACTCTGACCCGGAGGACCAGATCAATGTTCGATCTGGTCCAGATGTTTTTTATCCTAAAGTCGGCGTGTTAATAAATCGCCAGGAAGTACCTGCGCTGGCAAGAACTGAGGGGGGAACCTGGGTGAAGATTGTTTACCCCGGAGTACCAGAGGGAGTTGCTTGGGTATATGCCCCGTATGTGCGAGTGACTGGAGAACTCCCGATTGTCCCAAAACCACCTACGCCCACACCGGAGACAACACCAACGATAGATCCCACGCTGGCATCGCAGTTTATTTCTGAAATCCCTCCAACCAGGAAACCTACTTTCACGCCATCACCGCTATTGATCATTCCAACCTATGAATCATCCCCGGTTACGAGCGGGACTGGAGGGCTTCCCAGCGGTTTTATTATCTTGGGATTAGTATCGATCGGCGTATTTGGACTAGTGGTATCCTTCTTGCGGAGGGCGTAAAGATATTGCTGCCCAAAAAAAAACCTGGATCTTTGGTTAGATCCAGGTTTTTGTATTTTGGTTGATCATTATCCACAACCGGTTGAGGGATCACAGCTGGCGCAGCCAGACAAGGCTGTTTCTGGATTATCCTTTTCTATTTGAAATCCACTCCTGCCATTTTCTTCAACATATTTAATGGTTGCTTTCTGCAGGTATGCCAGTGTTTGGTCATCCACGATGACCTTTACGTCATGGCTTGAATAAACCTGGTCGTTATCACTGACCTTGTCATCCAAGGACATGCCGTACTGGGGACCCCCTCAACCAACACCCGCAAGAAATATCCTCAATGAGGACCCTTGAAGGTCTTGCTCTTCGAGCAAATTCTTGATTGCTGAAGCAGCTTCAGGAGTCAGGTTAATGTTTTGTGTGTTTTCCATATCTGTCCTATCAATTGAAATTTATAAATCGCTGGTAGGGATTGTAGCAGGATTAAAGGTTCTGTCAACAGTAATTGATCTGATGTTAATTGATTAATAAGAGTTATTCTGATCTTCTCTTCTGATATCAAGGTCAAGGGAGGATCCAGCATTGTGAGTATTGTTCCACCACTTTAATACTCTTAATGCACGTAATGTATTAAATCGACTGGGTTTACCCGCTTGTTCTATATCAAAATATACCCTTCCGCTCGGTCCCCGGTAGGCTGGCCAAATGTGGTTCTTGTTTTGTTTTTTTATGAGGAGCTGGATAGCATCCCTAAAGCGTTCATCCTTTTCAGCTTCCGCGGCTTGAAAATAATCCAATGCTCGTAAGACGTCATAATACCAACGGGGAGGAAAAGGAAATCTGGTCATGCGTTGGTCAACGATTTCTCCGGTCCTGTGAGATCGGTACAATTTGTGCTTGAGGAGAAATTCATGGGCTCTATTTCTAGCTGAGGTAATTATCTTTTGATTTTCAGGATATGTGATTTGATACGCTAAGAGCCCTTCCAGCGCAGAAATTGTTGTATGGAATGAGCTGTGTGTATCTCCCTTAAAGGACCTGCAATTCCAACCTCCGTCAGGCATTTGTTGAGTAAGCAAATGATCTGCCAATCTGTGGACTCGACTGTCAGGATAATGGAAGTGTGCCAGGATTGAGAGAACCATACCGGTGATGCAGGTTTCACTGTATTGATAGGATACGGAAAAATTTATGCCGCCGTCCGGTTCGTAGAATCCCCCTTCGAGAAGCTGTTTACAACCCAGCTGTGCTGGTATAACATCTTGCGGCAAACCCAGGCGTCTTAGAACTAGCATGGTATAGGTAGTGGAAATCCACTTGGGTGAATACAACCCTCCTCCCCAGGTTCCCGAGGGATCCTGGTGGGAAAGCAGCTGCTTTCCCCAGCCTTCGTGAGGGATCAAATTCCTTTCTATTAAAAATTCATCCGGTCCCTGCTCAAGAATATCGCGCTTGATTTGCCACCGGATAGAGGGATCACCGGATAACAGCCATTCTAGAGTTTCCTGTTGTATTTGCATACCGGACCTCCGGGTTTCGAGATATCATCCATTCATTGAGCTTGGTTCTAGTGATTTTTCATTTTAATAATTTTCAGTCTGATGTAAGAACCTTATATATTATTTTACTGCAGACTTCTGGTTGGAATCCAGGATGATATAATCCGTCAAGTGCTTCCGCATTTGTAATCTTATTTTCCTGATTTGGAGAATTGGCTTGTGAAAAAAACATTATTATCAATCCTGGCTCACCCTGATGACGAATCATTTGGCATGGGCGGTACACTGGCGAAATATGCTCAAGAGGGAGTCGAAGTTCATCTGATATGTGCCACCCGCGGGGAAGCAGGTGAAGTAGATCCGGAATACATGGAAGGATTTTCATCTGTTGCTCAAGTACGGGAGTCAGAATTACACTGTGCTGTAGAGCAGCTTGGAATTACGGCAGTTCATTTATTAGATTATCGAGATTCTGGTATGGCTGGCAGCGCACAGAATAATCATCCTGAGGCACTGATTAATGCGCCAAGTAATCGGGTTGCAGAGCAAATAGCAGAGTATATCCGGCAAATTAAACCTCAGGTGATACTTACCTTTGATCCAATCGGTGGATATAGACATCCTGACCATATGTTTATACAACAGGCTGCCACACAAGCTTTTCATCTAGCTGGTAATCAAGATTTCAAGAGTTTTTTTCCACCCTACCAACCAGAAAAGCTGTTTTACCACACTATTCCGCGCCATTTTATCCGCTTTAATGTCAGGCTCTTACGTTTTTTGGGCAGGGATCCTAGTAAATATGGAAAGAATAATGATATTGACTTAACCCAATTAGCAGTAGATGATTTTCCCATCCACGCCAGGATTAACTACTCCGGGGTCAAAGATAAGAAAGATGCCGCGGGGGCCTGCCATGCCAGTCAGGGTGGGATGCGTCTAACAGGGGGGATCATTCGTTGGTTGATGTGGCTCATGGGCGTAAAACCAGAAGATCAATTTATGCAGGCCTGGCCAGAACCTGAATCCTGTTCCCATAATCTGGATTTATTTTATTAAGTTGGGATCAATTATTAACTAACAGATTTTTGCTTCACTTTATTGAAAGATTTAAAACACCTCCTGAATTCATTATTCAAGAGGTGTTTCAATTTGATCCTGCTTTTTGTATTCAGGTTTTCATGGTTAGGCAATTTGATCCCCATCCAAGCTTCATGTATTACTTAAGGCTCTTGGTAGGTGACAACGATTTCTAGTGTACTGCGGAAAACATCGGCAATCCCATCTCCATCCGTATGCATATCCTTAAACTGGAGTCGGATTTGGAAGAGATTGCTCGCCAGCGCATCTTGCACACCGCTTATTCCACTTGCTTTCATGGATTGTTTGCTGCTGTTATCCGCATCAGCTTCACTACAGAAGGTGACAAAAGCTCCGGTAGCACCTTCGGGTTTAAAATCTTCAAACCCGACGGTATCGTAATTATGGACATATGCCTTTAGACATCCCAGGCTCCCAAATGGATCTCCTAAAGTATCGAAACCGACAGGAACTAGTTTTGCAGAAACAATCGTTGCGCCGTTCGGAATACCGCTGACATTAAAAGTAACGAATCCTTGTAGCCCTAAATCAATGCCGGTATCTCCAGCATTATTTGCATTGGTGCGGACTTCATCACCATCTTCAATTTGACCGCGGCTGGCTAGAGGAATTTCCACTGTGGTCTCTTCTGGTTCGACCTCAATCTCAACCCAGAATAACCCGCTTTCGCTGTTCTCAATGTCAAAGATCACATCTGATGGATCTCTTAACTGCCAATTCCCGCGGTAGGTACCTGCCGAATCTGGTGCGACCAGATCAACCGAAACATCTACATTTTGACCCGGGTTGACTGTTCCAGAGGTTATCTGGATGGAACTGGGGGCATCCATCGCGTCACCGCCAGAGAAGACAATGTCGTACCCGGAAGTCCAGGCACAGGACCCAACATTTTTCAACCGCCAGGTTTTTGTAAAAGTGTCCCCGGGATTAAACTTCTTCCCATCTGGAATGGTGACATCTTTGACAAATCTTGCCAGATTGCAGGGTATTGGTGTATCTGAGGGGGTTGGTGTATTCGATGGTTCCGGCGTATTTGAAGGTTCAGGGGTGTTAGTTTCTTCTGTACCAAGCTGCGGAGTATCCGTGACAACAGCCGGGTCCGGATCATCGGAAGAAGGTGTATCTCTTGATTCAGCAGCCACCGTTTCAGCGACAGATGTGTTAATGATCGCAGTTTGCTCTGCCGGAGAGATGACTCTCCGTGGCATGTTGCAGGAGTTCATAATCAGAGACAGCAATAGTAGGAATATTAGGGCGTATTTAGTTTTCATTCGCAAAACAGCACCTCCCTCAGGGATTGAATGAAAGGGTAGATTTTATCCCCCTGGAGCATATTTATTGTAGCCTCATTTTAATGACCTCGCAATAGATAAATGTGATAAATCATCCAGGAAGAATTTGAAGTCTGAGGTTTCTAGCATGTGATCAAGAGTAGATGGAGAAGACGAGAGGCACTCTTGAATGGATTAACAGCATCTTTTCTATAAATTATGATCTGGGACAAGGTAGATACCGGGAATACTCACAAGTGTTGTCAAACCCTTGATGATCATGTTACTTAGGAAGATAGAGATCACAATAGGGTTTGGAAACACTCCCCAAAAAGCCAAAAAACTAAAAATAAAACTATCAATCGGAATGCTGAGTAAATTACTGAATAATACACGGGCCCATTGGTATTTGTGGGTTACTCTTTCAACCCAGATTCTATATCCTTCTGTATCAATCAGTTCAGAGATCACTTCAGCTATGATTGACGCTGCAACAATTCGCCAGATTGGAGAAAGTACCAGGCCAAACTCTACTTGGGGACCGACGGATAAATCTGGCGGCATCAGTGCAACTGCCTTAAACAACAAAGCCATAAGAATGTTGATGCCGGCTGCAGCTAGGATGAGAATTCGTGCGGATCTGATCCCGGCAACTTTGTGAACCATATCTCTTAATGTAAACGTCAGTGGGTAAATGAAAGTACCGGCATCAATTGAAAACCCCGCAATCATCACAATCCGTAAACTGGCTATATCAGATAACATTTGTGCAGCGACATAGAGAATGGATACAAGGATTGCTGCTGTCAGGAGATCATTTTTTTTCGTTTCCGCCATAGTTCATCTGAGGATTGTAATAGTTTGTATCGTAAATAATAAAGCGATCTAGGAACGGTATTAGTCGATATTCAATGCCTGTTGTATGTGATGGGCATTCTTTTCCAATTCATCTCTGGTTGGGAGTTCTAAGTAGCGGGGACTGAATCTAAACTCAAATCCATCTCCTTCAAAGCGGGGTATGATATGCAAATGAAAATGAGGGACCTCCTGCATTGCAGCCTTTCCGTCTGCAAGGAAAAGGTTAATCCCATCAGATTGGATTCCGCTCATTTGTAGCGCCTGGGCTAATTTCTGTGCTATCCCAAAGATGTGTTTTCCTGTCTCGGGCGGCAGATCGGAGAAACCTGATATATGCTCGTTAGGGATGACCAGCAGATGACCAGGGTTGAAGGGTTGGATATCCATCATGGCTGTACAGATCTCATCCGAATAAACAAGGGTGCTGGGCAGTTCTCCCGTCAATATTTTACAAAAGGGGCAATTCTCCATCTCCACCTTCCTAATTCCTGCCTTGTTCTGAACACCTACTGGGTTGATTTTGGGAGGGAGCCAGCTACAGCGGAGGATATTTCCCTCGTCTCAATTAATTTACGGACAGCGTCAATTTCCGGTCCCCATAACGTGTCCGTAGGATGATAGATAACGCTTTTTCTGATAGATTGGAATGCTGCTAAGGTCCCCCTTCCAAGTTTCGCCTGGGGTAAATCTCGAAGCCGGAGATCAAGAGCCCGGGCTGCTGTGTACAGTTCAATCGCCAGCACGTGGGTCGTGTTGGTAAGGATCTGCCGCGTGTGTCTCGCGGCCGTCAGGGAATTCGCGTTATGATCTTCCTGGGCAGCCGATGTGGGGAGTGAGTGAATGCTATCTGGTGTTGACAGGGATCGATTTTCAAGTACCAGGGACGCAGCCGTATATTGAGGCATCATCATCCCAGAATTTAACCCAGCATCCTCGTGCCGATCGACCAGCATTGAAGGGAGGTTTTCATTTAAACGGTTGTCTAATAACCGGAAGATGCGCCTCTCAGAGATGCCAGAAATCTCAGTCATAGCGATACCCAGATAATCCATCACCAATCCGATTGGTTCACCGTGAAAGTTACCTCCCGAAATTGCTTCCCCTTCTCCAAATAATAACGGGTTATCTGTGGCTGCGTTGATTTCTCTGGAAATGACATCAGCTGCAAACGCAAGGATTTCCCGGGCGGGTCCATGCACTTGGGGACTACACCGCAGTGAATAGGCGTCTTGGATCCGATTTGTAGAATCCAGAAGGGTGCTGTCTTTGGTAAGTGCCCTTATATTTTCAGCGACAGTGATTTGTCCAGGATGCTGTCGGGATTTATGGATCCGAGGATCAAAGGCGCTTGAGATACCTAATAACGCCTCTAAAGTCATTGCTAAGGCGATTTCAGCCACAGAGAGGAGATTTTCTATATCATTGCAAGCAAGAGCAGCAATGGCTGCAGAAAAAGTTGCTCCGTTTGTTAATGCAATTCCTTCTTTGGCTTCTAGGATAATACGCGGAATTCCAGCTTTCTTCATTGCTTTCTTCCCGCTCATAATAGTGCCTTGAAATTCTGCGTAACCGGATTGCTCATCTAAATCATCTTCATCAGTTGATAACACCAATCCAAGATGAGAAAGAGGCGCAAGATCTCCAGAAGATCCAAGCGATCCCTGGGAAGGGATGATTGGATGGACACCACGATTCAGCATTTCCAGCATGGTTTCAATCAAGGATGATCGCACACCTGAAAAACCTTTTGCCAGCGTGTTCGCGCGAATTAACATAGCCGCACGGACAACCTCTTTTGGCAATGGAACCCCTGTTCCAACAGCATGACTGAGAATCAGATTGCGGCTTAGTTGCCTGGATTCATGGCTTGAAATCTGCCGATCAGCAAAAATTCCAAAACCAGTATTGATACCATAAATTGGTTTACCCTGACTGATAATCTCATCGACCCAACGACGGGAGCGTTGAACTGTTTTTTTTGCATTCTGGGATAAGGAGACTGGTTCGTTCTCAACGGCTAACAGTTTTATTTCTTCGATTGTCAGTGAGCTTCCGTTAATTTGGATCATACAGTCATAGCCTCTATTATCGTATTTGATGGGGGACTCATCTCCATTTTGTCTAACCTTGGGGGGAGAGGGAATAGAGGGTTAGAAACCTATCCGTCGAAGATCCCGTTCAGCCTGCCTTTCCGCATCTCTTTCTGCAATTTTTTTCCGTTTATCCCGGAGTTTTTTCCCTTTAGCAACTGCGATCTCCACCTTCGCCATGCCCTTGACTAGATAAACTCTTAAAGGAACAATTGTATTGCCCTTAATTCTGACTTTATCCCAAAGTTCCAAGATTTCCTTTTTATGCAGCAGGAGTTTTCGTCGACGTTGCGGATTATGGTTGTATAAGCTTGCTTGTTCATAGGGATGAATATAAGAGTCAATCAGCCAAGCTTCTTCTCCATCCACATGAACATAAGCCTGGTCAATGCTAATCTGGTGATTGCGTATAGATTTTATCTCTGGTCCATGCAAAACAATACCAGCTTCATATGTATCGAGGATCTGGTAATTAAAGTATGCTTTTTTGTTCTTTGTAATTGTCTTCCCGCTCATGAGTTGATTTTAGCATAGATTGGATTTCAACTTCGGGATCAGTCAATATCAATTCGAGTGCCATTACCGGTTTTGTGCCAATCACAATGATCTTTATAAGGGGGATCGTAGGCGGGATTTACCCAGCGGAAAATCCATTTTGCGTCACAATTTCTCATATTTACACAGCCATGACTCATTTTGTTTCCAAAATTGTTATGCCAGTATGTTCCATGGAATGCAACGCCAGTATCATAGATAAAAAAAGTTGTCCAGGGAACACCAGGTAGTGTATAGCTGCCGGGAGCGCCAGTTGCAATTACCCCTCCCATGTGTTTGGATGGATATTTGGATGTGACGAAAAAGGTACCTCGGGGAGTCGCCGTCGCGTTTGGATTCTTGAGAGTTACTTCATTAAAACCTAAGCCGGAGGAGATCTTTGTCTGGAAAACAAGGTTATCCTCCTCATAAGCGGATAATGTCTGATCACTCAAGGACACTTTAATTAACTTGTTCTCTGGCGGATTTTGTATGCTGGTAGGTAAATATTCAACATCCCGTACTGGTCGCAAGTGTTCTTTTCGGACAAGATATACCAGGGAACTGGATAGTTGTGAGGTAAGTTCATACCATTCTTTCCCATCCGGTCCCTTAGCTATGCCAGTCAACCAATGTGTTGTTTCGTAGTAAAGCCTATATTTCTTATTCCATCCCTTATATTCATTGAAGGTAAATGCTTCTGTGAAAGGTACGGTAATCTCCGCTAGCCTGCCGCAATCTGGGATGGTATCTATTGGCTGGTTTAATCTGTACCGCGTTTGCTGGACATACGCCCCTGGTAGAAATCCACCCCACACTCGGTACCAAAGCTGAGGTGGAGAATCCTCTTGGTTAACCTCCTGCTCGTAATAAAGATGCAGAAGTTCATCAAAGGCTGTCTCCCGAACAACATCGCTTTCAAAGCTGGGTTCCTTATAGATGGGAATGATTTTATCGTCGGAAGTGATTCGACCGATTAATCCCTGAATCCTTCTGGTTTGGAATGATTGAAAACCTGGAGAGAATCCAGCACCAATCATCCCCAGGAGAGAAATTTTGAGAAAGCTCTTGCGTGAGATGGAATTCAAATTAATGCCTCCACGGGAATTCTATCGAAGATAGCAGATAATTTCAAGTCGTTAACCCCGATATAGACAAGAACGTCAATGGGATGTTCCGGAGGATTATCAATCGGTATAATAGGTATGTATCCAGAGGAAACCATGGTCTTTCAACCAGCTTATGCAGGTTTATTGAACTCCGGCGAACTCGAGAAAAGAGTCATTCAAGCACAGCAGCGATTGGAAACTTGTGATCTCTGTCCCCGAGACTGTGGCATAAACCGAAATATGGGAGAAACAGGTATATGCGGTGTGGGAAAACGGGTCTGGATGAATAGTTATGGGCCACATCATGGAGAGGAAGGACCGCTGCGTGGATGGCGGGGATCGGGAACAATTTTTTTCAGCGGCTGTAATCTAAACTGTTTGTATTGCCAGAATGCAGATATCAGCCAAAGTCTTAGTGGATCTAAGATTGAAGTTGAAACCTTAGCGGAGGTGATGTTGGATTTAGAAAGCAGGGGATGTCATAACATTAATCTAGTATCCCCAACTCATGTTGCTGCTCAAATAATTCAGGCTGTTTATCTCGCAGCCCAGCGAGGATTACAAAGTCCACTTGTTTATAACACTGGCGGGTATGATTCCCTCTCAACTCTGAAAATGCTGAATGGTATTATCGATATCTATATGCCGGATATGAAGTATAGCCGGGCAAAAGTGGGGGAAAAATATTCCAGCATTCCTGATTATCCAATAATTAACCAACAGGCAGTTAAAGAAATGCACTGGCAAGTGGGGGACTTAGTTCTGGATCAGCAAGGAATTGCAGAGAGAGGACTGCTGATACGCCATTTGGTGTTACCTGGAGATCTGGCAGGATCCAGTGATATTCTGAGTTTTCTTGCGGAGGAAATCTCTCTCAATACATATATAAACATCATGGATCAATATCGACCTGCCTATCTGGCTCAAAGGCACAGCGAGATAAATCGTAGAATAACTTTGGATGAATACCGGGGAGTTGTTGATGAAGCGAAAAAGTTGGGTCTAACCCGCTTGGATAAACGGTAGGCGAAATAACCTGAATATGAGGGTCGGTTATTTTGAAATGGAAGGTAAACTTGTGCCTGATGTTATAATACGATCAACCTGCATGGAGAGAAAAAAATACCCGAACACCAGGTGATATTTTCAGTTGTAATTCCACTAATTTTTGGAGGTTCATAATGTCAGGACATTCAAAATGGTCAACCATAAAACACAAAAAAGCCCAACAGGACGCCCGGCGAGGCGCAGTTTATACAAAGCTCGCTAAGGAAATACAGATTGCTTCCCGGGAGGGCGGAGGTGACCCAGATATAAACTTTGGGTTGCGTTTGGCTATTGACCGGGCGAAAACAGCCAATATGCCCAGTGCGAATATTGACAGGGCGATTAAACGCGGTACTGGCAAAGATCGTGATGCAACCAGTATGGAAAAGATTCACTACGAGGGTATTGCACCTCATGGTGTCGCCGTAATCCTACACTGCATTACAGATAATCGAAACCGGACAGTATCAGATATCAGACATCTACTGGCAAAACACGGAGGGAGTATGGGGCAGGAGGGATCGGTTTCCTGGCAATTTACCAGGAAATCTTATTTTAATATTCCCTGCGGAAACTACAATTTTGATGAAGTATTTGAGATAGCTGTTGAAACTGGAGCGGATGACGTTATCGAAGAAAATGAATACTTTGAAATTATCGGACCTGTAGAATCATTTAAGACAATTCACGATAGTCTCAAGGAAGCGAATATAACTCCAGATGCATCCGGATTAAGAATGGATCCCAATCAGGAAGTTGTATTAAATCTGGATGATACCCTGCAGGTGATGAAGATTATTGATTTACTAGAAGAATTGGATGATGTACAGGAAGTTTACACAAACCTGAAAATCACAGATGAAGCGTTAGAGGGGTTTGTGTAAATTGATGGCAAAGTCGAGGATTGTGATTGGGATAGATCCAGGCACTGCTATCACCGGATATGGCCTTGTCCAAGAGTTGGATAATGGAGAGTTGGAATGGATTACGCATGGCGTGGTAAAGACGCCTAGTGATTGGGAAGAACCTAAGCGTTTGCTTCATCTCTTTCGATCCCTGAATGAGATATTAAAAAAACATCAAGTCGATTATTGTGCAGTAGAGAAGTTATATTTCCAAAAGAATGTTAAGACAGCAATCAGTGTTGGTCAGGGAAGAGGTGCTGCCCTAATTGCTGCCGCCGCTTCAGAGTTACCAGTAGGTGAGTATACACCTTTAGAAATTAAACAGGCTGTTGTGGGATACGGAAATGCGGACAAAAACCAGATCCAGCAAATGGTAAAAGTACTTCTGCATCTGAGTGAAATACCCCAGCCTGATGATGCAGCGGACGCATTGGCGGTTGCTATTTGTCACTTACATACAACCAGGAGGAATCATATTACAGATCATGATTAATCAAGACCTTTTTCTTCGTTTTGGGGCGGCTTTACTGATCGGTGTGCTGATCGGAATGCAAAGGGAATATGCCTACAGCAATGTCAAGGGGGGAGGCTTGTTTGCCGGTGCAAGAACTTATGCTTTGATGAGCCTTTTTGGGGCATCTGCAGCCTTAATGTCGGACCTCATGCATGCACCTTGGGTGTTCATTGGTCTGATCACTCTTCTGGGGACGATGGTGATTGTGGCCTATTTTATTACTGCGACTGAACGAGATGAAATTGGTCTAACTTCTGAAGTGGCTGCCCTTATCACCATTCTCATCGGCGGGATTTGCTATCTCCATTCAGTAGAATTTGCCGCCGCGTTGGGAGTGGTTACAACGGTTCTTCTGGCAGTGAAATGGGAGCTCCGTCAATTTGTAAAAGTGATTACTCAGGAAGATGTTTTTGCCACCCTGCAATTTGCGGTTATCACAGCAATTGTCCTTCCTATCTTACCGGATACGACATTCGGTCCTCCTCCGCTAAATGTGTTAAATCCTTATCAGGTTTGGAAGATGGTGGTTTTTATTTCCGGAATCAATTTTCTGGGGTACATCCTGATCAAGATAGTAGGTCCCAAAAAAGGCATTGGCTTTAGTGGATTGCTGGGAGGTTTAGCATCTAGCACGGCTACTACGCTAAGCTTCTCACAGCGCAGTACCACCCAGGATGGATTGGATAAACCGTTTGCAGTAGCAATCATTGCAGCTTGGGTGATTATGTTTTTCCGGGTGATTATTGAAGTTGCTGTAGTAAATAGCAACCTTCTGCCTTATATCTGGCCGGCGATGGCAGCAATGGGGGCCTCTGGCTCAGTTTACGCTTTGTATCTCTTTTTCTCTCAATCTGCAATTGACGAAGAAGAATTAAAACTATCAAATCCATTTGAACTTGGTCCTGCGATAAAGTTTGGATTGATTTTTGCGTTGGTTTTACTGCTCTCAAAAGCCGCAGAGGTGTATATTGGGGATCGTGGTCTTTATCTGACCAGTTTTTTGGCCGGTCTTGCAGATGTGGATGCAATCACATTATCTATCGCTGATCTCACTAAAGCAGGACATAGTGTTGCGTTAATTACAGGAAAAAGAGCGATTATCTTAGCGACATTATCAAATACCGCTTCGAAAGGAGTGCTGGTTTTTTCCCTGGGCTCCCGAAAGCTGCGAAAATTTATCTGGCCAGCAATGATAATTATGCTGGTAGTTGGACTGAGTTTTGTATTAGTGCTGTAGGGGAAAACAACATGATTGCCAGTATTCAAGGAAATGTGCTCCTGGTAGGAGAAGATAACGTAGTCATTGAAGTCGGTGGACTTGGTTACCTTGTCTATGTCACCAGATTTCTTCTCATAAACCTTCGCCGGGGGGAAAAATTGTCATTATACACCCACCTTATCGTCAGGGAAGATTCCCTTACCTTGTTTGGTTTTCAGGACCAGGACGAGGTGATGTTATTTCAGCAGCTAATTAAGGTGAATGGTGTTGGTCCCAGATTAGCGCTGGAAACACTATCCACCCATACACCGGAAGTGATCAAGAGGGCTGTACTGAATAAGCAGGAAGTGATTTTTTCACAGGTATCTGGGATTGGTAAGAAAACAGCCCAAAAAATTCTACTCTCACTGGAAGATCGGATACCTTTTGAGGAAGATTTCATTATTTCACCTGAAACTGCTGGGATAAACGCCCAAGTGCAGGAAGCGTTAACAACGTTAGGTTACAGTGTTCTGGAAGCCCAAGCTGCTCTCCAGACTATTCCAGAGGAAGCACCGCTTGACCTGGAAACTCGGCTAACTATTGCCCTGCGATATTTCAGTTAAAGACCATCACTGCTGGACAATCTGCCTACAATCAGTTATCATTTCTGCTGTTGGAAAAGGTGTTTTCTTTGTAAAAATAGAGAATTTTCGGAAGGTTTTTTCTGAATTGAATTCCAGGATATTTTTTTAGATTGGGTGCATCCGGGGAGTAGCAGCAGCGTACCCGTTACATGGTTTTGTGCAATTATCGAATTGTTATCAGCAACTATTATTGTACGGAGGTATCGTGACCGAATCAATAAAACAGATTACTGCTGAATTCAAAAAGTTCATTGATGATTTTGAACCGGTAGCAGGTGTTCAGAGTGTTGGCACTGTCCTAGAAGCCGGGGATGGGATTGCCCGGGTGAGAGGATTATCCGATGTCCAAGCCCAGGAACTGGTTCAGTTTGAAAACGGCATTTTTGGTACAGCGTTTAACCTAGAGAAGGATCTTGTGGGAGTTATTATCATGGGGGAATACGATGATATCGTAGAAGGGATGGAAGTCCGATCAACAAACCGGATCACCTCCGTACCCGTGGGAGATGGGCTAATTGGCAGGGTTGTTAACGCGATCGGGCAGCCGATTGATGGAAAAGGACCCATTCGCCAAACCGGATTCCGGCCTATTGAAAGAATTGCCCCCGGGGTTATTGAACGGAAAGATGTCGACCGGCCCATTCAAACTGGAATCAAAGCAATTGACTCCATGATTCCGATTGGCCGCGGTCAAAGAGAATTAATCATCGGTGATAGACAGACAGGGAAAACTGCCATTGCCCTGGATACCATAATCAACCAAAAAGGTGAAGACGTAATTTGCATATATGTCGCAATCGGACAGAAGAAAGCCGGTGTTGCCAGAACAGTAGCGACCCTGGAAGAATACGGGGCTATGGATCACACCATTATTGTTGTCGCCTCTGCAGATGAACCCAGCGCTCTTCAATATATAGCTCCCTATGCCGGTTGTGCGATGGGAGAAGAGTTTATGGAGACCGGACGCGACGCACTCATTGTCTATGACGATCTATCCAAGCATGCCTG
Organism: Chloroflexota bacterium; assembly: GCA_030609055.1. GTDB lineage: Bacteria > Chloroflexota > Anaerolineae > Anaerolineales > UBA11858 > B10-G9. The sequence goes on along the minus strand of JAUWCZ010000008.1, from coordinate 683 downwards.
GTCTTATCGTGAACTCTCCTTGCTGCTCCGCCGCCCACCCGGTCGTGAAGCTTACCCGGGAGATTTATTTTACCTACATTCCCGGCTGCTGGAACGAGCAGCACGGATGGCGGATCATTTTGTTATTGTGCCAAAAGAATATAAGGATGATCAAGCTACCATCGATGATGCTGTAAACAAAAAAGTATACCTCGGACCTCTGGCTAAACCGGATGCGGAAAAAGACCTGGAAGCTGGAGCAGGGACAAAATTAGTTAAAGTCAAAGGAGCAGGTGGTTCATTAACAGCGCTCCCGATCATCGAGACTCTGCTTGGAGATGTGTCTGCCTACGTGCCCACCAATGTAATCTCAATAACGGATGGTCAGATATATTTGGAAAATGACCTGTTTTATTCTGGAATTAGACCGGCTATTAATGCGGGCATCTCCGTTTCCCGGGTTGGTGGCGATGCCCAGTTAAAAGCAATGAAACAGGTGGCTGGTCAATTGAGGTTGGAGATGGCTGCCTTCCGTGAGCTGGCTGCTTTCGCACAGTTTGGTTCTGATCTGGATAAAGCAACCCAAGCCAGGTTAGATAGAGGACGTCGGTTACGAGAGATCCTGAAACAACCCCAGTTTTCCCCAGTGCCAATTGCTTACCAGATAATCGTAATATATGCAACAACCCATGGTTATGCAGATG
>JAUWCZ010000055.1 GCA_030609055.1 Chloroflexota bacterium | reverse complement strand
ATGGCTGGGAACACGCTGCCATCGCGGTGGTGGATTTCAAGGTGGCCCAGATCATGCGCCGGGATATTATCTAATGCATCCTGGAGTGCAGGGGTTAAGCGGTCTGTCCCAATAATTACATCATCAATATGCCGATTGATGACTTCTTGTTCAGCATACCCGAGGATCTGCTCCGCGGAAGGATTCACCTGCTGGATGAGAAGATCCGGATTTAAGTAAAGAATTCCCTCCGGCATGTATTCATTGATCGTATCGCCGATCGCTTTTTTCAGGGCAGTCTTGGTTAACCTGTCGCTCAGGTTAGATTTGAGGATGAAGTTATTGAAGACACCTTCTGTGGCCGCTACAAGTAATTTTATGGCTTCCAGTGCAGCTTGTTTCCCCGGAGGATCAGAATCGTTGGAACCCATGGCAACTACCAGGCCGCTGATGGAATTTTCATCATTCAACGGAGAGGAAATAACAAACTAGGACCCCATCTGCGCTGCTCGCACCATGACGGGAGCAAGGGGGGGTTTATAAGGAGGTGAAAATTGGTTGTCTTTATAGTGTGAGAAAAAATCAGCTGTTGAGATCGTGGTGGGTAAAAATCCAGACGGATTATCCAGGATTACGGCTTTCAGCTGCGGATGATTTGAGTCAATTTTATAGATGCCCAATGATTCAGCTGTGAGCATCGATTTCCCAACCTGGATGATTATTTCCAGTGCTTGATCCAGGCTGGGTTGATAAAAAATTCGGGATAGTTCCAGGATGCCATCCAGCTGGTTGGTTGCCCGGGCAGCTTTATCTTTGCTTCTTTTTGATTTCTCCCCGGGAACCAGGCGGAACACACTGAATCGTTTTGACTTGCCAAGCGTCTTAGCCTGAACAAGGGTGGTTATTTTTTGCTTCCGGCGGGTGATGAGATCGAGCTCTCGCCCTTGGAGGCTGTGAAGCTCAAGGTTTGTTACCGGGTCCTGAATGAGAGGTTTTAGGTTGGGGAGAAGTGTATCGAGGTGAAGGGTTAAGAGTTCTATTCTTGTGTAACCGGAAAGCTCTGCCATGGAGGCGTTTGTTGCGAGGATCTCGAGTTCTTTAATAGAAACCAGAATAGAGGGATCTGGAGAGATGTCCAGCAGGTGGCTTACCTCATCGGGGATCAATTCAAGCTCAGCTGATGATCTGGATGGATTTGATATCAATGAAACCATAAACCTTTATATTTTTTGCCGTAGGCGGGAAGATAAAATACCTTCCATCGCCCGATATTTGGCAACCGTTCTCCGTGCTATATTATACCCGGCGAGGGATAATTCCTCAGCCAGCTCAGTGTCGGTTAAGGGAGTATTCTCGTTTTCCACCAATCGAAGCAGTGTAGTCCGAATGGGTAAACTGCGGTCAAAGAACTGTTTTAGGGGAATGATTTTCCTGTTTGGAAGCTGAACGGATTTGTCGGAAACTGCCCTGGAGATGGTAGATTCGTGGACTCCCAGATGCCCAGACATATCGGCTTGAGTCTGAGGTTGTAATAATGCTGTATCTCCGCTGAGGATATAGCTGCGTTGTCCTTTCACCAACTCTGTCATCAGTTGCTCCATGGTATGGTTGCGTTGCTGCAGGCATTTGATCAGCAAAGAGGCATTTTCAATATCCTTAGCCCAGGCATCACTTTTTTCATCAGGAGCTTGTTTTTGAGCTTGGCGGAAGAGCGGGTTGATGCGAAGTGTTCCTCGATAGGGACTGATGATTTCTACAATAATTCGTCGGCTGGGAGAATTCTGCACTTCTTTTAGGATAATGTCCGGTTGATGATAAGCCTGGGTTTGGGATTTACTTGGTTGCCGGTGGTCACCCCAATAAGCCCGTCCAGGATAGGGGTTGAGGTTTGAGCGGATGAACTCTGCTATTTCCTGAGCATGGTCATAACTCGTATTAAGTTCTTTTGCTAGTTTCCGGTAGCTGTGTTTGCTGAGATCCTTCATCCCTATTTGAATCGCTTCCTCGGCAAGATATGGAACCTTGGTATATTCCCGTAAGATATCCAATTGAATCAGCAAGGCTTCCTGTGGTGAGGACGCGCCCACGCCGGCTGGTTCGGCGTGTTTGATGATATCTGCGACCCGGGTTACTCTGGATAGTGGGACATGATAATACTGGCTGATTTCTTCCAGAGGAACTGTAAGCAATCCATCATCATCCAGGTTGTTTAGGATATGAGCAGCGATCAACCGCTCTTCTTCTTGAATTTCCGGAGCGATTTGCCTGAGGACAAAGGCAGGCAGATCCTCGACTAGAGGAGCCAAATTATCATAAGAAATCTCATTAGAGGATTTCTGGAGTCCGTTTTTACCAAAGGATGCCGGGAAATCTTCTGGGGAGGAGATAAATACGATTGGGTCCTCCTCCTGGGTGTCAAACGGTTGGCTACAGACTGGGCAGGGTCCTGGGGTGGAAATAACACGACCGCAGCTAGGGCAGCGATGGTCTTCAACGATTTCCAGAGCAGGGTTATTCGCCAGTTCAGTGCGTATTTTCTGTCGGATTTCAGTTGCAGGCATAACCAGCAGGGACATAGTCTGGGCTAGGTGAGCTGTGACCTGCGGTCTTAATTCTTGATTTTGTATTTGGAACATAGGGTCCTCCCTTTGAAGTATAGCCTTGATTGGTTATTGTTGCAAGATGTATGCCAAACAAGTAGCAATATTTGTACCGGGGAAATAGAAAAGTTCTCCTGGATAGAAGATCATTTATATATGGGGTGGGTGGTAGAATAGGTGTCGGTAACGAAGGGATTTAAAAGGACCTGCCATACCCAATAATTGCGCATAGGCATAATGATATTTGATAAATCTACCATCAAAAGAATCTTTAAAATAGGTCTAGTTTTGATGGTTATTGGTTATTTGTCTGCAAGTTGCCGGACTTTAAAAATGAAAGAGAAATCTGTTCCTGACTTTGATGGGCAACGAGCTTATCAAGATGTACTCTTCCAGATGGCTCTCGGACCAAGAATACCTGAAACCGAGGGACATTTGCGGGTGCAGCAGTGGATCGAGAGTATTCTGCTGGAGAATCAATGGGAAGTGGAACACCAGGAACATGAAATTAAAGGCAAAACCATAATTAATCTAATTGCCTACAGGGGGACTAGTTCCAGGTATATCTTGCTAGGGGCTCACTATGATACGCGTATGTATGCAGATCTCGACCCGGATCCGGCTCTGAGAATGTTGCCTGTACCAGGAGCAAATGACGGAGCTTCTGGAGTTGCGCTGTTGTTGGAAATGTCCAGAACTTTACCAGATGATCTACCTGTGCCAGTCCAGTTGGTGTTCTTTGACGCGGAAGATAATGGGGGAATAGAGGATTGGGAATGGATAATGGGATCAAGAGCTTTTGTTCAACAGTTGGAAAACCCACCGGAGGCAGCGATAATTGTGGATATGATAGGGGATTCTGAGTTGAATATATATCAAGAGCAAACCTCAGACGTGGTCATTATTGAGCAAATCTGGAAACAGGCAAAATTACTCGGGTATGGTAATGTATTCTTACCGGAAAGCAAACATTCCATAATTGATGACCATACACCTTTTATTGAAGCTGGTATCCCGGCAGTAAATATCATTGACATTAATTATCCATACTGGCATACAACCGAGGATACTGCGGATAAGGTATCATCTCAGAGTTTACAAATCGTCGGTGATACCCTACTAAGCTGGCTTTTATCTTTGGAATAGGTATCTTACCTATCCGGGAATGGAATAAGAGAATTATGAATCAGATTAAACAACCGCAAGGATTAAAAGTAGATCGGGCTCTGTTAGTGGGAGTGGATATCCCTGATGAGCAAAAAGTCCTGTCTTTGGAGAATTCCTTAACAGAACTTCGTCGTCTGGCAGATACAGCGGGTTTTGAAGTCGTTGGTCAGGTAACTCAAAAGCTGAATCATCCCAACCCCAAAACTTTTATTGGTACAGGAAAGGTTAAAGAGGTGAAGTTGATCGCTGATGACCTTCTCGCCGATGTAATCCTATTTGACAATGAGCTTTCTCCTCGCCATCAAAGGGAACTAGAAGAATTGATGCGACAGAATATTCGAATAATCGACAGGACAGCCTTAATCCTGGATATCTTTGCCCAGCATGCCAATACCAGAGAAGGGGCACTTCAGGTTGAACTTGCCCAATATGAATATCGACTTCCACGTCTTACCAGAGCCTGGACCCACCTTGTTCGGCAAGCCGGAGGAGGAGGGGGTCGAACAGGCGGAACCGCCGGTGTTGGTCTCAGGGGACCTGGAGAAACCCAATTAGAGGTTGACCGCCGGGACATTCGGCGCCGGATAAGCCATTTAAAGGATGAACTTGAAAAGGTTAGAGCGCACAGGCAACATTACCGCTCTCGCCGGAAAGAATCAAATATACCAATCGTATCTTTGGTGGGCTATACCAATGCAGGAAAATCTACCTTGCTGAATCAACTATCTGACGCTGATGTGTATGTGGCGAATAAATTATTTGCCACGCTCGATCCAACGACACGCCGGGTGGAGTTACCAGACGGGCAGCAGGTGCTGATTACCGATACGGTTGGTTTTATCCAGAAATTACCTACCACCCTGGTTGCTGCTTTCAGAGCAACACTGGAAGAAATCGCGGAAGCAGATTTACTACTCCATGTTGTGGATGTAACGCATCCTCACGCGTTAGCCCAAGCAGAGGCAGTACATAATACATTGGAGTATATCAATGCAGAAGGTGTTCCCAGCATTCCTGTGCTGAATAAGATTGACCGGTTAAGTAATCCAGATAAAGCACAGCTTGCTCTGAATTCTTTTCCTAACGCAGTTGCCATATCTGCACTACGGGGAGATGGCATAAGTGAGTTGCTTCAGACGATAAAAACCAGGCTATTTGAGTCCTACGAGTCAGTTGAAGTGGAAATCCCTTATAATCTGGGAGGATTGATCTCCCTTTTTCATGAGGAAGGGCAGGTAAATCAGATTGAAAATCGTTATGAGGGGGTTTTAATCCAGGGTAGACTCCCCGTCCGACATATAACAAAGTATAAACCTTATTTAGTGGATAGAAAGCTATCTGAGTAAGTTCCCAGGGGAATTTCTCTCTGTTTGAAACCTAACAATTAACCTAGCTCTAATTCTGAAAGTGGAATTGGACCACCTCGGAGTACATCTTCTGCTGTCGAGTCCTGATAGCGTAATATGTTTTTGTTAAACTGCTCAACAAGCTGCCGGATATTTGTCTTGTAGGCTTCTTTATCCGACCATAAAGTAGAGGGATTGAGAATATCCGAAGGAACGTTGGGACAACTCTGGGGAATTTCAAAACCGAACCAGGGGTCAATCTGATAGGAAACCTGATCAAGATCACCGTCCAGTACAGCAGATAATAATGCTCGTGTGTGATGGATGCTGATTCGTTTTCCGATACCAGCAGGACCGCCTACCAAACCAGTGTTAATCAGCCAGGTTTTCACATTATATTTCAATAGATTCTTTTTCAGCAAGTCTGCATAGTAGGCAGGGTGGAAAACCATAAAGGGCGCCCCAAAGCAGGCGCTAAAAGTTGACTCCGGCGCTTCTCCAACTCCCGCTTCTGTACCGCCAACCTTGGATGTATACCCGGAGATAAAGTGATAAAGTGCCTGATTGTGAGATAACTTGGAGATAGGTGGCATGACACCGTTGGCATCAAAAGTGAGGAAAATTATGTTCTCGGGATGTGTTCCCCGTTTAGACGGTAGAGAATAGGGGATGCACTCTAAAGGATAAGATGCTCGAGTGTTCTTTGTAATTGAATCATCACGTAGATCTAATTCACCTGTATGAGGATCCATGATTACATTTTCAAGGATTGTTCCGAAGAACTTGGTACACGCGTAGATGTCAGGTTCAGCTTCCGGCGATAAGTCGATCACTTTTGCGTAGGATCCATCTTCGAAATTAAATATGCCCTCTTCATCCCAACCGTGTTCATCATCTCCGATTAGTTTTCGTTTTGGATCCGCAGAAAGGGTGGTTTTCCCTGTCCCTGATAACCCAAAAAACAAAGCCGAGTCACCGCCAAGACCAACGTTTGCAGAGCAGTGCATGGTTAGGATCCCTTTTTTGGGGAGATAATAATTTAAAGCCGTGAAGATGGATTTCTTAATCTCTCCCCCATAGCCAGTATTCCCAATCAAAACCAAACGCTTCTTGAAATTTAGTAGGATCAGCGTTGAGCTGTTCAGGTGGTCTTCTGCAGGATCCCCAATAAACTCAGGCACGCATAAAACGGTGAATTCCGGACGATGTATTTTCCACGCCTCGGAATCTTCTGGAGTTGTAAACATATTTTTCGCGAATAGTCCCTGCCAGGCCAGAGTCGAAATAACCCGTACACGCATCTGATGTTGGGGACTGGCTCCCGCGATGCCATCCTGGATGAAGAGATCTTTCCCGATCAGGTAACGCCGCATCTTGTCGAAAACCCGTTCAAAATCACTTTCATCGAATGGGGTATTGTATTCCCCCCAGGAGATATCTTCTTCGGATCCCTCTTCCCTAACTATAAACTTATCATTTGCGGAGCGGGCAGTCCTGTCTCCTGAACGGACAATGAGAGCTCCATGCCGTGATTGAACTCCTTCTCCCCGGTGTAAGGCTTCCCTGCAGTAATCTTCTGTAGTTAAATTCCAGTACGTTTGATTGATACCTGATATGTTTAAATCATCCAGGCCGTGGTCGCTTTTTATTAACTCTTCCTTGTCTTGGGAGGGAGATTTTACGATCTTGTTCATTCTTTTCTGTTTCTCTCCCATTTACAGACTATGGTCTTTCCTGCTATTGAGATTTCCCGGGGACCATCCGGATCTATTGCCCAACGAATCCTCGCCGTACTCTCAATGATTTGTTCTGTAGAGCAAGTAAAACTCAACCGAAGAAATCCTTCTCGGCCAAATGCAATTCCTGGTACAGTAGCGACAAAGGCTTTTTCCAACAAGAGCGCTGCTAGCTGCTGAGATTCTGCTTCAAAAGCCCGGAAATCGGGAAAACAATAAAAGGCTCCTGAAGGATCCACTAATTTTAAGCCTTTGATCTTCTTCAATTCCCCTATCAAAATATCCCTGTTAGTCTTGATGAAGGTTTTAAGCTCGCGGATAGTTCGGTCACCATCTTTCATTGCGCCAAGAGCGGCTTCCTGAAGCAATACAGAAGCTCCTGAGGTGGTGTGGCTTTGAATTTTTTCCATAGCCTTGATTACATTTTCAGGTCCAATTGTCCAACCAATTCTGAATCCGGTCATTCCAAATGTTTTTGATACGCCATTAATAATGATTAGGTGGGATTTATTGATGGATTGAGAAGTAAATACGTAACCAGGAACCCATTGTGCTGGATCAAATACCAGCTGGTGGTATATATCGTCCATGATCAGGAATATTGCCCTGGTTTCACAAAAGTCGACCAGGGCAGCGATCAGTTCCGTGGGATAGACAGCCCCAGTCGGATTATTAGGGGTATTTAAAATGATTGCTCTGGTATCTGAAGTTACCGCAGTCAAGATGGACTCAATTTCGGGACGAAACTGGTCATTGGTTTCCACAAGAACCAATTTTCCGCGGACCAATTTAACAATTTCTGGGTAACTGACCCAGTAGGGTGAGAGGAGGATAACCTCATCTCCGGGATTTAGGAGGACATACAGCAGATTAAAAATAGCCTGTTTAGCACCAACATTAACAGTGATATTGTTAAGGGCAGGTAAGCGGCCGTAATGTTGCTTTGTATAGTCTTGAATGGCAATTTTTAGGGGTTGAATACCACCCGTTGGACCATACTTGATCTGCCTGGTAGCTAACTTCTGCTTGGCAAATTCCAGGGCGCCGTCCGGAATATCATTCAGCGGTTCGCCGATGCCAAGATTAATGACATCAGCCCCCTGTTCCATTAATTGCTTAGCTTTCTCATTTAAGGAAAGGGTGGGGGAACTCTCGATCTTTGAAATAAGTTGGCTGAGTTTAGGCATTGGCTTGTCTTACCCTATCTGTATCAGAATTGAGATTATTGTGTCGTCTGAGGTTATGTTGTCAAAGTAACTTTTGACAATCCCCGCGGTGTATCTGGATCGATGCGTTTTGCCAGTGTCAGGTGATAGCTTAACAATTGGGCAGGGATGATCCCGATCATTGGTGTGAGCCATTCCGGGATTCTTTTTGGTAGTGGGATGGGACAATCTGCCAAATCCAGGATTTCCTGACTATCGGATATCAGAAATAGATCCGCCCGGTGATCCTGTTGTAACCGTGTTATCAACCTGATCATATCCTTATAAACCATGCCACTGGGGGCGATGGCAAAAACCGGGAAACCATCTGATACCAGAGCAATCGGACCATGCAAAAAATCCGCCGATGAATATGGTTGGGCTACTACATAAGCGAGCTCTTTTAGTTTCAGTGACCATTCAAACGCCGTGGCGTAGTTATATCCTCTGCCCAGGACAATACACTGTTCCATGTATCTATACCGGGAGGAAAAATTCTTTATCATTAGTTCTGTCTTTAAGGCTTTGTCCATAAACTCCGGAACCTGCTTGATCTCATTCCACTGGCTGCCTTGATCATTCCAGGCTGCTGAGAGCATGGCAATAGTTCCTAACTGAGCAGTATATGATTTGGTCGCAGCAATTGATAGCTCTGGACCTGCCTGGATATCGATCACAAAATCTGATTGATTCGCGAGGGGAGATTCTGCTTGATTGGTTATCGCGAGAGTAGGGCATCCCTGGCGTGAGGCTTCCTCCACAACCGCCAGCAGATCTGGGGATTCACCAGATTGACTAATCCCGATCACCAGGAGATCAACCAGATCAGGCGGTTTGTGATAGATGCTGAACAAAGAAGGAGCGGCTAGAGATACTGGAATGTTATTAAATGAACCCCAGACATATTTTGCATATCGGGCAGCATTATCAGATGTGCCGCGGGCAGCAATGAAGATGCCTCTTGGTACACCAATGGTTCGCGCGAGTTGATATATATTTTCTTCCTGAGAAACCAGGAGTTTATTTATAATATCCGGTTGTTCCAGAATCTCGTCATGCAGCGACATGGGTTATGTTTCCCTGACAACTTTGGCGCCCAAGGAGCGGAGCTTTTCATCGATCCTTTCATAGCCGCGGTCAATTTGCCCAACATTCCGAATAACAGATTCCCCTTCTGCAGCCAGGGCCGCAAGAACAAGTGCCAAACCTGCGCGAATATCAGGGCTGTCTACATTCCCGGAGAATAATTCCGATGGTCCGTTTACGATACATCGGTGAGGATCGCAGAGAACGATTTGCGCTCCCATACTGGTTAATTTATCTGTGAAAAACATTCTGCCTTCATACATCCAATCGTGGAAGAGGACGTTACCTTTTGATTGAGTAGCCACAACGATGGCTACACTCATTAGATCAGAGGGAAATGCTGGCCAGGGCATAACGCTGATCTCTGGAATCGCTCCTCGAAAATCTGGCTTGATAACTTGTGATTGTTTGGCAGGGACAAAGATGTCCTCACCCCGAACTACCCAAGCAACACCTAACCGCTTGAAAACCTGTTCAATCATGGACAGATATTCGGGTCCAGCTTTTTTGATTGTAATTTCCCCTCCCGTTACAACAGCTGCGCCGACATAACTGATAACCTCCATATAATCCGGACCAATAGTAAATTCTCCTCCTCCTAAGGTGGATACGCCCTCGATATGCAAAGTGTTTGAACCGATTTGACTGATCTTTGCACCCAGTGAGTTCAATAATAAACATACCTCCTGGATATGGGGTTCCGATGCAGCATTCCGAATGATAGTTTTTCCCTTTGCAGTGACCGCTGCCATGACTACGTTCTCAGTTGCAGTAACACTGGCTTCATCAAGTAGAATATCTGCACCCGTTAAAGTTGATCTGGAAAAATGGAATAATTTTTCTTCCTTATTGTAAGTAGTTTTAATGCCAAGCGCCTGCAGGGCTAGGATATGAGTGTCAAGCCGACGCCTTCCAATCACGTCACCTCCGGGAGGAGGTAGTTTCAGCTGCCCGGTCCGAGCCGTAACGGGACCTGCCAGTAAGATAGAAGCCCTGATGTTCCTGCTTAGTGATGGATCCAGACTGGTGTCTTTAATGTTTTTTGCATGCAACTCCCAGGAATGATTTCCCAGATGGGTCACTTTCACACCGATGCTTTTCAGGAGATCGCGCATTGTCATGACATCAATGATCTCGGGGACATTGTGGAGGACCACTGGTTCTTCTGTAAGAATGCAAGCAGCAAGCATTGGTAGGGCGGAATTTTTGTTGCCAGAGGGGGTGATTTCACCATTAAGAGGAATGCCGCCTTGAATGATAAATTTATCCATGAGTTTTCCTTTTTGGATCGATCTTACACCTTAATCATCTGCTTCAGGTAAAGCCGACCTTAGTTGTACCATATCTTGTGAAACACAAACCGCATAATCTGATTGATTACCAGCTGAGGTGGACAGTATCTCCTCGTTTTAAACCTGATATTTGAGCGGCAGATCCCTGATTGCAGACAATTTCCAATAAACCTGTGCTGCCAATAACAGCGGCGCAGGTGCCTTCAGGAACTTCTGCAAAGGTTTTCACCATTGGGAAACCCTGGTTGTTTGCATAGAGCTGCACCCGCTCTTGATGCTCAATTTTGCATTTGATTTGGCTTATCCAAGATTTCAGGGATAATTCTCCGGAAGTTGTGATCCGGAAATGACCTAAAGAAGTGAATAGATTTCCAAATTGGTCTTCTGAGAGCACTTCACCTGACAAGGATGTATCAGAGATTAATAGCTTGGGTTCAGGTAGTTCAACGAGAAACTCGACAGTGTTACCGAACTTATCTCCGCGAATTCCCTGTGCTGCATACGCAGCAGCCGGAGCGAAAATATCCCTGCCGTGAAAAGTGCTGCTGGGAGAGGATAGCTGGTAAGTTGGATTGGTTAGTTCCCAGGCCTGGGACTGGCGTCCATATAAGAGGTAACTGAATAATCCGTTGTCGGGACCAATGAAATACTGATCATTGCACTTCAAGATAATCGCCCTTCTATCCGTACCTACTCCGGGATCAACAACTGCCAGGAAGATTGTCCCCTCGGGAAGATCCAGGGCTGATTGCCAGAGCGTAAATGCTCCACGCTGAATGTCCCCGGGTGGGACTTGGTGGGTGAGGTCGATAAGATGTGTATCAGGTGTAATTCCGGATATGACGGCCTTCATGATGCCTACATAAGGATCGGAAAAACCAAAATCTGTTAACAGGGCAATTAGTGACTGATTCATAGATATATTTAATGTGTCGGAAATCTCACTCATTAAATTATAATATGAGCATGTACACAATACTATTAAACCTACTGTTGGGTTGGATTGGAGCAATCTTGGTAAATTATCTGGCTGACGTGTTGCCAGTCTATCGAAAGTTTACCAAACCAAAGTGTATCGCTTGTGGGGAAGAGTTTTCCTGGAAATTTTATATCCTGCTTGTTCCCTGTAGTCATTGTGGCAATAAGCCCTCCCCGCGGCATATTTTTGTCCTTATTTTGGGACCAGTCTTTGGGGGATTGCTGGCAATCTTCCCCCTGGAGAGCTTAGGAAATTACAGCGCTTTGCTGTGGTTGATATATTTCAGTCTGGTAACAGTTATAGACCTGGAACAACGATTGATTCTGCATCCAGTAAGTCTGGCTGGTGTTATTCTGGGGATGGTTTTTAGAATTTCAAACCATGGAATCTGGAATACAATTCTTGGTGGTGCGGCAGGTTTTAGTATTATGTTGATCTTATATTTTCTGGGGGATTTATTTGTTAGGGTAATGTCCAGATCAAGAGGTGAAGAGATCGAAGAAATTGCTCTTGGTTTTGGAGATGTAAATCTAGCGGGGGTGATCGGCTTGCTGCTGGGTTGGCCAGGCATTATAGCAGGAATATTGCTGGCAATATTACTGGGGGGAGTTGTAAGCGGCATCTATCTTGTTCTTCAGGTTTTAAGAAAAAAATATCAGGCCTATCAAGCGCTGCCGTATGGTCCATTTCTGGTATTAAGTGTAGTGGTCTTGCTATATCTTTCCCATTTAGTTAAATAAGCGAATAGCCCTAAATCAATGAGAAACCTGACAATTTTGTAAGGTTTCTTATCGTTTTTAATGAAGGGTCTTCAATCCTGTTAGGTTCTATTGTTTTATTAAAGAAACTTTGTATACTCCAAAGTACAGTATTTTGTTTTTTTAGGCATCATTGATAAGAGGTGTACCAGTGATTGCAAATTTGGAAAGGCAAAATAAAAAGGGTCAGGCTATTGTGGAATTCGCAATTGTCTTTCCTTTGCTGCTGATTGTATTATTTGGAGTTTTTGAATTCAGCCGGATCATGTTTGCCTTTTCGACTGCTGTCTCAGCCAGCCGTGAAGCCGCAAGATATGGCGCCGCCATTCAGGATACTGGTGGGGGTATACCACAATATGAAGACTGCACAGGCATTCGTGACGCGGCAAAAAGATTGGGAAGATACGCCGGTATAGAAGATGCCAACATTACTATCCAATACAGTAATGACGGAGGTATCTATTCAAATGTTTGCCCGCCAACACAAGAGGTAGGTGCGACGGATACTATCTCGGTCACGATTGATACCACTATAACCCCTGTTACTCCTGTTGGCAATTTTTCAGCAATACCGATTAATTCCAGTTCAAGCAGGACGATATTAAAGAAAATTAAGCTTGGCTTCAGTGGTATTGGAGCAGGATCAGTGGCTGGTGAACTTTCAGATGTAAACTTTCAGACTACCGCGCAAACTGCCGAAGAAACTGCAGGAACAATATCGGTTTTGCTGGAACTCAACCAGGTTGCCACGGATCTTGTAACTATTCCTTTTTCAGTAACAGGAACGGCAACTGAAGGGGCCGGTCAAGATTACCTAATGACATCGAGCCCGGTTTTGATTAATCCGGGGGAGACGACAGCTACACTCTATATCAGTTTAAATAATGATGGCTTAGCAGAAGGTGCCGAATCCCTGGTTATTGGAATTGATACACCCATCAATGCTACAAAGGGTCCCCAGAATATTCATATAGTTACTATCATTGATCCTCCAAAGGTATCGTTTTCAACAGCAAGTAGTGTGAAGTTAGAATCAACAACCACAACAGCCCTGATGCTAGAACTTTCCAAAGCAAGCTTGCATGATGTTTCAATACCTATTACCACCTCAGGATCAGCTACCTGGAGTGTAAGTGGGGATTACACAACCAGTCCATCATCGGTGGTAATCCCATCTGGCTCATTATCCGGTATGCTCCTAATTACGATCAACAATGATACTATCGATGAAAATGATGAAGCCGCTGTTATCAACTTAGGTACACCTGACCATGCATTGCTGGGTTCAATCTCCACCCATACTATGACTATCGTAGATGATGATGATCCACCAATGGTCTCTTTTTTCACACCTAACCAGGTAGTGTCAGAAGAAATTGGGGTTTTTACAACATCAATTACTTTATCCCAAGTGTCAGGGAAAACCATAACTATACCCTATTCAACATCAGGGACGACAATACCAGAGGATTATTTGATCCATAATCCTTCTCCATTGACTATTCCACCAGGCAGTAAAACCATCGATATTAATATGAGTATCCTGGAAGGGGATGGTTGGGAAGAAGATGAAACCCTGATCCTTACTCTGGGAACCCCCACAAATGCTGTAGTGGGATCACCCGGTTCACAGACAATTGTGATAACGGAAACATCTACTGAGCCCTATGTATCTTTTGCATTCACTAATCAAAGCCTGCTAGAAGGAAATCAATTACTAGATATAGCAGTTCAGTTAAGCAATGCCTGGAGCGCTGATGTTGTTATCCCATTTTCTTTATCGGGATCAGCAGAAAACGGTTCAGGAGGGGATTATGTGTCTTCCTCTAGCCCTCTGGTCATCCCAGTAGGGTGGACTCAAGGTGAAATCCAGATTCAGGTAATGGATGATGAAATTGATGAGAATAATGAGCAATTGATTATCACTCTTGGTGATATTGTCAACGGTATCCTGGGAACTCCAAGCGTTCATACGATCAATATTACCGATAACGACTCCCCTCCAGAAGTGAATTTCACCCAAAGCCATTCTGATGTTACTGAAGACACAGGAACAGTGTTAATCTCGGTGAGTCTAAGCGCTCCCTCGGTAAACGATGTAAGTGTCCCGTTGAATCTCTCTGGATCAGCAGTTCAGGGGGGGGATTATTCAATTTCCACAACCAACCTCGTAATTACCCCAGGATCTTCAAGCGGAGAGTTTGCTATTACTGTGATAGATGACTCGGTTTACGATCCGGATGAAAGAATTGTCGTTGATCTTGGTGTTCCATCCAATGCATATCTGGGATCAGATACAAGATACACACTCGATATTGAAGACAATGAACTACCTCCTTGTGAAGTAGGATCGCATTTATTGACCATCGGAACAGACTCAATTTCCTTATCCATGGTAAATGAAGGAGAAAATGTGATCTTTACTGGTGGATCGATCTCCTGGCCAGAAGCAAGTCCCAACCAACCACGATTAACGGAAATCAATTTTTCCGGGACGGTAGTTTTCAGCGGCAACGAAAAACCCACCTATTATTCCTATTTTACTTGGGAGGATTTTTATAGTCTTGCTACAGAGCCAATCTCCTACCAGTTTGACAGTGGTCTGGGGAGCGGAGATTATACTCTGGTAGGAAATTTCCAGAACCCTGTTAGTGGCACAACCTGCACACTGACTGAGTCTTTTACCAATCATTAGGTGAATTTTGAAAACATTAAATAATATGCAAGATAAAAAAAGAATGGAAAGCGGCCAGAGCATGGCTGAGTTTGCACTGAGCTTAGTTATATTACTCACGTTGATAGCTGGTGTTGTGGATTTCGGCCGGGCGTTTATTGCGCATATTATTATCCGCGATGCAGCCCAGGAGGGAGCGGTATACGGATCAATTGCTCCCAAGAATGACGTCAGTGCATTTACCAATGCGGTGGCAGCCAGAGTGGAAACAGCTTTCACAAATCCGTCCGATCCAACCAATATACCCATAGATATCACCCAGATGAATGTGCAGACTAACATTATCGGGTCTCCCTGTGCAGCTCCAGGAAACAGCGTAAGAGTCCAGGTTGATTATTCAATGCCGGTCACCATGCCATTTTTAGGTGCAGTGATCGGATCCCAAGATATTAAGTTATCCACAATTGTTGAAAATCCAACCCTGGCACCGGTTTGTCCATAGTCAGTTTGCAATCAGATGTGATGAATTATTGAATCCTATGAAAAAACTCTTAATAATCAAAAGAAATCCTACTGAAGAAGGTCAGGTATTAGCTTTTTTGGCAGTCTGTTTTGTTTTCCTATTGGGATTTGTTGCTCTTGCCCTCGATGGTGGTATGCTTTTATCTGACCGCCGACATGCCCAAAATGCTGCCGATGCATCCTCGTTGG
>JAUWCZ010000115.1 GCA_030609055.1 Chloroflexota bacterium | reverse complement strand
CATCTTATTAAACAAACGTCCGAGCATACGAAAAATGTATCACTAACGCGGTAACATAGCTTCCAGCCCTTTTCCGGACCTGCTTTATAATAGACCTGGCATAAACCCGGTTCATCTCCCTCTGGTTCAAAGCCATACCAGGAGCGGCAGGTGCTGTCCACTAGATTGATTGCCTGGATGGGGTGAAATTCATGCTCAGGAAAGGGACTGCCAGCTTCTTCAAAGGAATATCGGTCATTGTAATCAAATAAGGCTGGATCGCGTAAACCCTCATCAGCCCAGACACTCCACAAGAAGCCCAGCTCTCCGGTTAGGGATTGCTTAAATACAATCTGGAGGTTGGATTCCTCGTCTGGGTTGCGGCGTACCCAGGCCAGATCTGGGTCATCACCTATACCTTCCTCGAAGATCACTGCCTCGTAACCGGTTAAAGTCTCATCGGCAGGATCTGAGATCACTGGATTTTCCCCTCCTACATCCCCATCTGGATCTTCGAAGACACGAACCCCAACAACTGTCCACTCATCATTTTCAGGCATCCTCGTTTGAATAAGAAAATCCCCCCGCCCATCTACATCTAAATCCAATTCTACTGAGTAGAAGGCTTCACTGCTTTCCGGTAATTGATCTGCCAGATATATATCAACATAGATCCAGGGAGGATTAACCATCATATTTGCCAGGAAAATATCGAGGTAACCCCGGTACTGCTCCATTTCAACTGTAAACGGCCGTTCAAATCGGTTGATTAGGAACTGATCCCCGTAGGTAAAACCCTCTTCTGCATTATCTATTGAGTTGAAATCCGTTAAGTAAGTATTGGCTTTTTCTTGTGGTTCTCCAGGAATCATCTCGTGAATAATAGGTTCCGGAGACGGTGTTACTGTATCAATCACTTCTTCCGGTTGCTGGGCTGCTTCCTCCTGCTCCTCCAACCAGGCTTCTCTCGTCTGGGTGGCTGCTACCCCTTGCTCTACTGCTTCTTGAACCGCGTCAGAATCCTGGTCCGAACAAGCAACAATGAACAGACTAAATATTACCAACATCAGGAAAAATTTGATTGTGTTATATTTCATGGTTCAAATCCTCCTCAAATAATATAAATAAGTAATCGGATCAATAGGAATGAGAGACTTCTTGAAACCTTCCTAAAGTGACGCCATTAATAATGGAGAAATTCAGGGCAGCGTACATTGAATACAGAATTTCACCGGGCATTTCACCAGGCAGGGATTGTTTCCGCATACTCCTGCGACAGCAGTTGGTATACACCACCCATACCCTGGTTTTTCTTGCAGCTGTTCCTCAGTAAAACACAACCCGGGTTCATCACCTGTTGGTACATATCCATGCCAGGATCGGCAGGTGCTGTCAACCAGAGCAACTGCTTTCAGGGGGTAACGGTAATTGCCCTTATTGGGACTGCCAGCTTCCTCAAAAGTGAAATGGTCATTAAAATCGAACAAGGAGGGATCACGCAGTCCCTCATCCGTCCAAGCGCTCCATAAGAACCCCAGCGTTCCAATCAAGCTATCCTTAAAGGCAATCTGAATTTGATTTTCATGATTCGGATCACGCCTCACCCAGGCTAAATCCCTGTCATCACCTTCCCCATTCGAGAAGATTTCCCGTTCGTAGCCTGTTTGCTCTGGGACCGGAGTTTCATAATATAGAGGGTATACTCCCCCGATATCTCCATCTTCATCAGCCAACACCCTCACTCCATCTGTCGTCCACTCTGTATCTGGGGGTAAAGATGCCATCACCAGGAATTCTCCCCGCCCTTCGTGGTCAACGTCCAGTTCAATTGCATAACGGATATCCCCCTCTTCCGGCAGTTTTCCGATCAGGATAAATGTGATATATATCCACGGATCTGTTACCTGGAGATCCACCCGCATGATATCCAGGTAATCACGGTACTGCATTTCTTCAGCCGTGTAAGGTCTCTCCAAACGACTCCAGGCATAGTTGTCCCCTACTGCAGTTTTGTCTTTGGCCAGATCAACCGTAATCAGGTCTGTGACATAGGTGTTTCGGCCGGTGGGTGCGCCTGGAATCAAGACGTGGTCTGGTTCAGAAGTTGGGGTTAAGCTTGGAGTGATTAATACCGGCGGACTTAGTTCCTCGGTAGCTGTGGGATTATTTTTGGCTGCTTCAGTTTGACGAGCAGAATCCACACTTTTTGCAAAGGCCTCTTTTGTTAAAGTTGCCGCAACACCTGCCTGAACTTGATCATCAAAAGCCTCGGCAGGGTTGGATGATCCGCTACAGGCAGAAAGGAAACCCATCAAAAAGATTATTAATAGACAGCTAGTAATTGCATAATATATTGGCTTTTTCATTTTTCCCCATCTCTCTTGGCACTATTGATTCTAACTATGCCTTTGAGTTTATACGATTGAAGGTGGACTGTCAATGAAGGATTACCACATAAAACTTTGGAAATGGTACACTTGATCCATTGTGAAAAGAAATAAAACGAAGCTTTTCTTTCAGAGGAGCATACTGACCTGGTACCGGAACAATGCCCGAGATCTTCCCTGGCGCAAAACAAGCAATCCATACCAGGTCTGGGTTTCGGAAATCATGCTCCAACAGACCCGCGTTGAAACTGTCATTCCCTATTTCACTCGTTGGATGAAAACCTTCCCTACTCTCGCTTCCCTGGCGGAGGCAAATGAAGATCAGGTGTTATCTCTCTGGGAAGGGCTGGGATATTACAGCCGGGCCAGAAATCTTCACCTAGCTGGGAAAATTGTCGCCGAGCGCTATCAGGGAGAGCTACCAAGAGATACTAAATCTCTTCAGGATCTCCCCGGAATCGGTCGCTATACTGCGGGAGCCATCGCGTCAATTGCATTTGGAAAAGATGAACCTGTGCTTGACGGCAACATACGGAGAGTACTTACTCGATTTTTCAATATTGATAAACCTATCCAGACCACAGAAACAGAAAAAGTTCTCGGGAAGATTACCCAAGATCTACTCTCGGTTGGAAAAGCGGGAGAACATAATCAGGCCCTGATGGAGTTAGGTGCGTTGATTTGTCTTCCAAAAAACCCGGATTGTGTTATCTGCCCACTCGTTGATGGTTGTCTGGCGCATGAGCTGGGAATCCAGGAAAGTCGTCCAGTCAGGAAGGAGAAAACCCCTCTACCTCATTTGCGAGTTACCGCGGCAGTAGTTCAAGAAGGCAGCAAAGTCTTACTAGCGAAACGGCCGCCAGGCGGGCTGCTGGGAGGAATGTGGGAATACCCGGGAGGAAAACAGGAAGAAAAGGAAACTTTAATTGAAACCCTCCACCGGGAGATCTGGGAAGAACTCAATTTAGAGATCCAAGTGGGCGAGTTGCTTGGTGTTTATAATAGTGCCTATACGCATTATAAAGTTACTCTGCATGCTTACCGCTGCTCCCTACTCTCCCGGGAAATCCGACTCTCCTTTCATACAGAATCTGCCTGGGTCCACCTGGAATCTCTCTCCAAGTACCCAATGGGAAAATTAGATCGTCTTATCTCTCTCCAACTCCAATCTAATTAAGCAGGATCTGCTAATCCATTATTGTCCCGAGAGCACAACTTGACGAAATACCAACCATCCCTGATAATCCCAGTAAGATCTTTTATATTCAGATAATAATAAGGAATCTAACGATGAAAAAGCAGTTCCTCCCACTGCTCCTGATTATTTTCACGACCGCCTGCAGCGGTCAAACCCAAGAGATCCCACCAACACCTATCCCATTTGAAACCGAAGCAACAACAGCCATCCCTGATACAGTGGTTGTTGAACCGACAAAAGAACCGGTTTCTCTGCCACCTGAACCCCAAGCTGTAAGCTTTACCTCTGAGGACGGCCAAGAGCTGCAGGGCATCTTTTATCCTACTGCGATGGAGTCTGCTCCTGTGATTGTATTAATGCATTGGTATCCAGGTGATCAAAATGAATGGACCGAAATCGCTTTCTGGCTGCAAAACAGAGGTTTGCAAGGAGAAAAAAACGGTGTTCCCTGGAAAGATCCAGCCTGGTTTCCTGATCGGGATGGGGACCAAAGTTTCAACGTCTTAACCTTTACCTTCCGTAATTGTGAGGGGAGATGCAATGCTCCAGAACCTGCTGCCTGGTTGCTCGATGCCCAGGCAAGTTTGGAGTTTGCCCGTACACTGGAAGGAGTTGACCCAGATCGAGTGATAGCTATTGGTGCCAGCATAGGCGCTGATGGTGCAATAGGCGGCTGTGCTGGTGTTCTTGAATCAGATCCTCATGCCTGCCTGGGTGCACTCTCTCTTTCTCCGGGTAGTTATCTCGGTCTCGATTACCCGGATATGGTAACCAAACTGGGAGAATCTGATCTTCCCAGGCCAGCCTGGTGCTTGTATGATGAAAACGATGCGGATTCCTTAGTTTGCACGCTGGCAAGCGGTGAACATTATTATCAAGAAAGTTGGAGTGACGGTTACCTGCATGGATTCCACCTATTTAATCCCACCCTGGAACCCAATACGCTGGAACGATTATTAGAATTCCTTGACCTGGTGTTAGGAGCCTGAGAGTTAGTTTCTAATTTCAGGTTTCA
>JAUWCZ010000052.1 GCA_030609055.1 Chloroflexota bacterium | reverse complement strand
GAATGGGCGGTAAAAGAGAAAGGAATCCCGGTCTTGTCTTTCAATAATACGCCGCAAAGACCGCCATCTCCATAATGCGCGGAGAAAAAATCCGGCAGGAAACCTTCCTGCTGGTAAAAATCAATAATATTTGGAACCCAGTCATTTATTAGATGGGGCCAGAGCAGCTCTTTCCTTAAAAATGTTTCAGGGCCGGCTGGAAGGCGGACAATCCGGACATTTGGAACATCTTGATATGCATCCAGTCTTTCTGAAAATTCAGGCCACTCCGGGTCAACAATTTTCCTGGTCAGGATATCAACCTGGTGTCCAAGTTCCCCCAGCGCTAAGGCTACTTGCTTAACGTAAACAAGTTGACCACCGAAATCGGGATGTTCTGTCCAATAACTGTCCTTTGGATCAAAGTTTCCTTGGGGATTCAGGAAGGCAATTCGCATCTGTTTATCCTTGAATTTTACGGTTTAGCAAAGTCTACGGTGTAAAATTTGCGAATTGTGCCATTATGTTGATAATAAATAACTCCTACACCAAGCTTTGTGGAGTATTGGGATAATATTGTCCGTTTATGGATGTTATTTTTGTAGTTTGGATCTTGGGACGGGTGGTTCATCCACCAATCAAACGCGATCTCCGGAGTGAGATAATTTCCACCACCATAGAAAATTTCGGAACAACAGCAGTGATTATAGCACCAATTGGGACCATGACCGAGAGCAACTGAGATCCTTTCCCAGGCTCTTCTGCCGTCTGTGGATGTATGGCTGTAAGTACCATGGCAGGTCATGTCTCGACCATGATCGCGGGCTGCTTCAACAAGGCTCACCTTAATTTTTAGTTTTGGTAAACCTCGTGCTGCCCTGGCCTGGTTTATCAAATGCCTAATCTGCTCCTCTTCTCCGGGGAGTATGGAAGTGTAGGGACAGTAACTAGAAACAGGTGTGGCTGTATTTAGTGGGATTGGTGTATCACTAGGAATTGGAGTGGCTGTCGCTGGTTTTGGCGTGTCTGTTGGTGTACCGGGCGTCAGGTTAGGGGTTCCTGTAGGCAGCGGAGTTATTGGCGTGGATGACGGCTTAGGTGTTTTTGTAGCTGGCGGTGTGGTTTTTGCCAGCGTAGGAATAGGAGTTGGGGAAGATTTTGTACTAGGTTGGTATGGAGCCGAATAGATCTTCAGGTTTTTTGTATTCCCAGAAGTTGTCGCATAATACCCCCACAACCAGCAGTCCCTCCCGGTTTTTCCCGGATCTTTGATGATCCAGTAGGTGTAACTTTTATCCCTGCCAATCAGAGTTGCGATTTTCCCTGCTGTGAGCGCAGTGAGTTTAGAATAGGATACTCCTGGTCCAGTCCTGCAATTCGTGGTAAGAGAGACTTTCACAGTCGCCTTGTCATCATCCTTGGTTTCATATACTTTGACAGTCGCGGTCGAGGTCGCCGGCTGTGGAGTGGGAGAGGTGGGTTCAACTGTCGGGGTTTCTGACGCTAGTATAGTTTCTGTTGGAGTGAAAGTACTCGTGAAGTCTGGTGTCGAAGTTGCTGTATTAGATGGTGTCAGGGTAGGAGGCGGTTCTTTAGTAGGCGTGAAGGTGGATTTTTCGTGAAAGGGGGTTTTCGTCGAGGTGCCATTAAGAGCATATTTGGGTGATGTTTGGAGGTCATCACAGGCACTTAGTATGCAAGTGAGCAAAATCAAGAACAAGGAGAGCTTTGCGTACTTGATCTGGATCATGGTTCCTTTTACCTCTAAAAACAATCCTGCCAGAAGAGCATTTGATTGTTGCGCCTAGGCAACAACCGGGTCTTTCTGTTTGTATCATATTAATTATATCGTCTCTGATTGGATCGAAAACTTGATTTCCAGACCTTACTAATTTGGAAAGTATCTCCCAATTCCGTCAATAAAGAGTTATTTTTTTGATGAATTATCAGATCGAATCAAAAATTGCTGCACATCATTCAGGGAGGGAAGAGCAGGGATAGCCCCCTTTTTAGTCGTTGTTAATGCCCCGACTGCATTCGCGTAACGTAATAATTCAGACAACTCTTCTCGGGAAGGTATTTTGGTTAAGAGTCTGTGCCGGAGTAATGATGTCAGCAATCCTGCCATAAATCCATCTCCAGCGCCAGTTGTATCTATTGCCCTGACATCAAAACCTGGTATTTGGATACTACCTTCTCTAGTGAGGGCAAATGCCCCCTTTTTTCCTCTTGTGATAACGAGTAGATGAAGGTTATTATGCCAGAACTCACTCGCAATGTTAAAGAGGTCGGATTCATTCCAATCTATGTAATCATTCCTATTGGAGAGAAAACCCAGTTCCTCCTCACTTAGTTTGATGATCTGAGCATGCTGCCAAAAATTGAGGATTTCTGTTCTGGCTTGCTTGGTATTCGGCCAGAGATTAAGGCGAATATTAGGGTCAAATGAAACCGTTAAATCATGAGCTAGAGCTGACATTACCGCCTTCATTGTTGCAGATTTGGGAGGTTCATTAATGGTGCTGATTGATCCAAAGTGCAGGATTTTTGCTTGTTGAAGGTAAGAAGGGGATATATGTTCTGAACTGAGTAGCATATCCGCGCTAGGATGACGGTAGAAAATGAAATCCCTTTCTCCATCTTCCTTGAGAGATACGAATGCGAGCCCTGTCCGTGCTTCAGTACTGAAATGAAGCTCTGAGATATCAACCCCTCCATCTTCCAGGGTTTTTGCCAGGAAATGTCCAAAGGGATCGTCTCCAACTAACCCAATAAAACCACTGGTGATACCTAATTTTGATATTCCCGCAGCGACATTTGCCGGGGCACCTCCTGGCGCTTTTTCAAAAGATGGGGCTTCGATTAGATTTACACCGGATCTTGAAGATACCAGATCTACCAGTGCTTCACCCAGGGTAATGATCTCTGGCATGGGATCTACTTTTCAGCTGATATGATGGAATACTCTTTAGTAACGAATAAATCTGCTCTATCACGCAAGGATTGGATAACCTCATGCTCGCGTTGGAGAACCTGCCAACGGTATTCAGTGGGTGGTTCTTTTCCCCTCTCAAATTGAGCCTTTTTGGTATCGTGATAGGTAAGATCGATCAACATTTTCAGATCCGCTTCCGCTTGAATGGCGTACAATCCTTCGATAATTAAGTATTTGAGACCTTTAAACGAGGTTATCAATTGGTCTTCCTGATCGGTGAGAAGATCAATACAGGGCATGGTGACCTGGTTCTGGTCTTGCCGGAATTCCTTCAAGTTCTGGTTAATTTTCTCCCAGTCGTACTCTGTATACCCGATACTTTCCAGACCGTGTTCCATTCGCCAGGGGGTTCTTTCGACAGGCGAGGTCAGATAATAATTATCGATATGCATGACTTTTGCAGGAGTCTTCCGGATTTTTAGATTTCTGGCGATTTCATGGGCGATTTCAGTCTTTCCGGATCCAGATTCGCCACCAATGGCAAGTACAATTTTATCTCCGGATAACTCATCGAGGTGGGATAAGATCTGTTTCGCGACTTTCTTGTGGTTTTCTGTTATTAACAAAACATCTCCAAGCATATTGACTCCTGTATTAATCAATTCTGATTGATTTTTCTATTTTCTTACAGGTCAATAACTTCCCAAACGCCGGGTTGCAGCGTTATTTCCTGGTCTTTGATTAGAATCTTTGTAGAATCCTCGCCTTTGATTTTTACCTTTACATGATGAGAGAGGATTTGAAAGTAATACCGGTTTCCCCGGAAGGAAATGTTAAAATCCATTTGTATCCATCCAGGAGAAAGGCGGGGATTTAAGGAGAGCAATTCTCCCGTCCAATCCAAACCACCGTAAGTTCTAAGTGCAAATAGAACAGTTCCTGTCATTACACCCAGATGAATCCCTTCTCTGGTAGTTCCACCTTGGATATCTATAAAGTCACTTCGTAGGGATTCTTGATAAAGTTTCCAGCTTAGTTCGTAATTTCCAACCAGGTTTGCCAAGTAAGCGTGCACAAGTCTACTTAAGGTTGATCCATGAGAGGTTCGCTGTAGATAATAATGGAGGTTTTTAGATAAGAGATTATCCGGTGGGTTGTACCCCAGCTGGGTGAGTAAGGACGCAACAGTTTTTTCCGATAATTTAAAGAAAATCATCAATGCGTCTGCCTGCTTGGCAACCTTATATGCATTTGGTGATAATCCTTCTGATTTTAATATCCGGTCCATACGCTGAATATCCTGGTAGGTTTTTTTATAATGCTCCCAATCCAGCTCCTGTAACTCAAAGTACCCCTGGTGCTGTTCAATGATCCCTTCATCAGACAAAATTATGGTCAGAAATTGGGCAACCTCTTTCCAATTCTTGAGGTCATCTGGAGTGATATTAAGGGCATTCAGCAGTCTGATTTTTTCTGAAGCCGGTAGAATGTCAAGGATATTAAAAGCCTTGTTTAATACCCAAACAACCATCAGATTGGTATAAGCATTATTCTTTATTCCAGGATCATTGGATCCCGGGTAATTCTCATGATATTCATCAGGTCCCATTACCCCGGAAATGCTGAAGCGACGGGTGGTTGGATTCCGTTCAGCCAGATCAGCCCAGAACAAGGAAATGCTGAGGAATAGTTCAGCACCATATTTAATCAGGAAATCTTCATCCTGGGTTATCCAATAGTAGTTCCAAAGGTTATAGGCGATTGCCAGCGAAACGTGTCGCTGCAGATATGAATAATCAGGTCCCCATTTTCCAGAGATTGGATTCAGATGCAACCTCTGGGTTTCTTCTCCGCCATCGCTCCCGCTTTGCCAGGGGAATATTGCTCCTTGATATCCCTCCCGCTTTGCTGTTTGTTGAGCTGCGGAAAGCCTGTGATACCGGTACATAATTGCTGATCTGGCAGTATCAGGAAAATGAAAATCAAAGAATGGCATCACATACAATTCATCCCAAAAGATATGACCGCGGTAGGCTTCCCCGTGCAATCCCCGGGCGGGGATTCCGGCATCCAATTTGGAAGTATGGGGAGAGACACTAACGAGAGTATGATAGAGATGAAGGCGAATCATCTTTTGGGCCAGGCGATCACCTGTGATCTGTAAATCCATCTTTTTCCACAATGCCTGCCAGGTTGTTGTACTATCGTTAAGTATCTGATCATACCTATGATTTTCCTTAACTCGATCCTGGGCCCTTTGGAGGGGATCGTCGACTCCCGGTATATTTGAGGAGTAAAGTGATATGATCTTTTCAATGCAGACTGGACTGTCTGAGCGAGCTTCTACTTCAAATGTGGTCGAGACCTTTCCTTGGGTTGTGCTCACCTTAAAATCAGGAGAAACCTTCCTCTCTCCGCAAAAAACTTCAAGTCCAGCGGCCAAGCCAATTTTGATCTTGGATTGGATGGTTTCCACGCTTAGATAACTGGTTTTATTATCTCCACCTTCTATCAGCGGATTTAAATGTCTTGAGCTGAGTTCACGGTAACGTTTTACTCCCTGATTATTCACAGTACCGTCTAATTCTGAACGGATGGTAATTTCACCGGCGTAATTCAGAGGGGTAATCTGATATTGGATTGCTGCCAAGTTCGGATCAGCCATGCTTACCAGGCGGGAGGATTTTATCTGGGTTTGATAACCATCTTGATCTCTCACAATCATCGATCTGGTAAGAAGGCCGGTTTTGAAATCTAGCCTGCGGTGGAATTCTTGGATTTTCACCTCTCTAGGATTAAACCATTCTCCAGAATTAATCCTAAAAGTGATCGGAAGCCAATTGGGGCAATTTACAAAATCTTCATTGGATACTGTCCTTCCAGCAATATTTGATTCCAATCGATTATAAAGTCCTGCGATATATGTGCCGGGATAGTTTTCATCTTGATAAGCTGGGATTTCTTCCAGTGCTCCCCGAGTACAGAAGTACCCGTTGCCTATACCACAGAGAGTTTCCCTGGTGCCTTCCTGTTCAGGGTTGTAATCAGAATATTCTATTGACCATTGATTCTTCTGTCCTCCCCCGGAAAACCAATTGCGAAGATCCTGTAAATTGATTTCCAGTAGATCTTCTACAACAAGATCTGCACCGTGAAGCTCCAACTCCTGGGTATTGTTTTCTCGTGCCAAACCGAGAACCAGTCCAAATTGACCCCGGTATCCGGCTTGAACCCCGGAGTTGGCGTCCTCGATAATCACCGAACGTTCATAGGCAGCCTCCAATTGATCACAAGCAGTATGGAAGATATCTGGGGAGGGTTTTCCTTCCAAACCCAATTCTGCAGATACCACTCCATCCACTCTGGTTTGAAAGAGATCGATTAATCCGGTTAATTCTAAAACCCGTTCAGCATTTTTACTAGATGTTGCCAGACCTAAAGATATGCCAGCATCTCTAAGTTCATGGATGAACTCCACAGTAGTCGCATAAACATCTACTCCTCGTTCCGTAAGCAGCTGATTGTAGATTTCATTCTTTAAGTTCCCTAAACCACAAATTGTGGTTTGATCTGGCTCCTGAGAGGGATCTCCATATGGCAGCTCAAAGCCCCGGGATTCCAGAAAGGACTGTACTCCGATATAGCGGGGTTTGCCATCAATATATGCCAGATAATCTTCCTCATGGGTAAATTCTCTAAATGGTGTATTGGTTTGTTTAGCCCGGGTTTTCAAAAACTGGTCAAACATCTCCTTCCAGGCAAGACTGTGGAGGGGAGTCGAGTTTGTGATCACACCATCAAGGTCAAATATTACTGCATCGATCTCGGGGATTTTCATAATAGAATCAGTATTCCTTCATAAGGGCGGAGATTACAGGATCCAGATAGAGAATTATTCCTGTCACAGTAGGTTGAGAGAAGGATTTTTCCTTTCTTAACATTAGGTGACTCTATCAAACAGTCAACTGCAGTAAAGTTCAATGCAACAAGTATCCGCTGTTGCTGAGATTCTCTCAGATACAGGTAACAACCAGGAGGAGCATCCGGAATGGTTTGATAGCTGCCTGATTGTAGAACGGGATGAGTTTTTCTGATGGATATTAATGCCTGGTAGAGAGATAGCATAGAACGGGGATTCTCGAGTTGTTTTTCGACGTTTATCTCTCGATAGTTATTCGCCTGAGGAAGCCAAAGATCTTCTGTTTCTGGGTCTGAAAACCCAGCCCAGGGAGCATCCAACCATTGCATCGGTGTCCGGTTGGGATCCCTGGCTTGGATCGATTGTCGGATGCCTGCTGGGTCGAGGCGTTTTTCTGGGGGAATATCCACATCAGCCATTCCGATTTCATCACCATAGTAAATAATAGGCGTTCCTCTGAGTGTTAACAAGAGCATCGCAGCCGTACGGGCTTGATCTGCTCCATAGCGACTAAGGATCCTGCGATCATCGTGGTTACCAAGGACATAATTTGGCCAGGCACCCTCGGGGAGATTTTGTTCCAGTTCTTCAACTAGGACTCGTATCTCATCCGCTTCCCATCCAGCTCCCAGAAGAGAAAAATTAAGAGGGAGATGGATTTCATCTAATTGTTTTCCATAATAGGAAGACCATTCTTTCCATTCAAATATATGGATTTCCCCCATGCTCATCCGCGGTTGGTTTATGCTGTAATCATCCAAGAGGTGCCGGAAATCCCTGTAAACCTGGTGGATATCTGGATGACCCTTATCATAGAGGTGTTGCTGGGTGTCGTATTCCCCCAGCGGTTTGTGGATTGATTTCCTTCCAGATGGGTTGAGAGGATTATCCCGCAGCGCAGGATCCTTCATTAGATAATGTGCTACATCGATCCGGAATCCATCCACTCCTCGTTCCAACCAGAAGCGGACTATCTCGAACATAGCTTCTTGAACATCCGGATTCCGCCAATTCAAGTCAGGTTGTTCTTTCAGGAAAGAGTGCAGATAATATTGGGCAGTCGTTAGGTCTAATTCCCAGGCAGATCCGCCAAATACACTTAACCAGTTATTGGGGGGAGATCCATTTGGTTTAGGGTCAGACCAAACATACCAGTCTCTTTTGGGATTTTCCAGGGATGAACAAGACTCCAGAAACCAGGCATGTTGATCAGATGAATGATTGGGAACCATATCAAGGATGACTCTGATCCCAACCTGATGGGCAGTGCTCAATAATTGATCAAAATCCTCTAGGCTGCCAAAGATTGGATCTACGTCTGTGTAGTCTGAGACATCATAGCCAAAATCCATCATGGGGGAGGGATAAAACGGAGAGATCCAGATGGCATCTATACCCAGCGTCTGTTTTAGATAGGGAATCTTTTGTTTGATTCCTTGTAGATCGCCAATGCCGTTTCCTGTTGTATCCAGGTAGCTTCTTGGATATACCTGGTAAAAAACTGCTGTTTTCCACCAAACCAATTCATCTCTCATATCGGATTAAGTCAAATTATTTTATATTCGGACTGCATTGTTCTTAATCACATTGCTGTACCAATGAGCGCTTTGTTTAGGAATACGTTCTAGGGACTGGAAATCCACCCGGACCAATCCGAACTTATTTGAATACCCTCTATCCCATTCAAAGTTATCCAGGATGCTCCAGACATAATATCCTTGTACATTCGCACCATCTTCGATTGCTTCATGAAGGGCGATCAGATGCGCTCGAAGGAAGCGGATCCGGTCCAGGTCATTGACAAAGCCATTCTCATCCGGGATATCAACTGCCGCACATCCATTTTCTGTTAGGAACAGTTTCGGGTGACCGTAATTATTTACTATATTGGCCACTTCTGCTTTTAAACCACTAGGATTGATTCCCCATCCCATTTGTGTATATCCCCAACCGGGTGCGGTATAAGCTTCTAGACGGGCTCTCAGCCAACCGCCAAAATGGTCATAATAAACTTTATCTGAGTTGTAATGATTGATTCCAAGGTAATCTGCAGTCCCGGTCAATTTTTCCAGGTCTCCTGGTTCGATTTGGGGTTGATTGGGACCCAACCATTGGAAAAAATTCTCCGGGTACTTACCGAGGAATATAGGATCGAGAAACAAACTGTGTGTTTCATCGTAAACCCGCCTGGTTGCTTGCAGATCCTCTTCCTTGTCAGACCCGGGAATCAAATGATTGAGATTTAAAATCAATCCTATTTCTCCCCCGAAGTTTCCAGCTCTGTAGATTTCAACCGCTTTTGCATGGGCTAATAACATATGATGGGCTGCCTGGTATGCCTGGGTGGCATCATTAATACCAGGGGCATGAATTCCTGCTCCGTACCCGAGAAAAGCAGCTACCCAAGGTTCATTGTGGGTTGCCCAGAGATCGACCCGGTCCGCCAGTTTATTAAAGGCAATTGCGGCGTATTCTCCAAACCACTCTATACTGTCCCGGTTCGGCCATCCACCCCGGTCCTGTAGTAAAACAGGAAAATCCCAGTGATATAAAGTAGCTTTTGGCTTTATGCCTGCTTTCAATAGATTGTCCACTAATCGGTCATAAAATTCGAGCCCTTTCTGGTTAATTTCTCCAACTCCCTCGGGTAGAATTCGGGTCCAGGACATAGTAAAGCTGTAGCTTAGCAGTCCGATCTCTTTCATCAATTTCACATCATCTGGCATCAGGTGATAATGGTTACAGGCTGTATTCCCAGTATCTCCATTTAGAATCCGATCAGGTAAGCGTACATACTGATCCCAAATGCTTTGCCCCTTACCATCCTCATCCCAGGCACCTTCAATTTGATAGGCTGAGGCAATAGCCCCCCAGATAAATTTATCCGGAAATTGATAATCGATTCTCTTCATATTTAATCAACTCTCCTGCAAACAAAATCCAAGTTCTAACTGTCTCACCTCTGCCCATAAACTTCCATAAACCGGTAAGGATAACCTTTCGGTGGTGCACTGATTTCTGTCAGTCGTTCCAGTTCCTCTTCTGGCAAGGATATTTGGGCTGTATGTATATTTTCATCCAATTGTTGTAAGGTTCTGGCTCCGATGATCACAGATACCACCCCTGGTTGCTCCAGAAGCCATGCCAGCGCTATTTGAGGATGAGAGAGATTGTAGTTTGTGGCAATATCATCCATCACTGCCAGGATTTGCCAGTTCCGCTCCTGTGCTCTCCGTTCCCAGGATTCTTCAGTTATTTCCGGCATCATAGCTAAGCGTCCGAATTGGGGTTTATCACCTCGCTGATATTTTCCACTCAAAAAACCTCCCCCAAGGGGACCCCAGGGCATCACTCCCAATCCTTCGTTTAGACAGAGATCGCTGAGTTCAAATTCTATACTTCGCTCAACCAGACTGTACTGGTACTGTGCTGCCGTATAACGAATCCAACCCTGGGCATCGCTGATACCCAGGGCTTTCATCAGCTGCCAGGCTTTAAAATTGGATACACCAATATATCGGATTTTCCCAGAAGTTACCAGGTCGTCAAAAGCACGGAGGGATTCCTCAATGGGGGTTAGTGGATCCCAGCAGTGCATGTATAGCAGATCAATAGTTTCAACCTGCAACCGCCTAAGACTGTCCTCAACACTGTTCAGGATGTGTAATCTGGAGAGACCCTGATCATTGGGTCCTTCTCCCATTGCAAATCTGACCTTGGTTGCTAATACAGCCTGGTTCCTTTTGTTCTTTAATGCCTCACCTACGATTTCCTCAGACCGACCCTTTGCGTATACGTTGGCAGTATCTATATGATTTCCCCCCTGGTCCAGAAATCGATGGATCAGGTTTATGGCTGTTTTCTTGTCGGTACCTCGCTCGTTATCTTCTCCAAAGATCATAGTTCCGAGAGCTATCTCTGAGAGCAGCAGCCCGCTGTTTCCCAATTGATTGTATTTCACATTATTCTCCTTTCCAGGCATATAACTGCCTTATTTGTAAACAAGGCCTGGGGAAGTTGAATCACCCAGGCCTATTTTACAATATATAACCAGTCTGCGGAAGTTAGATTTTATCCTTTCACAGATCCCGCCAGCATACCGCGGACGAAAAACCGCTGCAAACTGAAGAAAACTATCAATGGCAGGATCATTGAGACAAAAGCTCCCGCAGTCAGTAAGTGCCAATCCGCGCCCCGGGAACCAACCATTTCGGCGATCCTCATCGTCAGCACCTGAACATTGGGTTTTGCTCCAATGAAGACCAGTGCAACCAGATAGTCATTCCAGACCCAGAGAAATTGGAAAATTGCAAACGATGCCAGTGCGGGAATGGATAGGGGTATAATCAACCGAAGAAAAATTGTGAAGTGGGAAGCCCCATCGATAAATGCGGATTCCAGAATATCCCTTGGCAGTCCTCTTATATAGTTAAACAACAGATAAGTGGCCAGAGGTAAACCGAACCCGGTATGAGCTAACCAGATTGCCAGGAAGGTTCCATTTAAGTCCAATTGCACATAGTCCCTAAGGATTGGAACCAATGCAATTTGGAGTGGGATTACCAGCAGTGCCACAACCATGATGAAGAGCACTTTTCTGCCCGGGAATTTCATCCAGGCGAAACCATAAGCAGCAAAGGCAGCAATCAATATTGGGATAATTGTAGCTGGAACAGCTACAGTTATACTATTGAGAAAAGCGCCAATCAAATTATCTCCCTGAACCTGCCTGATTTCTCCGGATGCTGTTTGTATCTCGTAGGTTTTCCCTGCCAACACCTGACCATAATTATCTGTGGTCAATCGGGGTATAATCACCCATTTCTGCTCATTGATCCTTATCGTGCCCAGACGTTTGTTGCCGGACCAGGTAATCTGACGACCGTCTTCATTTGTGATACCCGCCCGGAATTCTTCAAATGTGCCTGTTACCCCTTCGATTTCCATAATTCCATTGGGATCGACGCCCTCTGGTATCTCAAGTTCTTCTATTTGCACCCATTCACGGTGGGGTAAAACCTTCCACCATCCGGAGGTTTGAATATCAAACCGGGTTCTGAAGGAGGAGATAAACAGCCCAAGCGTGGGTATGGTCCAAATGATAACCAGGAGGAGCAAGGCGCCATTGATCACTAAGTCGCGAGTGCGTTCTTGACCTTTTGCAGATTTCATTTAAAATGCCTCCTCTTCAGCAAATTGTCGCAGGTTATATATCATTACGGGCACAACAGCTAGAACCAGGACGATCGCGATTGCGGATGCATAGCCTTTATTTTGGTTTGTAAACGCCTGTCGATAGAATTGGGTGGCGATAACATGGGTCGCGAACTGACCGCCTGTCATCACCATAACCACATCAAAAATCTTTAGGGTAAATATGACTACTGTTGTAGTTACTGTGATAATCGTGCCCATAATATACGGAATCATAATTCTGAAAAAGACCTGAACCTCGGTGGCTCCATCCACCCGGGCAGCTTCCAACAATTCCCCAGGGATTCCCTTAATCGCAGCGGAAAAGATCACCATTGCAAATCCGGTTTGGAGCCAAATAACAATTATGATCAGGAACAAGTTATTCCAGGGTTGGAGCATGGCAGTCCAAGCTTGCGGCTGCCCTCCTAAACCAACCCAGATGGCATTTAATAGACCGATTTGGGCTGATCCAGCTTCTTTTACCTCATAAATGAAGTTCCAAATCACTCCGGCGCCAACAAAGGAAATGGCCATGGGTAAAAAGATCATCGATTTGGCGAACTTTTCAAATCGGCTCCGGTCAGCCAGAACTGCGACCAGCAAGCCGAAAATTACCGATAGCGTCGCTCCAAAAATGATCCAGAGCAGGTTGTTTCGGAACGCCACAGTCATGATTCTTTGTGTGAAAACCGCGATATAGTTTTCCAACCCCACGAATAGTTCTCCATTGCGATCTTTCAAGCTGAGAATGAAGGTTCGGATAGTGGGGATTGCCATATACCAGGATAGAATCACAACCGCCGGTCCAACAAAAAGAAACGGCTGCAACCTGGCCATCCATTGCGGGGGTAACTTCTCAATCAGCCAGTTAGTAACGAAGTAGATCAGCGCCACACCGCCCACACCCCAGATAATTGCTACGAGGGCAATGACATATTTGGGGGCATTACCATCCCGGAGGAAGATAAATCCCTTGATCATCACAAATCCTGTGATAAGAGGAACAATGATCGCCACAATGATCTGACCAATTGTGGTTGTGAACCATTCAAAAATAGTCTTAATGGAATGCTTGGATTGGGTAGCTTCCGCCATACTATTCTCCTTTTTTCAAGAGAGCTGCGGGAGAGGGAATGTAAAATGAGTTTAATAGAAGGTATTATAAGCTAAATTATAGGTTTGTGTTAGTTAAGCCACTGGCTTCCGAGTGATCCTATTTCGCGCACTAATTTGCTGTGTATTTATCTCAATCTTTAACGCAGTATACTAAACTTGAATGAGAAGAGTTCTTTTTAGAACTGATTGAGAGGAGAAAATCCATGATCATGACCTCCAGAGAACGAGTATTAACTGTACTGAATCATGAGGTGCCTGATCGTGTACCAATTGTTATCGGAGTTAGCAATGCCACAGGAATTAAAATGAAAACATACCGGGGGATTAAAGCACTCCTAGGTATTCAATCCCCGGATGAATATATTTATGATTGGCCTGAACTGGGAACTGCCAAAATTGATGAAGCAACCATGATACGATTGCACAGCGATGTTCGCGGCGTGAGAGATGCTCACCCGGCGAAGACCTTAAGACGAAATCAAGCCCGTAAACCAGGCAGCCCGTTTATTGATAGCTGGGGAAGCGGGCAAAAGGAAATTGAGCCGGGAGAGTGGTTTCCAGGTGTACACCCATTGACAGAGGTAGAAACAATCCCTGAAATTGAAGAGTATCCTGGTTGGCCTGATATGAGTGATCCAACTCGGATAGCGCACGTAAAGGAAGAAGCAAAAACATTAGCAGATCAAAATGAGTACGCGATTCTTGCCACTCCCTGGCTGCTGTTTCCGCTGGAAAGAGCATTTGCCATGCAGGGCATGGATACTTTTTTACGTAATCTAGCTGCCCGACCTGATTTTGCTACGGCAATGCTGAAAAAGATATCTGAAGTGTGTAAAGCCCTAATGGGACCTTTTTTAGATACTCTGGGGGAAAATGTCGATATGATCAAAATTGGAGATGACCTGGGAACGCAACAGAGCTTATTAATGTCTCCAAATATGTACCGGGAAATCCTAAAACCGATCCATGCGGATTATATTCAATTTATAAAAACACGCACCAAGGCAAATATCTTCTTCCATACAGATGGAGATATCTTCCCACTGATTGATGATTTTATAGAAATAGGTGTGGATATATTAAATCCGATTCAAACGTCTGCTGGGAAAATGGCTGATCTGTCAGGTCTAAAGAAGCGTTTTGGCAAGAATATCATTTTTTGCGGAGGAATTGATACTCACCGAATTCTGCCCTCCGGTACAACAGAAGAAGTGCGGGAGGAAGTAAAACGAGTCATGCAGCTGCTAGGAGAAGGTGGAGGATATTTGGTTGCCTCTGTGCATACCATTATGAATGATGTCCCCCCCGAGAATGTGCTGGCGATGGTTGATGCTGTCGAGGAATTCGGCAGTTATCCGTTTAGTGATTAACTATATGAATGATAGATAGCAGGTCTGGAGATAATTACTCAATAACCAATGTTACTTTTCCTATGAAGAGCTTACCCTCGTCAGAATCATTCAGTCTGTAGATTACCCCCATCGAATACGCTTGGATTGATTAATTCTAGCTGTTGTTCTGATAATAGAAATTGATCTATTTACTGGAATGACAGCAGCTTAGATATAGTATGAAATATCTTTAGGTAACAGAAAAGGGAGAACAGAACTCTGTTCTCCCTTTTACGTTATTCAATTGGCGTATTTACTCGCCGATATTCTCAAGGGTGATTCCCTGAGCTTCGACTAGCAAGCGTACGCCGTCGAAGTTTTCATCAGCGATAGGACCGATGGCGGTCCAATCATAGAACTTCTCATGACAGATGTTGTCCATACAGGCATCGGAGCCAATGTACTCTGTGATAGCTGCAGTGATTAAAGCCTTGAGATCCTCTGGGAAGTCCGGTGAGTAGGACATAGTGTCATTGGGGATTTCGGACGTTAGACCCACGATGCGGACTTTTTGGATCACATCTGGAGCATCTGTACTGATGGTTGTGCGGGCATCCAGGACACGATATTCACCACAGTACATTTTACCTTCTTCGTTCGCAGCACAATCCTCGAGTAAATCAAGGTATGGTTCTGGAGCATCACCAATTGCCCATCTGCCTTCTGGTAGCAGAGGTGGAGAGAAGTAAGTGGTTCCAAAGTCTGCCTCGCCATTGTAAATGGCTTTGGCAACCGCACTATGTCCACCAGCTTCAAAAGCTTCACCAACGGTGATACCCATGTCTTCAAACATAGCGACAGGGAAGAGATAACCGGAGGTTGAAGTAGCATCTGGGTAAGCCCAGGTTTTGCCTTCCAGGTCCTCAAGGGTTTGAATGTCACTGTCACGAGGTACGATGAACTGAGCCCAGTAGACGTTCCATCCATAGCGTTCAGCCGCCAGGGCTGGTTCCACACCACAGAGTTCGTTGGCAAGCACGTAACCAAAGGCTGGGATAAAACCTATAGTTTTATCAGAGGCAGCGCACATCTCCTCGATGGTGGCTGCATAGGAGGCGGGAACACTGACATCAAAGTAAAGGCCAGTGGCTTCATTAAAACCCTCTTCAATCAAGTCGCCGCTGGCAATCATGAAGTCAATATCCACGGAAGGTACAAAGAGAACCTGAATCGGGTTTGCTTCACTTCCGAGTTCATCCTCTTCGCCAGGAGGATATCCTGTGGCAAGCGCGTCGGCGAGAAGCAAATCGCGGATATCAGCAAGTTGATCCTGAATATCCTGAGAAACTTCAGCATCAAAGTCATGGAACGGAGCCAGGCCAAACGCACCGTAGAAGTTTCCGGTAACCGGTTCGCCAGCCTGATGCAACGTGACAAGGTCAAAGACACCAGGTGTGATGAGTTTCATCGCGCTGGAAACCAGACAGTCGTGAGCTTCAGGAACGGTGAACCACTGATCGGAGTCAACACCGATGCAGTAGACACCTTCAACACCGGCTGCTTCGATGAGAGCACCGTTACCGGTCTTGCCGCCAGCGCCGAAGACCACATCGGCACCGCTGTCCAGGGCCTGTTTG
>JAUWCZ010000004.1 GCA_030609055.1 Chloroflexota bacterium | reverse complement strand
GATGAGAACAAATGCCAGTCCCGCAAAAGCCCCGGCATTCTCGCCCATAATGTTTCTGATCGTGGGAGGAGGTACATCGATGAGGATCTGTACAGGTGTTTGAACACTCTGTCTGCTGAGTCCGAGAGTATCCACAGCCTCGATGGTTATATAGTGGACGGCACTGGTCTGATACTGACTTAAATCCCAATCAACCTGAGAATATGGAGGTGTTGTTATTCTGGTTTCGACCTCCCCATCAACACGGAAAATGACCTCTTCAAGGTCTCTTGGATGTCCATCGGGGAATTCAATGATCACATTCAGATTAACTGATAACGGTTCGAACTCAACCGTAGAGTTAGTTTCATCTCCCGATTGAGTGCCCTTGCGAGTGATCACCTGAGGGGGAGATATAAAAATGGGATTCGGTGGCTGCACATCGAGGATGAATTCTATTTGCCCAAGACTAGCACCCAAATCAGACCCTATGGATAACTCCAGTGTATGAACTCCGGAGGTAACGATTTGAGATTTATAATTAATCAGGTAAGTACTGCGTAGCGGAGAAAACATGCTTTCAAAATCAGGAAGGGTTTGACCATCAGAGTAAGTTATAAAATCCCCCTTAGTTTCTACACTGAGCTCTTTTAATAATTCAGCACCGGTAGACTCAAAAAAGGCTGGTGATGATACCAGGATGATTATTACGATTACCTGATTGTCTTTGGCTTGTGAGATCAGGCTTTCTATTGCAGCAGAACCATCGGGTGGAGATGGGGGAGTGAATAGCAGCACAACCCTCTTCATTCCTAATTGATCCACAGGATCAGAAGCAAGCTCAATTGCCTTTGCCAGGACATTGAAATTAGGTTCTGTCTCCCGCAATTCTGGAGAATACGCTTCCAGCGCAGCTATAAAATCATCCTTGTCATCCGTATGGGTGAGTTCAAGCCCATCGTTGGATAGCAAGCTAATATCATCTGGCGAGTCAGCCTGTGATTGATTAGCCCAATTTAGCAGTGCTTCTGTAATGTAATTGAATCGGGATTTACCGCTGATATCCTGGATTGCAAATGGGGGAGAGATATTTAATGCAGTGACCAGCTGAATACCAGGTGTGAGGGATTCAAAATCCAGAACTGTCAGCTCAGTTTCATCTTCCTTGAGCGTAACCTGATCTTCAAGCAGATCAGTAACCAATCTGCCGTCCCTATCAGTGATATCAAAATAAACCGTGATAAAGGGAAATTGAGCTGTTTCTGGATTGGATATAACCACGTCTCGTCCAGCTTGCGCTCCCACAGTCGATATGGTGCACAGCAGGCTGAGACAGATCAACAATCCCTTCAGAAAATTCTTTCTAAACTGTGTTTTAACCATGTTTTATCAAAGCCATTTTACCAAAAGGTACTCAAGTTTTGGCTTACTGTTTTTTTAATTCGGCCTGTTCCCCCATTGTCATCGATATCAGAAGATTATTCCTATCGTGTGATAGAATTTGTTGTGTTGAACGAGCAGCATGATGGAGAAGAAATCTATCAACCCGTTAGCCATGACAGAGTTTATCTTGGCATCCAAATCCCCGCGGCGGCAGATGTTGTTAAGGAATCTGTTTAATCATTTCATCGTCCTGGATACTGATGTTGAAGAGACCAAATTCCCCGGAGAGAAACCTGCAGCATATGTTCTTAGATTAGCCAAAGGAAAAGCGTTAGCTGCTGGGAAAAGAATGGCTGAGAATTCACTTCCGGAAGTAGTAGTAATAGCTGCTGATACAATCGTTGTTGATCAGGATGAGATGCTGGGTAAACCAAAGAATCCTGAGGATGCGAGAATTATTTTAGACCGTCTGAAAGGTAAAACGCACCAGGTTCTATCCGGATTAGCAGTATATCACCTTCCAACTAGGGAAATGCGATCTCAGGTGATTACCACGGAAGTAACCATGCGGCATTACAGCGAAAAAGAGATTCTGGACTATATAGCCAGCGGCGATCCTTTTGATAAAGCTGGCGCTTACGCCATCCAGAATGAATACTTTAATCCTGCCCCTGAGTTTAGTGGCTGTTTCGCTAATGTGATGGGTTTGCCACTCTGTCACCTCTCGCTGCTTATTCAGGAGGTCGAGGGGAAATTGGATTCGGGAGTTGCAGATCGCTGCCAGGAATCCATTAACTATCAATGCCCGATGTATCCCCAGATATTATTTGGAGAACATTTACAATAATTGAATGAGTGAATGGTTATGAAAAGAAAAAAAATACTCTTGTGCCTATTGATCTTGCTTGTGGGATGTAGGAAATCCTCTCCTGAAGCAACCCAAGCAGAGATTGACACACCAACACCGGGGTTAGCCACGCCAGTTGTACAGACAACCCAGACACCCGATGTGGAAAAGACTGCTGTGGATTTCCTTGATAACTGGAAAGAGAATGATTACCAGGCTATGTATGCTCAGTTGAGTCCAGCGAGTCAATCTCAAGTAAGTGAGGAAGAGTTTTCAAGACTTTACCAGGATTTTGCTGTTGAGCTTGCTTTGGAATCCCTGGATTATACCGTCTTGTCATCCTTTATTGATCCAGAGCAGGCACAGGTTGCCATTTCCATTACCTACAACAGTCGTTTGATCGAAGCTATCAATCGGGATATTATTCTCATGCTAACCTTATCCAGCGGTGAGTGGAAAGTTGATTGGTCAAAAGCCCTCA
This sequence comes from Chloroflexota bacterium, assembly GCA_030609055.1. GTDB lineage: Bacteria > Chloroflexota > Anaerolineae > Anaerolineales > UBA11858 > B10-G9. The sequence goes on along the minus strand of JAUWCZ010000004.1, from coordinate 44,654 downwards.
TCTTCCCAGAGATAGAAGGGGAGAACCAGGTGCAGCTAACCCGAATTGTTCCATCCAGGGGCAATATCTATGACCGGGAGGGTAGTGTCATCGTAGCCTATGCTGAAGCAGTTTCGCTGGGCATTACACCCTCACAAATAAAACCCAAAAAAGAAGAAAAGTTATTAGATGAATTAGGCAGGGATCTTGATATACCCCCGGAAGTGATTTATGCCATGTATGAAGATTTTCCTCCTGATGTGGATTGGTACATTCCGCTGGGGGCACTTTCGATGGATACCATTGAGTCGCGTTTGGGAATCCTCGAGGGCTATACAAATACCGGGCTGTTATTAAGGACTTTTGATGGCCGGTATTATTTTAGTGGTGGTGTAGCCCCGCAAGCTGTTGGGTATGTACGCTGGATTCAGGAAGCGGAGGAAGATGATTACCGAATCCTCGGATATTCCAGAGATGAAAAGGTTGGCGGGCAAGGTCTGGAAAAGTGGGGGGAACCTTACTTAAGCGGTGACCGGGGTGGGGTCCTCTATGTAGTGGATGGAGAAGGTGAGATTCTTTCCCAGCTGGCAAGGTCTGAAGCCGCACCGCCAGCAGAAATTTATACCACTATAGATAAAGAGTTTCAGCTGGAGGTTCAGAAGGCTTTATATGGTTACAACGGTGCTATTGTGGTGATGGAATTGGATACCGGACGAGTTCTGGCAATGGCATCCAATCCCCATTTTGATCCCAATGCATTTAATTCTTATTATTACAACTCCAGCCTTCTGCTCCAGGAATACTATAAATCGGATCAGAAATCTCCTTTTCTCAATCGAGCAACCCAGGGTTTATATCCCCTCGGCTCTGTATTTAAAATCATTACCTTGGCCGCCGGGTTGGAAAGTGGAGAATTCCAGGCAGGGGATATCTATGACTGTGGCTATTTCTTTGAAGAACTGGCTGGAGTGGTTTTGACTGACTGGACCTACGACCACTTCCTTGAAGATGATGAGACACCTCCCAGCGGAGTGCTTACTCTGACTGAAGGGTTAATGCGATCCTGTAATCCATACTTCTGGCATATCGGGTTGGACCTGTACCGGAAAGGGCTCACCGATGCAATATCAGAAATGGCAAAAGGTTTTGGGCTCGGATCCTTAACAGGGATTGAGACACTGGAGGAGGAAGCTGGATTTATACCCGTTCCTCAATCCGAAATTGACGCCACAAATCTGGCCATTGGCCAGGGGGATACTCTGGTGACACCACTCCAGGTTGTTCAATTCATGGCAGCTATAGGAAATGGAGGAACCCTCTATCGACCCCAGTTTGTGGAGAGCATCCGAAGCTCCGGTGGTGAAGAGGTATTCTCCTTTGAACCGCAAACAGTGGGCGAATTACCAATCAGCAGCAAGAATCTCAACTTCATAAAGAACGCCATGATCCAGGTGGTTAGTAATCCCCGGGGAACTGCTAATCACCGGATCAGGGGATTACAAATCCCTGTCGCTGGAAAAACAGGAACTGCAGAGTCTGGATCTGGAGAGTCCCACGCCTGGTTTGCGGGATATACAAATAATCAAAATGAAAACAAACCAGATATTGCGGTGGTGGTGATTGCTGAAAATGCCGGGGAAGGATCTGATGTGGCAGCTCCTATCTTCCGGCGCGTGGTGGAGCTCTATTTTAACCAGGTTTTGCGATATTATCCCTGGGAAGCCGAAATTGGCGTTTGGGCGAGACCGGACACTGAAAATGGTGAAGAATAATCTTGTGAGGAAAGTTGCTGCATGAGTGAATTCCTACGCGGGTTGGTTATCCAGGCTCAATCCGGTTTTTTCACCGTTGAAACCGCCGAGGGCGTGTTGGTCTGTCAACTCCGGGGGCGTTTAAAACAAGGCCGCAAAACGGGGGATCTTGTCGCTATCGGGGATTGGGTCCAGGTGTCAAAACAAGAAGACGGGCAAGGGATGATTGAAGAAGTAGAGCCCCGTCAGAGCATGATCTTCCGGATGGCCCCTACACCTCGCGGTGAATATCAGCAGATTATCATTGCCAATCCTGATCAAGCTGTGTTTGTTTTTTCCATTGTCCAGCCCGAGCCTCGCTTGAGGATGCTGGATCGTTTCCTGGTCATCGCGGAAAGAGAGGAGGTTGACGCTATCATTGTCGCCAACAAGATTGATTTAACCGGCATGAAAAAAGCCCGGGAGCTATTTGACCGCTATCAGAAGATAGATTATCCAGTATTCTATACCTCTGCAGTATCTAAGCGTGGGATCAAAGCGCTCAAAAAGCGTATGATAGGTAAAGTCAGCTTGCTGGCAGGACCTTCTGGAGCTGGAAAAACCAGTATCCTAAATGTGATCCAACCCGGTTTGGGGCTGGCAGTGAGAGAAATTAGTGAAGCAACCCAGAAAGGGAAACATGCCACTGTGAGTAGAAAGCTTGTCGCTTTAAGTGAGGGAGGGTATGTGGCGGACACACCCGGCTTAAAGGCGTTGGATCTATGGGATATAGAACCAGAGGAAGTAGATGGCTACTTCCGGGAAATCAGCAGCATCGTGGGGGATTGCCGATTCAGTGATTGCACTCATATTCATGAACCGGACTGTGCCGTGATTGATGCGGTCAGGAATAAGAACATCCACCCGGACCGCTACAGGTCATATCTGCGCATGAGAGAGGTTGAAGAAGATAAAATTCCATGGTTTTAAAGAGCAGATATATCCTGTCCCTCATTTTATTATTTTTATTTCTCCTATCAGCTTGTGGTTTTGAAGGGAACTATCCACTGCAGCTTCCTGAAACAAGCCAGGAAGATACAACCCCTATGCTGGCGCCTTCTCCCTTGCCTGAAAGGGTGCTGTCAATCTGCTTGGGAGAGGAACCCACTTCGCTCTTTCTTTATGGAGATCAATCAACCTCTGCGAAAATTATTCGCCAGGCAATTTATGATGGTCCTGTAGATGAGGTTGATTATGAGTTTTATTCGCCACTGCTGGAGGAGATCCCCTCCCGGGCTAATGAATTGGTATCTGTTGTCCCGGTGGAAGTTAACCCTGGTGAGAGGATAGTCGATTCAAAAGGAAATCTATCGATACTGGCTAGTGGGGTGGAATATCGTCCTTCTGGTTGTTCAGGTATTGATTGTTGGGAAACCTATCAGAATCAAACCCCGGTCATACTAGATCAAGTTGAGATAAAGTTCCCAATAAAAACTGGCCTTACCTGGTCTGATGGAACCCCATTAACTGCACTCGATTCCGTGTTTTCCTATCAAATCGCACGGGAATTATATGGCTCCTCAGGCCCCCAGAATCTACGATTTACCGCTGATTACGAAGCGGTGGATGAGAACACAATCCTCTGGAAAGGAGTACCGGGATACCTGGGTATCTATTCATATCCGGAGTTTTATTTCTCCCCCTTACCGGAGCACCTTTGGGCAGATCTGTCAGTGGCAGATCTGTTGACCTCGAACCAGACGACTCAACAACCGCTTGGGTGGGGGCCATACTGGATTGTAGAATGGGTTGTCGGAGATCACATCACACTCATTAAAAATGACGCATATCATTTAAAAGGGGAAGGGCTACCCGCTTTCGATGCCCTGGTATTCCGGTTTGTAGAAGGTGCCGAAGAAGCATTGGCTGCTTATTCTTCTGGTGAATGTGAGATTGTCGCTAATATCTCTGATCTATTTGATTATCTACCGGAATTACAGATTCTGGAACAAGAAGGCGAAGTAAGACTCAATTATATTGAGGGGGGGGCTTGGGAGCAGATTAGTTTTGGGATTAACTCATTGAATTCAAAAAGGGTTTATCTTAAGGATCCAAGAACCCGACAGGCGATAGCTCAGTGCATTAATAGAGAGGGTATCGCAGCAAATCGAGGCGATGCAGGTTTTGTAGTAAATAGTTTCTATCCCCCAGATGATCCCCGTTTTATTAACCATGGTTCCAGCATTATCTACCAACCTCAAGACGCTGCTAATACCTTGGAAGAGATTGGCTGGATCGACCATGACCAGAATCAAAATACACCCCGAGTAGCGGAAGGAGTGGAAGATGTCAAGGATGGTACGCAATTTCAACTATCCTTCCTGGTGGTGGGAGAAAGAATAGTACCCCCTACAGCTACGCTGATACAAGATGATTTAACTTCCTGTGGTATTGAGGTTTTAATTGAAAACCTCCCTGCGTCTGAGTTATTGGCGCCAGGTCCGGAAGGACCTGTTTTTGGACGGCGGTTTGATCTGGCTCTTTTTGCGTGGTCAACCGGGCACTATCACCTCTGCCGTATTTTTACTTTAGATGAAATTCCAGGTCTTTATCCGTCGGCTCCAAAAGGTTGGGGTGGTGCCAATGCGCCTGGTTATACCAACGAAAGTTTTGATGCCGAGTGCAACATTATTCACTCATCCCTGCCGGATTCGAATGATACACAAGAATCTCTAATGAAGATGCAAACAATCTTTGCAGATGACTTGCCGGTTCTCCCTTTGTTCTTCCGCCGGGATATCATCCTCTCCAACCCGATCCTGGAGGGGTTTCAGTCTGGCTCTTACCCCCCATTGTGGAATATCGGCGGGATAAGGTAGTTGTTGGATGTACTTAGTTATGATATTATTCAATCCCCAGCGATGGGATAAACAATTTTGCTGATATTGTGTATGAAACCCCCTTATATGGTAGAATTTCAAATTACAGTATGATATAAATAGAAAACGGTTAAATCTTTTGCATATAACTTTGATTTCAAGGTTAAATTTTGGTTGAATGGAGCAATAAAAACCGAACCTTTGTAATCGTAGAGTGTACAAAGAAGAATAGTTCTTATCGGAGGGTTGCAGATTGGAGAATCGGGAACGTATTCTGAATGTTGAAAATCTAACCACTCGTTTTTACACGGAAGAAGGGGTAGTCCACGCAGTAGAAGAAATGTCCTATCAAATGGATAAAGGTGATACATTGGGAGTAGTGGGGGAAAGCGGCTGTGGAAAATCTGTTCATGCCTTGTCAATCATGGGCCTTATTCCTTCACCTCCAGGAAAAATTGAAGCTGGAAAAGTAGTTTTTTTCGGTCAAGATTTACTGAGCTTGAATGAAAATGAAATGAGAAAAATTCGCGGAAATGAAATCGCGATGATCTTTCAGGACCCCATGACATCTCTTAATCCAGTATTAACCGTTGGTTTTCAAATCATGGAAGCCATAAAACTTCATCAGAATATGGGGAATAAACAAGCCCGGGACCGCGCTGCAGAATTATTATCATTAGTAGGGATACCAGAAGCTAAACAAAGGCTTGATGATTACCCCCATCATTTCTCTGGGGGAATGCGTCAGCGGGCAATGATCGCCATGGCTTTATCTTGTAATCCTACAATATTAATAGCAGATGAACCGACTACTTCTCTCGACGTTACAATTCAAGCGCAGATAATTGACCTGGTTAATAACCTTAAGGAAAAGCTGGGTATGTCTGTTATTTGGATTACTCATGATTTGGGGGTTATTGCACGGATGGTGAATCGAGTTAATGTAATGTACGCAGGACGAATCATTGAAAAAGGGTCAGTCAATGAAGTGTTTGATACCCCCAAAAATCCCTACACGGTGGGTTTGTTAGGATCTTTACCGAATCCAGAAGCTACTTCCAAAAGAAGATTATATTCAATTGCTGGAGAACCACCTGATCTGATTGGGAAAATTCAAGGATGCCCATTTGCTAATCGATGTACATTTGTGATTGACCGTTGTCTCCAGGAAATGCCGCCATTGGAAAAATTGAATGAGAATCATGAGGTGGCATGTTGGGAAAGTGAAAAGGTGGAGAAATTCTGATGAGAATAGAAGATGAGATTTTACGGATTGAGGGATTAAGAAAGTACTTCCCAATCCGAAGAGGTGTCTTTCAAAGGCATGTTGGAGATGTAAAAGCTGTTGACGGAGTAAATTTTAATGTCTATCGCGGTGAAACCTTGGGATTAGTTGGAGAAAGTGGATGTGGAAAGACGACTATAGGAAGAACGATCGTTCGACTCTATCGGCCAACGGATGGTCATGTGTTTTTTGATGGAGAGGATCTAGCCCTGCTTTCGAAGAAAGAACTCCAAACATTACGTCGAAAAATCCAAATGATTTTCCAGAATCCTTATGCATCCCTTAGCCCTCGCATGAATATAAAAAATATTGTTGGTGAACCTTTAGAAATTCATGACGCCATGCGGGGAAAAGACTTGGATGATAGGATTGCCGAATTACTTGATTATGTTGGTATTTCACCATCCTGTATGAATAGATATCCCCATGAGTTTTCAGGGGGCCAGCGGCAACGAATCGGAATCGCGAGATCGCTGGCATTGAATCCTGAGCTGATCATTTGCGATGAACCCATTTCATCGCTGGATGTCTCAATCCAGGCTCAAGTGGTCAACTTGCTGGAAGAACTTCAAGATGAGTTAGGACTCACATATATTTTCATTGCCCATGATCTTAGCATGGTTCGTCATATTAGTAACCGCGTAGCCGTCATGTACCTGGGTAAAATTGTGGAAATTGCTGATAAAATAGTTCTATATGACAACGCTCTCCACCCTTATACACAAGCATTGTTATCTGCAGTGCCTATCCCTGATCCTAAGATTGAAAAAGAAAGGTCAAGAGTATTAATCGAGGGAGACCTTCCAAACCCAGCCAATCCACCTCAGGGATGCAATTTCAACACCCGCTGTCCCTTGGCAGAGGATATCTGCTTCAAAAAAGAACCTGATTTTATTGAAATAGAAACTGACCATTTTAGTGCGTGCCATTTGGTTGAAAGGGATGGGGAAGCCATAATTCTTTAATGATCCTAATTCAATACCAAGGAAAGACAAAAGGAGGTGGTATCAGACATAGATAAAAAAATATTTCAAGTATGAATGACTGTTCTTTGAAAAATCTTTAGGAGGAGATATGAGGTTTAAGAAAAATTTGATGCTTGTTTTGGGAATAATCTTGATTGCGAGTTTTATTCTCAGCGCTTGTGGTCCTTCAGTACCTGAAGTAGTCGAAAGAATAGTGAAGGAACAAGTAGAAGTTGTGATTACGGCAACCCCTGAACCAGAACCCGAACCAGAAGACGAGGGCATCACTGATTTTGCTGATGTTCCCGCTGATGTGCTGGTTAAGGTCTGTGAAGCGGTCAAAGCCGCCGTCACCTACGATGACGACGCCATGACCATGACCATCAACATGCCTGCAGCTTTCGGTCCGATGCTGCAAACCCTGGCCAATGGGTGGGCAAGCCCGCTGGATCAAGCGTGGATGGCTGCTAACGGCGGTTGGGACGGCTCCTGTGACAATTGGGTGCCTTGGCATGATCCCTCAGCTGAGGAATCTATCCTGTTTGATGCCGCGAATGGCACCGGACCCTTTAAGCTGGAACACTGGAGGCATGGTGAAGAAATATCATTTGTCGCCAATGCTGATTACTTCCGGACAGAACCGATCTGGGAAGGCGGGCCGAGTGGTCCCCCGGCCCTCGATAGATACGTGATTAAGAGCGTAGATGAGTGGGGCACCCGATTCTCCATGTTTGAAGCGGGAGATGCCGACTTTAACTATGTTCCGCGGCAGTACGCTGAACAGGTTGACCCCATGGTCGCCGAGGAATGCGACTATGTGACAGAAGAATGTGTCACAGTTAATCCTGATGGCCAGTTCCGGCTCTATAAGGGACTGGGAGGTGTAGATTCAGTTGACGGCTTCTTTAACTTCAACGTTAATGCTGAAGGCGGCAACCCCTACATTGGAAACGGATCTTTGGGTGACGGTATCCCCGTTGACTTCTTCTCCGATGTCCATCTTCGGAAAGCCTTTAACTACAGCTTTGACTGGGCCATCTTCATTGAAGAGGGATTCCTGGGTGAGGCTGAACAGCGTCTGGGTCCGATCATCAACCCCATGCTGGGTTACCATGCCGATGACTTTGCCTATTCCTTCGATCCTGTAAAGGCTGAAGAGGAATTTAAGGCGGCGGACGTTGACGGTGACGGCATTCCCGCTGGCGAGGATGATGAAGGTGATGTCTGGACCGAAGGCTTTTATATGGTCCTCACCTACAACACCGGCAACGATCAACGCCGGATGATGTCTGAAATTCTCAAAACCAATGTGGAAGCCCTCAATGACAATTTCCAGGTCGAGATTCTTTCCGTGCCGTGGCCGACCTACCTGAAAGGCATGATCGCCGGACACTTCCCCATGTTCTGGATTGGCTGGATTGAGGATTACCATCACCCGCACAACTGGGTTACCCCCTACATGGCGAGCTATGGCACCTTCTCTGGCTGGCAGAATTTCCCCGAGGATCTGTACGCGAAATATGAAGCCAAGATTGATGAGGCGTTATCTTACGCAGATGCTGCTAAAGCTGATGCTGCTTACAATGAGCTTCAGCAAATGGCTGTTGCAGATGCAATCGACATCTTCGGTGTGCAGGCTTCAGGCCGCCACTACGAACCACTCTACGTGGAGGGTTATTACTTTAATGCTGCTTACCCAGATCCCTATGCCTATCCATTATCCAAGAGTGATGACGCGGCGGATCCTACCACGTTGATTTACACCACGATTGGAGGACCGGAGACTTTTGACCCGGCTTACATGTACGATAGTGCAAGCAGCGGCGTTATAATGCAGTTGTATGAACCCCTGGTCATGATGGAAAGGGAAGATTACAGCAGCTTCGTGGGTGGCATTGCGGAATCCTGGGAGATCTCTGAGGATGGGACAACCTATACCTTTAAGATTCGCTCAGGTGTGAAATTCCACAATGGCGATGAACTGAAAGCGCATGATGCTGCGTATGCTCTTTGGCGAGGTCTGTTACAGGACCGCGCTGGCGGCCCGCAGTGGATGTTCTGGGAGCCAATCATGGGTGGAATTGCAGTTGAAGATTTTGCGATCGAACTCGCCAATGAAATGGCTGAGTAACTCATGATATAGTTTCTCTGAGCCGAGGTTTGAGTGTAACCTCATCCTCGGCTCTTTTTTTTTCGATCGTATGACAATTTTTGACAATTTACGTTAACTGGAATTATTCAATATTATTTTTATTTTGTATTTGCATCTAGTTAATAATGGACGGAGGTTTGTATGACGGCTTATATTCTGCGGCGGTTATTAATTTTGCCAGTAATTATGTTTGGGGTCACCATATTGATATTTGCGATGCTGATGCTGCTTGATCCAATAGAGCGAGCGACTTTATATGTCTCTGATGTCCCAAGAACAGCAACTGCAGTTCAGAAGATTATCGAAAAATATGGGTTAAATGAACCGATTCCTAAACAATATATTCGCTGGTTGGTGGGAAATAAAGATGAAGTAACTGGAGAAATTGAAGGGGGGATCCTTCGAGGAGAATTAGGGTGGTCCCATACAGCCCAAATGCCTGTTACGGAAGCGATTATGACCAAATTGCCTGTAACCCTAGAACTGGCTTTGTGGAGTATCGGCCCCATTATGGCATCGGGAATCTATGTGGGGATCCAGGCGGCTGTGAATCACAACAAATTTATCGATCAGTTCTCGCGGGTGTTTGCGGTGGTTGCCTGGTCATTTCCTACCTTTGTGTTTGCCCTGTTAATGTTGATGATATTCTATTCCGGGTTAGATTGGCTGCCGCCAGAAAGTTTGTCTCAATGGGCAAAAAATATCGTTTGGGATCCTACCGTCTTTACGCAATATACCAAAATCAATACCGTTGATGCAATCCTTAACTGGCGCTGGGATGTTTTCCTGGATGCGGTAAAACATTTAATTCTGCCGGTGTTCGGGTTATCTTATTTAATCTTTGCCCAGGTAATGCGGGTGATGCGATCCTCCATGTTGGAGACTTTACGTGAGGATTACATTAAAACAGCCCGGTCGAAGGGATTAAGTGAGCGGGTGGTCAGGAACCTCCATGCCCGGAAGAACGCCATGCTGCCAGTTGTTACCATTGGTGGGCTGCTTTTTATCGGCCTCTTGACAGGTGTTGTAATTACAGAAACAATTTATAACCTGCATGGTTTGGGCCGCTTGTTTGTTAACTCTGCTGCTGCCTTTGATGTGGTTACCTTATTGGGATTGGTGTTATTTAGCAGTTTCGTCATGGTGGGAGGGAACTTGCTGGTTGATGTGCTGTATGGATTCTTTGATCCCCGGGTGAGGCTGTCATGAAAAACGTCCGAAAATTACTTACAACCCCGATATCGTTGATCGGGATCATACTGATCCTGGTCTACCTGGTTATTGCGATCCTGGCACCGGTGCTTGCTCCATACGAAGATTATGATGATCGTTTTGATATTCCCCGGGATGGATTTCGAGCTGAACCGCAGCCGCCTTCCTGGATGACCGATGAGGATCTCTCCCCTGGAGATGAAGATTGGCACTGGCTGGGCACAACAGAAGGTCAATATGATATCTATTACGGGTTGGTGTGGGGAACCAGGACAGCCTTTAAAGCGGGTCTGATTGTTACTTTTTCCACTGTTGTCATAGGGCTGCTGATTGGGACAATTGCATCGTATTACGGCGGTGCTGTGGATGAAGTATTAATGCGAATCGTGGAAGTCTTTATGGCTTTTCCATATTTGTTAGCTGCCTTAACGATTGCGACAGTTTTGCAGCCAAAATTAGGAAAAGGCATTGTGACACCGATGATAGCTTTAATTGCCTTTGGATGGACGTCCTATGCTCGTTTAATTCGAGGTGATATTCTCTCTGTTAAGGAGAGAGAGTATGTCTTGGCTGCCCGTGTGTCTGGTGCCACTGATATGAGAATCGTGACGCGGCATATTTTACCCAATGCAATCTTTCCAACCTTGGTGATTGCCTCCATGGATATCGGCACCTATGTCCTGGCATTTGCAACTCTCAGCTTCCTGGGAGTTGGAGTTCAGGTAGGATATGCCGATTGGGGCCAGATTATTAACTTTGCCCGCAATTGGATCCCGGTCTTGGATAAATATTGGTTTATTATTGTTTTTCCGGGGGTCACCATTTCACTTTACGTGCTGGGTTGGAATTTGCTTGGTGATGCCGTCCGCGATATTATGGATCCCAGGTTAAGAAAACCACGCTAAACGGTTAACCTGAAATAGTAACCAAAACTAGCTTAGAATACAGAACTCCCCAAATTTCCTTGGGGAGTTTTTTTATGGTTATCATCTAAAAGGACCAGGTCCCTCGAAGGGACCTGGTCCTTTGGGTTAAAATGATCATTGGGTCTTAGAAATCCGGGGGTCAAGCAAATTCCTTAATCCATCCCCGATCAGATTCCAACCAAATGAGAATAAGATGATGGCTAGGCTGGGAGGGATAAAAGTATACCAATACTTTAAAGCGGTTGTGGGCGCACTGACGATCCAGTTGCGTGAATTATTGACCATTTTTCCCCAATCTGCTGTTGGCTGGATTCCGGAGAATCCCAGAAAACTGAAGACTGCCATCCAGACCACAATGCTGCCAATATCAGAAGTGATCAGGACTAATAATCCGTGGTAGGTGTTGGGTAGAATATGCTTAAAGATAATCCGACGGGGAGTTGCGCCCAGGGTGATGGCTGCTTGGATGTACTCCTGGTTTTTTTCCGATAACACGTTACCCCTGATTAATCGGGCATGCCCCATCCAACCGAAGGCTATTAAGGCAATGATGATATATTTCTCCGCGCCGCCGGTCTGGATCCCTAATAATCCTCCGCCAAATAGGGTTAGCAGGATCAGAACGGCAGCCATGAGTGGAAAGGAGAGAAAAGCATCCGTTAGGCGCATAAGGACTGCGTCGATAATCCGTCCATAGTATCCAGAGAAGATGCCTATCACCCCACCAATCAAGACTCGTCCCAATGCGATCAGCAAACTCATGATGAATGCTCCTCTTGTCCCCCAGATCAGCCCATAGAGGATATCACCTTGATTTTCCAATAATCCCAGCGGGTGTTCCTCGGAGGGGGGCTTGGGTGAGGCACCGTAAGAACCTCTTGGAAGGGTATAAGGATCCTCTGTATCTTCAGGGGGGGCAATTTTAGGCACAGTTATAGCCACTACTGCAAAACTTACCACGATCAAAAAACCAACTACCATACCGAAGTTACGACGAAGGAATTTGAAAATTTTCACAGAGTTGGTCCGGTTAATCTGACCCGGGGATCGATGATGCCATAGAGAATGTCTGCAATTAAACTGGCGATCACCGTAACCAGGCAGCTAAACAATGCAAATCCAATTGCTACCGGGATGTCGCTGAATAGGATCGCTTCCGCTGCTGAATTACCAATCCCATTTCTGGCAAATACTGTTTCAATAACTACGATCACGCTGAGAAGCAGTGATACAGCTACACCCCCGGTGGATATAAACGGTAACAGCGCATTGCGACGGGCATGGAGATTTAATACTCGCTCTTCGGGCAAACCTTTTGCACGGGCCGTTTTTATGTAATCTTGCGTTAACGTGTCAATGATGGATGAGCGCATGATTCGTGTTAACAACGCCCACTGGGCGCCTGCCAAGGTAATTACCGGCAGAATGAGATGACGGATAGCATCCCAGAGTATTTCAAAATTCCCATTAATTAATGCATCAAAGGTAGACATGCCTGTATAGTTTATAAAGAACTCTGAATCAACAATCGGACCTGCCGATATGCTTAACCTCCCTGGAGGAAACCACCCGTTCCAAGCATAAAGCAAATTAAGCAATATTAGGCCAAGAATAAACGATGGGAAAGCCCACAATACAAATGTCATTGTTTGGATTAGATGGTCTGGCCATTTTCCTTGATATCTTCCTGCCAGCCCTCCAAGTATTAATGCCAGGATTATCGACGGGATAAATGCAGCCAGCGCTAACTCAGCTGTTGCTGGAACACGAGCTAATATGCCTTCTAATACCGGCTGCCTCCAGGTTGGGGAAAAACCCCAATCGCCAACTATCAGTCTTTTTTACCCAGCGGATATACTGGGTATGAAAAGGATCGTTTAACCCGTGTTTCTCAATTGTATTATCAATTAGAGCCCGCGCTTTTTCCGGGTCAAAAAATGTATCCGCACTCATTGAAGGAAGATATACTGCTACTCGCTGCTCGATTGGAAGCTGCATGATCAGGAAGAATAAGACAAATGTAACAATCGCCATAATAATCGGTAAGATCAATATTCTCCGCACAATATAAGCCAGCATTAAATCTCCTTATCGTTGGATTATTTCTTGATATTATTCTGAATAATCACCTTTTGGGATTGGCGTGTTTTCCAACACATCTTCCAATACAGATTCTTCGTTGAGGTCTTGTAGCCGGGCTCCAGGAGCCAGGATCATGCGGTGACCGAGAATAGGGTCAGCCACAGATTTGATATCATCAGGGGTGACATAATCACGACCCTGGATGGCTGCTATTGCCTGTCCAGCCCGAAAGAGTCCCAAACTGCCGCGGGGACTGGCCCCAAGGTATACATCCTCGTGCGCCCGGGTGCGCTGAACCAGTTCGACAATGTAGCGCTTCACTGGTGGAGCGATATGAACGGATCGAAGGGTATGCTGGGCTTCAAGAACATCCTTTACAGTGACCACTGGTTTCAGTTCATCAATCGGATGCAGGAACTGTTGACCATCAAGAATATCAATCTCATCTTTTAATAGCGGGTAGCCGATGGGGATCCGCATTAAAAACCGGTCCAACTGGGCTTCGGGAAGCCTGAATGTTCCTTCATGCTCAATAGGGTTCTGGGTGGCGATTACCATAAACACCTCAGGAAGAGGATGGGTAATCCCATCGACTGTGACTGTTCTTTCTTGCATGGCTTCCAGCAGGGCGGATTGTGTTTTGGGAGTGGCCCGGTTAATCTCGTCCGCCAGCACAATTTCTGCCATCACTGGTCCTGCCCGGAACTCAAAATCCTTGGTTGCCTGGTTATAAATGGATACCCCGGTGATATCGCTGGGAAGCATATCAGGCGTGAATTGGATGCGTCCGAAGGATGCCTCGAGAGAACGAGCCAGACTGCGGGCCAGCATCGTTTTCCCCACCCCGGGGATGTCTTCAATTAGAAGGTGTCCCTGGCATAACAGGCAGACCACTGCCTGTTCAATAGTCTCTCTTTTACCGATAATCACCCGGCTAATATTGGCGACGATTTTTTCAGAGAATGTTTTGATATTTTTCATAGTCATCCTTTTATGTTTGTGTTGGTCGCGGGCTGATTATCATCGGGGCTGAGTCCCATAGAAAATACCGTGATAGCCGATAGGGATAAGCGCGAACCAATAACCAGAGATACCACATCCGGGAACGGAGGTAGCGGTAAGTAAGGGCTGTCTCCCTGGGATCGATCGCTGCGCCGCCATCAGGACTGTACATAACCAGGTAATATGCCCAGGTAATTTCTCGCAGCTGGTCGGCTGCGGGCAACAACCACTCGGCTTCTTTACTTCCTTTGCCATATTGGTTCATGAAATGAATCAATTTATCTATAAATTCATGGGCTGTATCACCCGGTAGGGATGAATAACCCATCCAACGCGCATACCTGTATATTCGACGGTAGATCCTGGGTAATTGTTTTTGGACCGGAAGATTTGTGAGGATTAAACCATCCAGGACTAAAGCTCCGTACGCGAGTAGTCCGGTGACCACAATACTTGCCAGTGTGATTAGCAGCCAGTTTACCCCTAACCCTGGTTTTTCTGGAACCAAGGGATCAAATGATGAGGCGTAATCCTGAGCAAATTTCGGAATTGGATCCTCCGGTCTGTCAATCTCAGGTCTTCCGCCGGTTGGTTCAAAGATTATCCAGCCATATCCTGGGAAATATATCTCAGCCCAGGCATGAGCAAGATCTGCCGTGACCAAATATGCATCCAGGTTTTCATCGTAATATCCACCAATGTATCCAGTAACTAATCGGGCAGGCAGCCCCGCACCGCGGGAGAGAACAACCATGGCGCTGGCATAATAATCGCAATAGCCCCGCTTGGCGTGGAATAAGAAATAATCAGTGATATCCCGGTCCTGTGGCGGCTGCGGGAGATCCAGGGTATATGGAAATCTGCGTAGGAATGTTTCGATGGCGATAGCCCGATCGTAGGGAGTTGGTTCAGTTGCTGTGATATCCCGGGCAAGGGCAAGCACCCGTTCCGGAACTGACTCGGGTAGGCCAATGTAACGATTGCGGATCCAATCCGGGTAATCCTGTCCGGTTTCCTGCAACTCCACCTTGCTTGCCACGGCCTGCAGAGAATCTGCTATATAATGATTCTCATTGAGGGATGCGCCAAAAATATCAAATACCTCCTGATCTCTGGGCTGAACCCTCCAGGCAATCTCAAAGTTTTGATCTGTGCTGAGGGGAATTCCGGCACTGAACATAAGACCGCCCAAATCTTCTATGTACGCCACCTCTTGCCGGATTATGCGGTAATTATCAGGCCAGCTGGAGAGTGTTTTCTCTCCGGGATTGTACTTCTGATCTACACTATCCCGGGAGACCCAACCTCGACCCACATACTGATCATAGGTTAAACTGCGCCAGTAATAAACACGGTCTGAAAAATCTAAATCCCCTGTGTCGGTATCACTCTGCTCCTGGACCTTGATGATCATCACAATTTGATCATTTAGCTCTTCTCCAGAGCCGATCAGATGCCTGTTGGGGAGCCCTCCGCTTTGCCGGCTGTCCAGAACGTTGATATTTCCAGGTTCAGGAGGAGGTTCTAAACCCAGTGATCGCACCAGGTCATCCTCATGGATATTGTCAGATGTGACACGGTTGATAAAATCAACAATTCTGCGAATGGAAAAAGAAGGGCTGAGGGCTGCGAAAATCATCAGAATAAAAGCCAACTGAACTGCGAATGCCAGCATTCTCTCCCGGATTATGCCAGCAAATTCAAGTTTCTCTGCTATCCAGCGTGCCTCTTGGGCATCGTACTGGACCATGACCAGCAATCCGATCATGAAACCCAGCATAGGAATCAAATTGTAGACAGATTTGCCAGTGTAGACCAGACTCAGAGCAGTGAGGGTCATTATGGGAATGATCCCCAGTAGTGGATTTTGAATCCTGATTGTTAGCCACATGACCCAGATAGCAATCATCCAGATTAGGACCCCCCAGACAAATGCTGTGGCTACAGGATCAAAGATCGGTTTGCCCCGGAGGAGACTTTGAATCCAGACTGCCAGACGGGATCCCAATGTCAATATCCGCGTTCCAAGCTCAGCTACTCCTAGGGGAATTGTATTTGATCGGGGAATTTGGCCTTCCTGGAATATCCACTGCCAGGTTTTTGCTCCCAATTCAATGATTTGGATGAACAGGGCGGAGATTAAATTTCCCAGCCTGCCTACTCGGATTGTGATAATGGTACCGCCACTGAGCAATGAGATCAACCCGGTTTTCCAAGCCGGAACATTGGAAATGGCCAGGATCCAACCCAGAATTAATCCGATAACAATCATCAACATCAGCAGACTGTTTTCCACCCCCCGGATTGAATCTCGCAGGACGTTTGCCAGCATGACAAACAATAGAAGAACCAACATCCAGGTTCTTATTGTCCTGCCGGTGAAATGATGATCAGCAAATTCGCGAACCGCAGTGATCATCCCAGGGTCCTCCAATTCACTGTTTGTTTCTTCAAGCTCTGGGTATACTTTCTCATTTGATCACCTGGCTGGACGGCAAAATCTTCCGGTTGGAATTGGGAGAGATCCTGGAGAGTATCATTAATGTTGTAATGTTTGATACCCATCCGCAGTAAGCGATCCTGGATCGCATCCGGTTTTCCGATACCTCCAAATCCGGTTGGATTCAAAAGCAGGACTGTGGGGACGATCCCCTTCCTGAGCAGTAATCCCAAATCATTCAACCAGCCGGGATTAATATTCGGAGTGATTACCACCAGACTGGTGCGTTGTTCCAGCGTGGTGCGAAGATGATCTAGCATTTCTGGCAGCGATGGACCTGTTGGTCGGACAACAGCCAGTGATCTGAGAATCTTCCAGAGATGGGCATCTCCCACATCCGGTGTGTGCCAGATCAAATCATCGCCGTGGGTGATTAATCCAACTGACTTATCCTCTTTTAATCCTTCATTTACCAAGGAAGCTGCCAGAATAACGCTATATTCCTCGGTTGACTCCTGCCCTTTTCCGGCCTGCACGTTGGGATCCATGTCCAACAAGATCCACCAGTTGCTGGCAGGCGAGAAATCAAACACCCGGACAAAAGGTTTATTCTTTCGGGCAGTTGTTGGCCAATGCAGCCAACGCAAACTATCTCCTGGCATGTATTCCCGGACGCCGCCAGCTACAATGGTCCTTTCCAGTCCGCTGCTGGTGGATTTTCCCTCACCAGTTCTTCCTCCTGGGGCGATTTCTATCCGGGGCAGTGGGAGGATGGGAGGAACGACCATCATAGTAACTGTTTCAGGGTAATCAATCCGCACTGTGAACATTCCTAGTGGATCAACGGTTTCCAGGCTGGTTGGACCTAAAGTATAAATACCACGACGATTGCAGACACCCCGGGTAAACCAGTGGGAATACCATTGGCTTCGAACGCTGGTAACTTTGCTGGCGGTATACCCCGGCATCTGAGAATAGTCGATGATCTTTACCCAAAGAGCTGGCATTCTGCTGTCGTTTTCGATTGAAAAACGCTCCTGAATGTGGTCACCAACCTGCATCCAGCCAAAACGCATTTCTCTTTCCAGTGAAAGATTCTTTTTCAGACTCCGAGACCAGAAATAGGAAAACAGACAGAGACCAACAAAGGATGACGCTAAAATCGCCCACCCTCTAAAAGGGAAAAAGAGCTGTACAAAGATCAGGATCAGAGCTATTGCAGGTATGAGATAGGAGTTAACCCGAAGTGAGCGTTCCGCAGGTTTTTTTAAAGACATAGCCATGATTATATCAAAGAAAAGATTAACCGACATTTCCTGCCCAATAGACCATAAAAGCATGTTAAATAGATTGTTTTTTTCTTTCGGGGCGAGGTATTTTTTGATGACTCAAGCTGAATAGCGAAAGCAGAAAAACAATCCCAAGAACACTTGATGATGGAATCAAATCATTCCATGTTCATCGCAATTCACCGATAACTGTAGGGAAGACTTCCCTTACCTAATAAAACTGCAAGGTAAAAAACCTTTCCGGAGGGTATTTCAGCAGACGCCCCATGATACAATTTTTGCATGGCAGAAAAATTCCGGGTGTTGTTAGTTGATGATCACCAGGAGATTCGCACCGCGTTGAGGGCGAATCTGGAAGCGTTAGAACTGGATCTGGATCTGGTAGATGTGCCCTCTGGCGAAGAGGCCATTGTGGAGATTGTGGGCACTGGTATTGATCTATTAATCGCGGATTTTGGTCTTCCGGGATTGTCCGGTATTGAACTATCTCAAAAACTAAAACACACCTATCCCAAGATGCAGGTGATTCTAATTACAGGATTAGAAGATGAAGAAGTCCATCAGGAAATTGCCAATGTTGGGGCAGAAGCGTTTTTCTTTAAACCGCTTAAAATGCCGGAATTCTTAAATGCAGTCCGGAAAACTATGGGTCTTGATCCTGTAGAAACTGAGCTGGAAACTCTGACCAAATTAACCAAAAAGATCCTGCATAATGATGTCACTGCCAGGATTGCAGATTTGCGGGGAGAACTGGGGGCAATATCGATCATAATAATCGAGGAGACAGGGTTTATTTCAGCAGAAACCGGGATTGTTCCAGACACAATCTATGAATCCCATGTAATGCCGTTGCTGCTGCAAACTTTCAGTACGACCAATAAAATATCCTCCTTTTTGGGTAGGGAAAAACCGGAGAGCGTGTGGTATTTTTCTGGGGAGAGGTACGATTTATTCTGGTCCCACATCGATGATCATTATGGCATGATGGTGATTACAAACCCGGTGACTCAGAATAACGATTTGACCTGGGTCCTGACAACATTAGACTTGGCAATTAAAGAGGTCAACCAGATTATCCTTGGTCTCTCGGAGAATCCAGCCCCTGCAAAGAAAAAACCAGCTGCAACAAAGAAGACCAGTCAGAAAACACCAGCTAAAGCTGAAGTTCCAAAGAAGAAGGAAAAGGGCGCAAACGGGTCATCCAAAACGAAGGCCACGAAGAAGCAAACAGATAATACAAAAAAATCATCTGAGGACAAGAATTCAGAAGAAAGCGAAGTTCACGAGTTCTGGAAAGCTGCGACGCTGGAAACAGAAATTCAGCGGATTGACAACCCAGATTCCTTATCCTTTGAACAAGCACAAAAACTTGGTTTTATCCCGGGGGAAGAAACAACTTCCTGACCTCAAATCAAGGCAGTCAAACTGGTTTCCATTGTCAGTAAAATCATCCTATGTTACAATGCTCTGGCTGACGTTGGGGAGTGGTGCAATTGGCAGCACAGAGGCCTTTGGAGCCTTTGATCTTGGTTCGAGTCCAGGCTCCCCAGCTTTACTGCCTTTGTGATATGAAATCCGGGATAGAAGAAGACCCTCCTGAAGAATATAATGAAGAATATGGCGTCAAGCGAGCCGAGGCTGTTTAACTGTGCCCTGCTCGCTTATTCATATCTCAAGTGGTCATTGTTTTCCAATCCTATTCAATCGGAAATATTTTTAAAAGGGATTAAATATGGTGACTGATGTTGTAATCCTCGCTGCAGGAAAAGGGACAAGAATGCATTCGACGCTGCCTAAGACCTTGCACTCCATCCTGGGAAAACCGATTATTCAATATGTATTGGATTCTGTCGTTTCGCTGGTGGACAACGACCCAGTATTGGTCATCGGATATGGTGCTGAACAAATCCGGGATGTTCTGGGAGAGAATTTGCGTTATGTAGAGCAAAATGAACTCTTAGGCACAGGACACGCTGTAAAGCAAGCAGGACCTCTTTTAAGCGGGGCAGACTTAATTCTAGTCACCTACGGGGACATGCCCTTGATTCGGACTGATACTTTACAGGAATTAATTTCTACCCAGAAATCCAATACAGGTCCAATGACCCTTTTAACAGTCCAGGATAATGACCCCAGAGGATTTGGGAGAATACTCCGAAACGAAGAAGGAAATATTCAGAAAATTATAGAGGAAACGAGTGCCACAGCGGACCAGCTGAAGATCACGGAATTAAACGCTGGAATGTATTGTTTTCAAGCAGAATGGCTTTGGAAGAATCTGGAAGATTTGAAGCTTTCGCCTAAGGGTGAATATTATCTTACAGATCTAGTTGGGATGGCTGTGGATCAGAGATTAGAGATTGAAACTGTCTCAGCTCTTGATCCACAGGAGCTGATTGGCATCAACACCCGGGTTCACCTGGCTGAGGCAGGAAAAGTTCTCCGCCAGCGTATCAACGAAGGGTGGATGCTCGCTGGAGTCAGTCTGGTTGATCCGGAGACTGTATATATCGAGGCCAATGTAAAAATCGGTCCTGATACTGTAATCCTGCCTAATACCTATCTCCAAGGAGAGTCAATCCTGGGGAATAATTGTCAAATAGGACCTAACACCAAAATTTACAACAGTCGAATTGGAAATTCCTGTGAAATCGAGTTTTCTGTTGTCGAAGAATCAATCATTGAAGATGGTGTGGATGTTGGACCTTTTAGCCATCTGCGCAAAGGGACTCACCTTGGACCTGGTGTGCACATCGGGAATTTTGGTGAGATCAAGGATTCCTACCTAGGTGAGGGTACCAAAGTAGGCCATTTTACTTACCTGGGTGATGCTCAAATCGGTAAGAATGTGAATATTGGAGCGGGTACCATTACCTGTAATTATGATGGGAAAAAGAAGCATCAGACAGTCATTAAGGATGGGGTTTTTATCGGAAGTGACTCAATGCTGGTTGCCCCACTAGTGTTAGGAGAAAATTCCGTAACCGGGGCGGGATCTGTGGTGAACAAAGATGTTCCCCCAAATACCGTTGTAGTAGGTATACCAGCCCGGAAGATTTCCAAAAGAAAGAAGAAATGATACCCTTTGAAGTCTTATGATCACAATAATTGTACTTGTATTGATTTTAGTGCTGGTTCTGGATGTTTATTTATCTGCCGCCCGTTCCGTCCTCAACAAAATTCACTTCAGCCGCCAACTTCAACATTTCACGGAAAGATCACGTCAGGTTGATCGGATTCACTTCCTGGTAGATAACTATACCCGCGTGGATACCGGGCTGAAGATAGTCCAGATGTTGTCCCGGTTTTTTGCGGTAGGATTTACCCTTCTGTTAATCAGCCGTGGAAATATTTTGCACTGGGAGTGGTGGTTTTATCTTTCCCTATTGGGGGGAGCACTGATTCTGGCAGTAATGGAGTGGGCATCCTCGATGAGTGTTGTCAAGAATCCTGAGGGTTGGGCGCTAAGATTGAGCGGAGGAATTTGGATTATTAACCAGATAGTCTCTCCCCTGGTTGCCTTTCTGTTTTTATTTATCCGAAATTTAGAGGAAGCCCAAAAGAAGCTGGATCAGGTGAGTGAAGAAGAACTTAAAAGCCTAGTTGATGAAAGCCATAAAGATGGCATCTTGGAACAAGAGGAAAGGAAAATGATCCATTCGGTGTTCCGTCTGGACGATACGTTAACTAGGGAAATCATGGTCCCCCGGATAGACATTTTAGCAATGGAAGCAACAGTCCCATTCGCCGAGGCTGTCAATCAATTTGTGGAATCCGGCTTTTCGAGAATTCCGACTTATCAGGATAATGTGGATAATATCATTGGTTTGCTTTACGCCAAGGATCTCCTAGAAGTATCCGGAAATGGGGAATATCAAGGGGGAATCACGGAATTAATGCGCAGTGCTTATTTTGTACCGGAAACAAAAATTATCAATGAATTATTGGCTGATATGCAAAAAAAACGCATACACCTCGCTATAGTAGTCGACGAGTATGGCGGTGTAGCTGGTATCGTCACCCTGGAAGATATTATTGAAGAAATATTTGGGGAAATCCAGGATGAATATGATACAGAAGAGAATATTTACCGGGTGGTTGGTCCTGATGAATATATTTTCCTAGGGAGGATAGATATCGACGATTTGAACCTAATACTTGATAGTACTCTCCCAAATCAGGAAGCAGATACCCTGGGAGGTTTGATTTACTACCGCCTTGGACACGTACCCCGGATTGGGGAAGTGGTACAATTTGACAACCTTTTAATCACTGTTGAACAAGTTAATGAGCACCGGATTAGCAAAGTAAGAATTAAAAAATCGACCAGTGAAATGTCTGATGAGGAGAACAAAGCTGATGACCCTATCTGATGAGAAACGACAAGAGTTGATCCGAGTAGCAAGCCAGGCCAGGACCCGGGCTTATGCTCCATATTCCAACTACCAGGTAGGTGCGGCTTTGTTAACTAAAAACGGAGAAACATTCACTGGAGTTAATGTTGAAAACGCTGCCTATTCAGACACCATCTGTGCCGAAAGATCTGCGGTTTTCAGCGCTGTAAGTGCGGGGGCACGGGAGTTCGATGCCATTGCCATTGTAACCAGGAATGGAGGTGCACCTTGTGGATCCTGTCGACAGGTGCTATCGGAATTCGGATTGGATATTGAAGTACTGCA
The DNA here is from genome assembly GCA_030609055.1 of Chloroflexota bacterium. Classification (GTDB taxonomy): domain Bacteria; phylum Chloroflexota; class Anaerolineae; order Anaerolineales; family UBA11858; genus B10-G9. Next base: position 22,034 of record JAUWCZ010000004.1, on the reverse strand, counting down.
GGCAGATGAGGGGGAAAATTTACTCCAACAGAGCACTGTAAAGGATCTTCTCCCTGGAGCTTTTCTTAGCCAGGATTTGCTTGAGTAGCGGATCACCAAACAGGTCGCGGAGTTGAGATCAACAGTAGATTCTCAATAATCCAGCCATCTTCTTCTGTACCTTCCTCGGTCATAAACCGGATATTCAACCAGTTCCTTCCCTGTTCATCAAATGAGGGGGAGGGATTGAGAATTTCTATGACTGTGCCGTTAACAAGGGAGGTAAGGATTTGACTCTCTAAACTCGGTTCACTTCGAATGAATGCCCCAGCGTATTCCTCTGAGACTGCGATTTCAGCGTAAAATGGGGTCGGTTTGGGAGTGATTGTGCTGGTTGCTGTCGGTAATGGTGTAGCAGTAGCGGTTGGTACAGTTGGGGAAGGACTGGGAGTAGGGGGAATGGGAGTTTTTGTTGGTGTGGAGGTAGGCGGTACAGGAGTTACTGTTTGGGTTGCTGTTGGAACGAGTGTCGGCATAGCTATTTTCCCACCAACAACTAGACCGGCGCTGCTCAGTCCAATCACCAAAACGATCGCCAGTATGGTTACCACACTGCCCAGGGTATAACCGATAAATGACAACGGCTTGATTCCCAGAAGCATAAATATAATCGTCCCGCTTATTGCCACAACAGCAAGATGTATTCCAAAAACAACCAACCCGTCTGGCCACAGGTGAGGTTGTCCGCTTCCAAACCCAAAGCCAGCGATTGCCAGAGGGACATACAACTCGTACGCTAGTGCGACACTGGGTAATATTGGGGATTGACCCTGTCGTTTGATGCTGATAATAGCTAAAGTTGTTCCGGCTATCAGCAACACAATGTGAGTCCAGGAAACTCGGGCATTATAGATCAAGAACTGGATTCCTGGTGTCTTTAGAACAAAGGAAGCATACCCACCTAAAATGCCAACTAAAAATACAAATCCGCTGGCAATAATTGATCCCATGAAGCGCTGCCCAAAGAACTTAAACGATCCAGTTGCTGTCCCAAGGGCGATTCCGATAAACGGGGTCAGCGGTGGTGCAGCCAGCGCCCCCAGAACTAACAGGGCAGGTGAATCAGCCAGAATGCTTGCTGTGATTATTGCTGCTGCTAGTAGTGAAAAGAGATAAAAATCAAAAGATGGTATGGTGCTTTGAGCCAGGCTCTCAATGTCTTCTGCTATTGAGACCAGGTCTTCCGGAACCAGACCTCTCTCTGCTCGACGGCGTCGGGCTGGTGAAAGATCTTCTGGATTGTCAGGAAATTGATCGGATTTTGGGATTGACATATTTATTCAGAAGTGAGCTATTTTCTAAGGCTTGCTGTTAAACGACTGGGCTTTGATATTATTGTCAGGGCAGATATGATATCTGGAACGACCAGATCCGCCTGAAGGAATGTTTCCAGGGCAGTACCTTCCTGTGACAGGATGCAGATACCAATTCTGGCTTCTTTCAACATGAGGGAGTCGTTTGCTCCTTGCCCAACTGCTGCTGAGTGGTCTGGGCCAAGTTTCCTGAGGTAATCTGCTTTCTGTTCTGCTTCATTTCCTGGTGCTACCCGGACTGCCTTGATGCCTAATTGCTGATCAATTTTAGATTGTTTTCCATGAGTATCAGCTGTTAATAGGTGGATATTAACCCTTTCACCCAGATCCTCCAGCAATGCTGATACTCCCGGAAGCAGGTCTCCGTCTACAGCAAGTGTACCATTGACATCAAAGACAACGTTTTCTAATTGCACTTCTCCTATCCCGGGAATTTCAACCTTAATCATGACTTTTTTATTATACTAGAAAGAGTACTCTCCTGGAAAAAGTAGTAAAATAAAAATCTGGTTGTTAAACCTAAGGAGTTATTTTGGCTAAATCTAAACATATTTATTGGTTGTTATTGATAATTACAATCCTGGCAGGATGCAGCATCCAGGGGGAATCCCAAACACCGAATGGAGACCTGGTATTTACGGAGACCTCTCTTCCAACAGAAATACCAGTCGACACGCCAACTCCGCTCGCACCAGTAGGTGTTTTCTTAACTCCACCAGGATCTGATCCCAATCTGGTAGCGGACTTAAATCCGTTAGTCACTGAGTATATCCGAGCTGAAGGTCTCCGATTCCAAGTCCTCGAGACGATGACTGCAGAGGATTTCAGCAGGGATGATTTCCATCTGGTGGTTGTAGTGCCGCCTTTTCCAGATCTGGAAGGACTCGCCAAACAAACCCCTGGAACTAAATTCCTGGCGATAGGTTTTAATAACCTGGATCCTTTGGACAACCTAAGTGTATTGCGGTCCGGAGGTGGTGATTTTGATGTGCAAGGATTTATCGCTGGATATATTGCTGCTATGATTACTCCAGATTGGCGTGTGGGAGTATTGAGCGTTCAAGAGAGTGAAGATGCACTGGCTGCCCGGGAAGGTTTCCGAGTGGGCGTGAAATATTTTTGCGGTTTATGCAATCCGAAATATGCGCCTATGGGGGTTAATTATATTTACCCTAAGTATATTGATCTCCCTGCGGAGGTAAGCGATATAGAAATCGAAGCCAATGTCAATTTCTTAATTGATCGGTATGTAAATACCTTTTACATCGTCCCTGGAGTAGGGGATCCCAAGATCTATTCTATATTGACCAGTAATGAAAAACTCATCATTGGCTGTGGCAGCGACTACAGGGAGGAATATGGTAACTATTGGGTCGCATCCTTGGAATATGATCTTCTGGCAGCTTTTGAGGATTTCTGGCCTGCATTTCTGACTTCGGATGTGGGATTTGACCAGACTCCACCTTTGTTAATTACGGATATAAATAGTAATTTGCTCAGCCCAGGAAAAGTCAAACTGGTAGAAAGAATGTTAGAAGAAGTATCCAGCGGTTATATCCAGACTAGTTTTGAGTGACTAATCCCAGCGGCTTCTTAATATTTCTTTTTATGGGATGTCCCCTTCATTATTCTGGTAAAATGATATTTGTATATAATTTCCTATCTCCATCTTTATCCGTTATTTTAATAGGTGAATTTAATATCAGCATTGCTAACGAATTGAGTAATGTTAATTTTCCATTTCAGTAATAAAAGGAAAACCCATGAGTGAAGATCAAAATGTTGGAGCTCCTCGATCCAGCTTTCTTCAATCGATTGCTAGTGTTACAAGAGTGATCAGCGTTCCCATTTTTGCTGTCTTCCTGGCTGTATTAATTGGAGCAATCATCCTATATATTTCAGGTGCATCACCGATTGAAGCATATTCAGCATTAATCAAGGGATCGTTTGGAGATGTTGATGCATTTACACGGACCTTGGAGAAAGCAACACCATTAGTATTCAGTGGGCTTGCTGTTGCCTTTGCATTTAAAGCGGGATTGTTCAACATCGGTGCTCAAGGTCAGCTGCTCTTTGGGGCCATAGTATCAGCATTCCTTGGATTTACCATTAAAGGACTTCCAGCCTACATTCACGCACCGTTGGCTTTGTTGGGAGGAGCAATTGCAGGCGCATTGTTTGCCGCCATCCCTGGAGCACTAAAGACATATACAGGTGCTCATGAGGTAATTACAACCATCATGCTTAACTATGTCGCAATCAACATCACTGATTACCTGGCTGATGGTCCATGGAAGGATGCCAGTCCCAGCAATATTGTTGCCAGAACCCCAAAAATCTTTGAGACTGCTGTTATCCCGGAGGTAGGCGGGTTCCCGGTTGGCTTCTTGATTGCTTTGTTGTTTGCTGTATTGATTTGGTGGCTGCTTGTGCATACAACACTGGGTTTTGAAATCAGAACCGTTGGACAAAATCCTGATGCGGCTGAATATTCAGGAGTCAAGGTCGCCAGGACGGTTATTTTAGCCATGGTGATCAGTGGATTCATTGCCGGGATAGGTGGGGCAGTCGAGACTCAGGGTGTAGTTGGACGATACCAGCCCGGATTCAATGTTGGATTGGGTTTTGATGGAATCACGATCGCATTACTTGGAAAGACAAACCCGTTTGGAGTCATTCCAGCTGCGATTCTGGTAGGAGCAATGGAGGCAGGAGCAAGCCAGATGCAGTTTTCTGCGGATGTTGCCAAAGAAATTGTAGACGTGATCCAAGCGTTGATATTGTTCTTCGTTGCCGCAGATATGATCATCCGCTGGCTGCTCCGTATGCAACCAGAAGAGGAAGGGATCAAACTCACGACAGGTTGGGGTCAATAAAGAGGTGGATATGGATAGATCAATTTCCTGGAAGAGATTCTTCCGACAGTGGGGAGCGTTTATTATCCTGGGTGGGGGAGTGGTTTTAGGGATACTATATTTTTATTTGCAAAACCCAATTATCACTGAGGCTGTTCTTGCTTCTGCCGTTCGCCAGGCTACCCCTCTGGTTTTAGGAGCTATGTGTGGTTTGATGGGAGAACGTGCGGGTATTATTAACATAGGCATTGAAGGTCAAATGCTGTTGTCAGCCTTCGTTGGATACTTGGTTAATGCCTGGACCGGTAATTTACTGGTGGCAGTCTTTGTCGGTGTTGCTACCGGAGCGGTTTTAGGACTTCTGCTAGCTTTTATGTCAGTGACTCTAAAAGTAGATCAGATAATTGGTGGAACAGTGATCAACATAATTGCTGTTGGATTAACCGGCTATTTTTACCAGGCAGGTTTGACCACCAAAGGTAAACTGGCACCTATCGCTCTTGGAAAATTGGCGGAACTCCCGATCATTGGACGAGCTTTGTTTAATAATCCGCCGATAACTTATGCAGCCATTATTTTAGTGTTTGTCCTTCATTACGTCCTATTCTATACCAAGTGGGGTTTGCGTACACGCGCTGTTGGTGAACATCCTAGGGCCGCTGATACAGTGGGTGTCAATGTATATAGAGTTCGTTACATTAACGTGATTCTCGGTGGAGCGATTGCCGGCTTGGCAGGAGTCTTTCTTACCCTGGAGGCAGTGGGATCATTCGAGCGATTGATGACGAATGGACGGGGATTTGTTGCTTTGGCAGTGATGATATTCGGCAAGTGGTCACCTCTCGGTTCCTGGGGAGCAGCCCTGTTGTTTGGTATGACATCCGCTATTCAGACTCAGATCCAATTTGCCGGTGTGCTAGATATCCCCCATCAGTTTATAGGCATGCTGCCTTATTTACTGACGATTGTTGTTCTGGCAGGTGTGGTTGGGCGATCACGACCCCCAGCTGCTGATGGAATCCCCTACGAAAAAGAATAGTTAGTTGGAAAAGAGAATTCCTATGAATGAGAATATACCAATAGCTTTAGAAGCTCGTAATATTACAAAACGGTTTCCCGGCGTGGTCGCGAATGATCAAGTAGATTTCACACTCAAAAAAGGTGAGATACATGGGCTCTTGGGTGAAAACGGAGCGGGGAAATCTACTTTAATGAATGTGATTTACGGTCTCTATACCGCTGATGAGGGCGAAGTGCTAATTAATGGGGAGAAGGTAGAGATCAATAATCCTCATGATGCCATCGATCACGGGATAGGTATGGTCCACCAGCATTTCATGCTGGTACCAGTATTCTCTGTAACCGAGAATATCATCCTCGGTTCTGAGGTGACCAGGGGAACTACCCTGGATCTAAATAAGGCCCGCCAGGATATCTCCAGGTTGTCAGAAGGATACGGACTCAAAGTTGATCCAAGATCAATCATTGAAGAAATCCCGGTAGGTGTTCAACAGCGAGTCGAAATTCTCAAAGCCCTTTATCGGGATGCAAATATCCTGGTATTGGATGAACCAACTGCTGTCCTCACACCCCAGGAAGCGGATGATCTTTTCAGGATTATGAGAGAGCTGACAGAAAAGGGAGTATCGATTGTATTCATCACCCACAAACTCCGGGAAGTGATGGATATCGCCGATCGCATCACTGTGATGAGAAGGGGTGCTGTAGTAGGGACAACAACTCCCCAAGAAACAGATAAACAGGGTTTAGCGGAAATGATGGTTGGACGAGAGGTAATTCTGGAAGTTGAAAAAGGTCCCGCTTCTCCCGGGGAACCTGTCCTGAATGTGACGAACTTATCAGTGAATGATGATAGGGGAATCAGAGTTGTCTATAATGTCTCCTTTGAGGTTAGGAAAGGAGAAATCTTAGGTATTGCGGGAGTTCAGGGGAACGGACAAACACAGATCGCTGAAGCCTTAACCGGGCTGCGAAATGCAGCTAGCGGGGAATTTTCCATAAACGGTAAAAAAATGCCCAGTGGTAGCCCGCGGAGACTCATTGAGTCTGGGCTATCGCATATTCCTGAGGATCGTCACCGGCATGGTCTGGTGATGTCTTATGCGGTTGCTGACAACATGGTTCTGTGCACATATTATGAATCACCCTTTGCCCGGGGCTTGCGGAGAAATCATCAAGCAGTTTTGGAAAATGCAAAAAAATTGATCCATGATTTTGATGTGAGAACACCAGGACCACTGGTGAATACTGGGAAATTATCCGGTGGAAATCAGCAGAAAGTGATTGTTGCTAGGGAATTAAGCAGACCGGTGCAACTTTTAATAGCCAATCAACCCACCCGTGGGTTAGATGTGGGATCCATTGAATACATACATAACCGGATCATTGAGGAACGGGATAAAGGGGCTGCTGTGTTATTGATTTCAGCTGAATTGGATGAGATTATGTCATTGGCGGATCGAATCGCGGTCATATATCAGGGAGAAATTGTATCTATCCATCAAACAGATCAGATAACAAAAGCTGAACTGGGCTTGTTGATGGCTGGCTCCAAATTATAAAGTCACTCCTGGTAATGGAGGACAAGAAAAAACAGACACGGGTTGTATTAAGTGTCTGTTTTTGATTTAAGTTATAACAGTTCAGAGTGCATCTTTCGCAAGGTCGTTAAAACCAAGGCTTTTTAAGACAACATAAAGCGAACGCTCCCGTGATGCAGAAAATACCTTTTTCACTCTGTTCAGGGCGGCTTTTTTCTCCTTTCTGTCTTTTTGAAAGTATATTGGTGTAGGCTTTTTCTCCAGGTAATCAGCTGCCCGGGAGACATCATACTCTACCTTTTTCAGAGCTTCCAGGGTGTACTCTTTAAGGTATTTTAGATAGAGTTGCTGATCCATTCGGTTCCTTTAGATTGCCAGCAGATCTCTTAGTTCTGGTAACAACCAGGGCAGGGCAATCCCGGTCGAAAGAAATATAATCCCGCTTGCTGCACCCAGGCCAGCCAGTGTGGATGAAGGTGTTCCCAACAGATTTTGCAGCAGCAGGCTCAACCCTGCCCCGGTAATGCTGGCTGCGATCGACCGGGTCAAAGTTCCTTTTAGGCGGGGACGAAATGGCATAACACGATTTAAAAGAATAAAGAGTAGCAGGGCTTCTCCTGTGAATGCAAGTGCGTTTGCCAGGCCAATGCCAGGTGCACCAAGGTTCCTTGAAAGAGGGATTGCGAGCAAAATAAAAGCCACAAAAGTAAGTCCGGAGGCAAGCAGGGGGGTTTTGGCGTTGTGCTGGGCGTAAAATGACCTGGCGGCAACCTCCAGCAGGGAATGACCAAGCAGCCCTGCCATAAAGGCCCTGACGGTCCACAAAACCAGATTCGTTCCAGCTTCGTCAAACCCCAATATTTTGATGACAGGCCCTAGATTAATCGCCAGGATAACTGCGATCGGCAGAGTCAGGGCAGTGATCACACGAATTGTTTTTTCTAATGTAGTACGGAAACCTTCAAGATCATTATTTACAATTTGCTCAGACAGGGTGGGGAGCAAAGCTGTTCCAAGGGCTGTCCCGATAAGTGTTTCCGGAAGCTGCATGAATAACCATCCATACACTAGAGCAGTAACAGATCCGGTCGGAAGGCGGGATGCTAGATTGTCCTGAAATATGAATACCGATTGGATAAAAAATACGGTTACTACCCTGGGTCCCATCAAATGCAGAACTTTTACCACGCCCGGGTCTTTCAGGTTAAATTTGGGACTCCACCGGAACCCGAATCTTATCAAGGTTGGGAGCTGAATTAATAGAAACAGACCAGCACCAATAATCACACCGTAAACCAATCCATATACGCCCATATTAAAAGCTGGCAGCACAACAGGACCGATCTGATAACCTTGTTCCGGTGCAAGAATCAAGATACCGATCAGCGATCCGATGTCATACATACTGGGGGCTAAGGCCGGAATCAGGAAATGCTGGTGCGCCTGCAGCCCAGCGATCGCCAAACCTCCTAAAGAGAATAAGATAGTGGCAACCAGATTCAATCGCATCAAATCTGCGACCAGATCCTGCTGTGCCGGAGTGAAACCGGGGGCGATACCGATCTCCCAGGAGACAAGCCGCCTTGCACTAATCGCGATCAATAATGAAAGCAAAACAGTGACCAGGAAAACACCATTCGTTACTTGGGAAAAAAGCCCCCATATATCAGATTTATCTCTGGTCTCCCTGTATTCTGATAATACCGGGATGAATGCCATCGCCAGGGCACCTCCAGATATGAGGGCAAAGATCAAATCCGGGATGTTATTGGCGGCATTAAAAGCATCTAGTTCAGTTGAGAGTTGAAACGCCCGGGCAATTAATACATTTCGGATAAATCCAAGCACCTTTTCCAGACCAAAAAACACTGCGATGATCAGGGCAGATCGGGCGATATGTTTCATGAAGGGAGTATAGCATACATATCCTGGGGGACACTTGGGGTACTTTTGATTTACCAGTTTCAGTGGTAATATATAGCAGGATTTTGAACAGGAAATTGAATTTGCCCATAGCATTAATTACAAGATGTTCACAAAAAAAAATATAAAAAGGTATCTATGAGAATAGCACTCACCGGATCGATTGCATTTGATTATTTAATGACATTCCCCGGGCATTTTAAAGAGCATCTATTAGTAGATAAATTGGAATTCATCAGTCTATCCTTCCTGGTAGACAAAATGATTAAACGGAGAGGAGGAATTGGTCCCAACATTGGCTATACCATGGCCCTGCTGGGAGGGACACCTACCTTATTCGGGACAGTCGGGCAGGATTTTGATGACTATCGCTCCTGGCTGGAGGAGAATGGAGTGGATACACGGGGAGTGAAGGTGATCCCGGATGAATTCACAGCCTCCTTTTTTGCGACCACTGACTATGATAACTGCCAAATCGCTAGTTTTTACCCGGGTGCAATGAGTCATGCAGCTGAAGTAAAGCTCGCTGACTGGGAGGGGGAACCACTGGATTATGTTGTGATCTCCCCCACCGATCCGGGCGCTATGATCCAATATGTAGGAGAAACTCAAGCGCTGAACCTGCCCTACTTATATGACCCCAGTCAGCAGACGGTCCGTCTTTCGGGCGAGGAGCTCAGACAGGGGGTGGAAGGGGCACATTCTCTCTTTGTAAATGAGTATGAATTCTGTCTGATAGAGAAACACACCGGCCTTTCCATGAATGATCTAAAGGATCTGCTGGAGATCTTGGTGATTACAAAAGGGGAACAAGGATCACTTATCGTAACGAAAGATGATGAAATTGAAATTCCCGCTGTACCGCCGAAAGAGATAGTCGATCCAACAGGTATTGGAGATGCCTATCGGGGTGGTTTTCTCACCGGGTACAGTTTCCAGCTGGACTTAAAGTTATGCGGAGAAATGGGCGCACTGGCAGCTGCTTATTGCCTGGAAGCCGATGGACCACAGACCCATCACTATACACCGAAATCCTTCCTTAAACGCTTCAGGGAGCACTTTGACGATCAGGGCATACTGGATGTGCTTTTATAATAGACTTGTGAAATCATTTTCCAATGATATTGACAACCAAACAACTTGGAGAACATAATGGATAATTTTGATATTAAGGATAAATCATTAGCAGAAGGCGGTCGCAGGCGGATCAAATGGGCTGAACGGGAAATGCCCGTTCTTAGGTCAATCGTGGACCGATTCATTAAAGAACGACCTTTCGACGGGATACGGATGGCCGCCTGCTTGCACGTAACCACTGAGACTGCCAATCTGATGAAAACACTTCAAGCCGGAGGTGCCGATGTAGTGCTGGTGGCTTCTAACCCGCTCTCTACACAGGATGATGTTGCAGCATCCCTGGTCATGCATAATGAGATCCCTGTCCATGCCATTAAAGGCGAGGATAATATAACTTACTACAAACACATAAATTCAGCCATTGATCATAAGCCGCATATAACAATGGATGACGGAGCGGATTTGGTTAGCACTTTGCATAAAGATCGCCGGGAATTGTTAGGTGAGGTTATCGGTGGAACAGAGGAAACCACGACTGGTGTGATTCGACTGCGGGCAATGGCGGCCGACGGTGCGTTAGAATTTCCTGTCATCGCGGTTAATGACGCCATGACAAAACATTTCTTTGATAACCGGTATGGGACCGGTCAATCCACCATGGATGGAATCATCCGGGCAACCAATGTCCTTATAGCTGGAAAAACCTTTGTGATTGGTGGGTACGGTTGGTGTGCCCGGGGATTAGCCATGCGGGCAAGGGGTATGGGAGCCAATGTGATCATTACTGAGATCGATCCATTGAAAGCGCTTGAAGCGGTGATGGATGGTTACCGGGTGATGCCCATGATGGAAGCAGCTCCTCTAGGTGATGTGTTCTGTACACTTACCGGCGATATAAATGTGCTGGACAAGGGTCATTTTGAAGTGATGAAGGATGGTGCAATCATATCCAACTCGGGGCATTTTAATGTTGAGATTAATATCCCAGCCCTTGAGGAGATGGCAGAAGAGAAAATTCGCGTCCGACCCATGATTGACCAGTATTTACTTGCTGACGGCCGCAGGATCAATCTGTTGGCAGAAGGCCGGCTGGTTAACCTTGCCGCAGCGGAGGGACATCCTTCCAGCGTGATGGATATGTCCTTTGCAAATCAAGCTCTGAGTGCGGAATATATGATCAAGAATGCAGACAAACTTGGAAAACAGGTTTATGAAGTTCCGGTGGAAATTGATGCAGAAATTGCCCGGCTTAAACTTGAAAATATGGATATCAAGATTGATGTGTTAACTGAGGAGCAAACTAAGTATCTTAATTCCTGGACACTCGGAACCTGATACTGAGCTGTAAGAGGAGCAAACAATTACCTATCAAAATCATTTAAATCGCTGGATCCCGGGAGGGATTTTTCTCCCCGGGATCTTTTTTTTTATCTGGTGAGCAAGGGCTTTTGATCAGAAGATAAGGTTATTGTCGATCCTTTATTTTAGGTTACCAAAGGGTTTTCCCTTCTGTGAACAATAATAATTACGGGTACAATTTATGGTATCCACCAAACATATCTGCTAGATAGCTGGGTAGTTACTTTTGACGGTTAAATATTTGATTGCTCTGGAAGGTGAATATGAACGATCTCTCACGCAGACATTTTTTACACCTCATAGCCGCCAGTCTGGGATCTCTGGGAGGGATTTATCTGACAGGCTGCCTTAACCAGGAAAAACTGCTTACTAAATCTATTGATTCAGAAAAAATATCACCGACAATCTTTCAACCCGATCCCACCTCTACGGAAATTCCCCCTACGGCAACAGACCTAGCAACAAGCACACCCGAAAATACACCAGAACCTTCTCCGACAATTGCATACCCAAATTTAGTAGTAGCTCGTAATGGAGACCCGGAAGAGATGGTGAGGAAAGCAGTTCAAGCCCTGGGGGGCATGGAGCGCTTTGTAAAATCTGGGGATAAGGTGGTGGTAAAACCAAATATTTGTGTAGCTTATCATGGTTACAAATATGCTGCCACCACAAACCCCTGGGTTGTTGCCGCAATCGTAAAATTGGCCTTAGAAGCTGGCGCCAAGAATGTAAAGGTGATGGATTATCCTTTTGGAGGATCCGCAGAGCAAGCATACAATGTCAGTGGTATTAAGGCTGAAGTGAATAAAGCTGGCGGCAAAATGGTGGTCATGTCCAATCTGAGGTATGTTGATACTTCGATACCCAAGGGTAAAGATCTAAAATCAACCAAAATATACAATGGTGTCTTAAATGCGGATGTGTTGATCAACGTGCCGATCGCCAAACATCATGAATTAGCCCGTTTAACCCTGGCTATGAAGAATATGATGGGTGTCATTTCCAACCGACCTATGATGCACGCTAATCTAGGTCAGAGGCTGGCCGACTTAAACAGCCGGGTCAGGTCCTCATTAGTGATAGTAGACGCTGTTCGCATGTTAATGAACCATGGTCCATCTGGGGGTAATCTGGCTGATGTAAAAAAAGCGGATACAATCATCGCCTCCCCTGATATTGTTGCTGCTGATAGCTACGCAGCAACACTGTTTGGGCTTAAACCCAACGACCTCACATATATTAAAAAGGGTAAAGAGATGGGATTGGGCGAAAATAACCTGAGTAAGTTGAAAATTGAGGAAATCAACCTTGGTTGATAATAAGAAAAAAAGCCCTTCGGGTTTAACTCCGGACCAGTGGCTGAACTTGAGAAAATACTCCCAGTTATTTTTCTTAATTTTGCTTCTGGTTTTTTATCTCTGGTCCCGACGTGAGTTTTACCTTTTCCCCGGGGGTGGGTCTGGGATTAAGCAGAAACTAATTAACCTTCCTCTGAAACTCGATCCACTGGTGATGATTGTTCAACTCTTGGCTAGCAGGACTTTTCTGATCGGATCACTTTTAGCGGTAATTACAGTGATATTGACACTGTTATTGGGAAGAGTATGGTGTGGATGGTTCTGTCCAGTTGGCACTCTGTTAGATTGGTTTCCCTTCCGCTCCTGGAAAAGGAGCAGCCCAAATATCCCGGAAGGACTGCGGGGGGTAAAGTATGTTTTACTACTGGTCATTCTCTTTGCGGGATTATTAAAAAACATAAGTTTACTGTTCCTTGATCCGATAACCATCCTCTACAGGACTATGACCACTGCAATTTGGCCCGCCTTGGACCAGATTGTGACTGGAATCGAACTGGCTCTCTATCGAATTCCATTTCTGGGTCCAGCTGTCAGCGGTTTTGATAGTTTGATTCGACCATCAATATTTCCTCCCCATCCGGCATCCTACCGCTATGGTGGGCTCTACTTTGGATTTTTCCTTGGCATCATCGCACTCAATAATCTGGCACCTCGCTTCTGGTGCCGTTACTTGTGCCCTTTAGGGGGAATGTTAGCTTTTCTGGGGAAATTCAGTTTTATCCAGTGTGAAATCACACCGGAGTGTAACCTCTGTGGGAATTGCATCTCTATTTGCCCGACTGGTGCAATTCAATCAAATGATCACGTGTTTTGTGATCCAGGAGAATGCACCATGTGTCTCGCATGTGCGGCTGAATGCCCCGGAAGAGCAGTAACTTATCCGGCAAGAATCACGCAAATAATTCGACAGCCGTATGATATTGAGCGTAGAAAAATCCTTGTATCGCTTGGAACTGCAGTTCTGGGGGTAAGTCTGCTGGAAAGCTATCCGGTGAGCGAAAACAAATCACCTAAGCTGCTTCGCCCTCCTGGTGTGATTAATGACCGTCTATTGAGTACTTGCATCCGATGTGGAGAGTGCAGCACGGTCTGTCCTACCAACGCCATCCAGCTGACTGTAGGGGAAGCAGGTATGGAGGGTTTGTGGACCCCGATGCTTATTCCAAGGATCGGGTACTGTGATTATTCTTGCCATGCTTGCGGACAGGTATGTCCGGTTGAGGCTATTCCACCCTTATCTCTTGAGGAAAAAAGAAAACAGATTATTGGCAGGGCTTACCTTGACACGAACCGGTGTATACCCTGGGCTGATAACCAGGATTGTATAGTATGTGAAGAGGTGTGCCCGATTCCTGATAAAGCTATTCGTCTAGAAGAAACGCTGATAGTAACCCCGGAGGGGGAACAAAAAATTGTTCAGCGTCCGTTTGTGATCAGAAAACGCTGTACGGGGTGCGGCATCTGCGAGAATAAATGCCCCTTATCTGGAGAGGCAGCCATTCAAGTCCTCCTCCCCCAGGGACATTTCCAGGAGATCTCATTCTAAGAGGCATAAAGGATACCGATGAAGAATAATCTCATTCCCTGGTTAATCTCATCTGATGAACCCTGGACTCGGTATCGAACGCGTATTGACATCCTCGGAATGGATGAGGATCACCCAGAAGCAGCTCAAGATCGGCTGGCAATGTTAGAACACCCGCTGGTTAAAGAGTTAATCAAGAAGAGTTCGACCTGGCCTGGTTATCCCCTAAAGCGTCATAATGATGCCAACCACCCATTACATACGATGTCTGTCCTGGCGGATTTTGGAATAAGAGCAACTGATCCGGGGATGGAAAAAGTAGTAAAGAACGTGCTGGCGCATCAATCGCCTGACGGAGCCTATGAGACCCGGATTCAGCTTTATAAACGTTTCGGGGGTTTGGAAGGAGAGTATTGGACCTGGATGGCTTGTGATGCGACTGTTTTGTTGTATATCCTGTTATCTTTTGGATTAGGCAATAATTTCCGGGTGCAAAAAGCAACCTCTCATATATTGTCTTTGGTAGAAGAAAATGGTTGGCGTTGCAGTTCATCTGATATGTTAGGAAAGTTTAAAGGCCCCGGAAGACGCGAGGATCCTTGCCCAATTACCAATGTATATGCCCTAAAAGCGATCTCATTGGATCCAAATCTGGTCGGAGATTCCAGGGCCACGAAGGGTGTTGAGGTACTGCTTAACCATTGGGAGATTCGGGGAGAAAAGAAATACTATCTATTTGGGATTGGGTCTGATTTTCGGAAATTAAAGTACCCTCTAATCTGGTATGACCTGCTGCATGTTGTTGAGGTACTAAGCAGGTATCCAATTACCCATAATGATCCACGCTTCAGGGAAATATTAAAGACCCTGACGGATCAAGTGGATGAAAAAGGAAGGTATACTGCATCCTCCATGTACCGGGCTTGGAAGGAGTGGTCTTTTGCTGACAAAAAGAATCCCTCTCCCTGGCTTACATTTCTTGTCACACGCATCCAAAAAAGGTCAGGGATCCTGGAAAGCCTGTAGGTGTTACCTATTTTAATTGATCTACTCTAGGGCAATAAATACCTTGCCGTATCCAAAGATTTCTGCATCAAATACAAACACTAATCCCTTTGCGTTTTCTGGAACTTGAAAACCGATCTGCCCCCGGATCTTTTCCCTGGGTTGGAGTTCATCATCCGGTAATCCACTATCGATAACAGATTGAGCGCCAAGGTGGAAAGTGTACTTTTGGCCGGTTGAGTCCTTCAGATACATCTGGACGATGCTGGAGATCTCCTGAGGTGATCTCCCCTGATTTTCAACAGTAACATCAACAGATACAAACTTGTAATCTTCTTTTGGTTTTATGATCTCAGTACCAGGGGGATAGTTTACCTGGATCACTTGGATTTCTAAATTGGAAATTTCAATCAAATCACCAATTTGATATACCTCTTGTTGTTGGGCCAGGTTTAGATCTGTAGGTGGATCCATTGCTACCGGAGTAGGACCTAAATTCACAGAGACTTCTCCCAGGCCGATTAAGTTTACCTCATAAATAAATATAAAATTTACCAAATCCTCAGGAACATGAAAACCAACCTTCCCGCGGATAACTTCGCCAGGATTTAATTCACCGTTGGGTGAGTTGCTTCCCGAAGCTAAATTCGCTTTTCCATTTACATTATATTTCTGGCCCGTTGCATCCTTTAATGTCATTTGGAATACAGGAGATATGTTGAAGGAACTCTCTCCCTGATTAGCCAGCATAACATCCACAACAAGGTACTTTTTCCCGGCTGCTGGAGGGTTTAAATCACCACCAGGTGGTTGATCCCAACCCAGTACAACCAGAATTGTGTTATTAATGCTGATGATATCTCCCACTTCATATACCTGCTCTTTTGGGGATTCGGTTGGGAGTTCTGGAGATCCCTGTCCTTCAGGGGACAGGTCACCGATTTTTAAAGGCTCTTTTTCCAGCCTGCAACCCGAAAACAACAAAGCGAGAACAATCATCAAGGATAATAAATATAGGTCAGTATTTTTATTCATCATGATAAAACCTTTCAACACCAGATCAATTTTCAATAATTGTTGTCCTGCTCTTAAGGATGGTTTGCACAACTATCTATATAGTATACAAGTAGCAGGAGTTTTAAGTTTCAGTTTTTCTTATTTACACCACTTGACGGTTATATGCGCTAGAGTTGCCTATGGCCAGGTTGAGATTATTTCCACTTGATTATAATCCGGGATCAGCTCCTGCGTAGGTGATAACAAACAGTGTTATAAGGAAACCCCTCTTCCAGAGGTATCTCCAGGGTATTTTTAGGTGCAAAAAAATATCAATCTGTCAATGTGATTTGAAAATTCTTCCGCTTATCGGGAGGTGAGAATAAGGCATAAGGTTGAGTTTCAATACTAGAGAAAAAAAATAGATCCGGTCTGTGGTAAAATTTTTTCCCTAGAGGATATGATTTGTCTATACAACTCCTTTTGGGTCCTAGAGATGTAAATAAAGACTCAATCTGTATTGTTTTTGAGTTTATTCTTCAGGGAGTTAGCAATGGTCATTGAAAATATAAAACAAAGATTGAGCGGAAGCTCCCAAGACCTTTCAAATCCGGACTTATACATCAACCGCGAATTAAGCTGGTTACGATTCAATGACCGTGTCCTGGAAGAAGCCCTGGACGAAACCCATCCGCTATTTGAAAGATTGAAATTTCTGGCCATCTTTTCCAGTAACCTGGATGAATTTTATATGATCAGGGTATCCGGTTTAAGAAGACAGATGGAAGCCAGCACTTTGGAGGCTCCGCCGGATGACTTTCTTCCATCGGAACAATTGGCTATGATCCGCCAGCGTTTACTACCAAAACTAGAAGAGCAGTATGACTGCTGGCAAAATGACCTTCTTCCCAAGTTAAAAGATCAAGGAATCAAAATTCTTCATTATGAACAACTAAAACGGAAACAAAGAAAACTACTCCGAAGTTATTTTAAGAAAGAGATTTATCCGGCGTTAACCCCCCTGGCTTTCGACCCAGGGCATCCATTTCCTCATATATCGAACCTTTCAATGAATCTTGCGGTGGTTGTCCATGATCCAAAACACGGTCAACGGTTTGCGCGGTTAAAAGTACCAAAAAATTATCCACGTTTAATACCCATCCCCAGTGAAGAAAAAGCCGATGAATACCAAGATTTAGGATTACATGAACGTAATTCAACCAACTTTGTCTGGTTGGAAGAGGTTGTGAAAGCAAACCTGGATTTACTTTTCCCGGGATTAAAAGTTGAAGCTGCTTACCCGTTTAGGGTTACTCGGGACGCAGATCCTGAAATTGAGGAAGATGAGGCTTCGGATTTATTGGAGGCAATTGAGGAAAGCGTCCGGGTGAGGCAATTTGGATCAGCTATCCGTCTGGAAATTGATCGTTCAATGCCGGATCAGGTGCGGGATATCCTGCAGACTAACCTGGATGTGGCATCCTATCAAATATATATTGTTGATGGACCAATCGGTTTGAGTGATGTAATGGAGTTAATGGGAATTAATCGACCTGAATTGAAAGATGTGCCCTTTAAACCTTCAGTTCCTCCATCCCTATCTACAGAAGAGAGCATATTCTCAGTGATTCGTAGGAAAAACATCTTGATCTATCATCCCTACGATAGTTTTGATCCAGTCGTTCGTTTCATCCGTGAAGCAGCCCGTGATCCGGAAGTTTTAGCGATAAAAATGATTTTGTACCGGGTCGGTCCGGATTCACCAGTTGTTGCTGCTTTGATGGATGCCCGGGAGAATGGAAAGCAAGTTGCCGTACTTGTTGAATTGAAAGCGCGGTTTGATGAAGAGAACAACATCGTCTGGGCAAAATCTCTGGAACGAGCAGGTGTTCACGTTGTATATGGTCTGGTAGGACTCAAAACACATGCCAAAGTCAGTGTAGTGATCCGCCACGAACAGGAAGGTATCCGCCGCTATATCCACCTGGCGACTGGTAACTATAATGATGAAACAGCGAGAGTATACGCTGATCTAGGTTATTTCACTTGTGATCCTTCTTTAGGTAAGGATGTCTCTGCGCTGTTTAATGGTTTGACTGGATATTCCCGGGATGAAGAATACAAAAAATTGCTGGTTGCACCTGGAAATATGAAGGAGGGAATCATCTTCCGGATAGACCGGGAAATAAAAATCCATCAGGAGCAGGGTGGTGGCTACCTGGCTTTTAAAATGAACTCTCTGGTGGATCTCCATTGTATTGAAGCTCTTTATCGAGCATCCCAGGCCGGAGTAAAGGTTGACATTCAAACCCGGGGAATATGCTGTTTGCGCCCGGGTATCCCAGGGGTGAGCGAAAATATATCCGTGACATCCGTTGTGGGAAGGTTTTTGGAACATGCCAGAATTTATTATTTCCACAATGGAGGGGAAGAAGAAATCTGGCTTGGTAGCGCTGATTTGATGCCTCGAAATCTCTACCGAAGAGTAGAGACTTTATTCCCTATCGAAGATGAAATCATCAGAAACTCTATCAGAGATGAGATATTAAATATCCACCTGAAAGATAATGTGAAAGCCCGCCGCATGCTGCCAGACGGTACTTATGAACCTGTAAAAAGGGGGGAAAATGAAGACCCCTTTAATTCCCAGGAATGGCTGATAAAAAATCGAGGGATTTGGCATCATGCGGAGTAGTACATGAAGGTGGCGCTGATAAGTGATATTCATGCCAAGTTACCTGCCTTAGACGCAGTATTGAACCATGCTCGGCAACAGGATGTGGAAGTGATTTGGAATCTGGGGGATTTTATTGGATATGGTGCTGAACCAGATCAGGTTGTCCGTAGACTCCGGAAAGAAAATGTACTCAGTATCGTGGGAAATTTTGATACCTGGATCCTGAAATTTCCTAAAAAAAGTGCCCAATGGTGAGAGAAGAATCGCCCTGAAACCTTTTTGGCGCTTCAGTGGGCTTTTGAGAATTTATCTCAGGTAAGCCGGGAATATCTTGGAACCCTTCCGGAAGAAATCACAATAAAATGCCAGGTGAAAGAACAAGCTCAAAAGCAAAAGAAACGCGCACTTGGGAAGGGGGAATTGAGGGAGTTTGCCTTTAATCGAGAACTATATATTGAATGGCACTGTATTTAGAAAGGGACTGGGTGACTTGGAGAAGGGGAGAATGTAATATCACCACAATCCACTTTACGGCAATCTATATATCTACCCGGGAATCCTCATCAGAAACTTGACAAACTGATAATTCCATGTAATAATATTAATGTACTAATACACTATAACAATAGGAGAATATGAAATTAAACATAGATCCTGACAGCAGTGTGCCAATATATGTCCAGATAGAAGACAGTATTCATTCCCAGATAGCTGCAGGCCAATTACAACCGGGGGAGCAACTGCCAACGATCCGGGAGCTGGCTGCAGACATTCGGGTGAACCTTAACACAGTCGCCCGGGCATATCATGAATTAGACCGGGATGGAGTGATCTCCACTCAGCGCGGTAAGGGTACTTTTGTTACAGGAGTACCGGATAAAGAACAAATTGAACGCAAACGGCAAAAATTGCTCCACTCCATAATCGAAGCTGTCCTGGAGGAAGCCCAGAATCTAGGTTATTCTCCGTCTGAAATTAAAAAAGCCTTTCAGGAAGAAATGAAGGTTTGGATAGAGAAGAATGGAGAGCAATGATTTATATTTGAAAGGAGGAAGGAAACAATGATAATTAAACCAACAGGACTAAACTTCAGATACGAGAAGAAGAAGGAGAGCCAGGTCAACGGCGTTGCTATATTGATATTTGTGGTCCTGATGATGATCTCATCTGCTGCTGCAGTCTGGATGGCTTATGAAAGAGTGTATGTCATCTGGATTATTGCAGAGCTGTTGGTGCTGAATATCCTTGGTTTATATATTCTGCTGGCCTTCAAAGTGGCTGAGCAGTGGGAGAAAGCAATTCATCTCCGGCTGGGCAGGTTTGTAAACCTCAAGGGTCCTGGTCCATTCTGGATCATACCTATTGTCGATACATTACCTGCCTGGATTGATCACCGTGTGATGGTGACATCATTCACTGCAGAAAGGACTCTCACTAAGGATACCGTTCCAGTGGATGTTGATGCTGTGTTGTTCTGGGTAGTTTGGGATGCTGAAAAAGCAGCTCTTGAAGTGGAAGATTATCGTGCAGCAATTTCTTGGGCAGCTCAAACCGCTCTACGTGAGATCATCGGCCAGATGGACCTGGCAGATATCTTAGTTGGCAGAGCACGCATGGATGCAGAACTCCAACACATTATTGACGATCGGACTACTCCCTGGGGTATCACAGTCCAATCTGTGGAAATCCGTGATATTGTCATCCCGGGAGGGTTGGAAGATGCCATGAGCCGTCAAGCCCAGGCAGAGCGTGAACGCCAGGCAAGGGTAATCCTGGGTGAAAGTGAGGAGCAAATCGCGGGCTCATTTGCAAAGGCAGCCGAAGCGTACCGGAATAATCCTACAGCCCTTCACCTGAGGGCAATGAATATGCTCTTTGAAGGATTGAAGGAAAAGGGAGCTATGGTGATCGTACCGTCAAGCGCAGTAGATACAATGAATTTGGGTGGTTTAATGGGATTAACCGCAATGACGGGAATGGCGGACGAGCTTATTAAACCTGAGGGTGAGGACTGAGATTTAGGTGATGAATACCGGTAGCTATTCGGCGGATCTCATAGAAGTTCGGGTGGTAGGTTTTTTCAAAACCAAGCACACCTTTCATACCTTATCCCAGGACTTGGGAACTTTACTGATCAAAGGCGGTAGGAGCTGTGGTATGTTTCAAGGATCTGATAGTGAAAACTATCAGATAGAACAACCCAGTATCTGGAAAAAGCATTATCAAATCCGGGAGGAAAATGAAGTCCTGGGCACTGCAAAACCTCCCGGGTTTTTCTCCCGAAATCTTTTGATTGAGCTGGAAGGTAGTTTTTTTGAATTGACCCCGGTCAAATTTTGGTCGAGTAAATATTATCTTATAGATGCCGCAGGACAGATTTTATCAGCTATTCAGTCGAAGGGTGCATTTAAAAGGGGGGCGCTGGTTTCGATTTATCAGCCGATACCCCTGCCTTTGCTTGTATTAACCTATTTTCTGGTCACAAAAAACTGGCAGGAGCAAAATGCTGCAGCTGCATGAACTACAAATAGGGCGAACTGTTATATCTCCACTTCCAGCAGTTGAATAGATAGTCAGTCTTGTTTGGGCAGGAAGATTTTGAATATTCCTGCCTTTTTTTAATTTAACTAACTCAATCAATGATGTACAATAGCTGAAGAGCATCAAGCAACCGTCCATCGTTGAGGAGAGTGGTTTCCATGGAGAATAGTAATCATCCGCTCATCAAACAATCCACAAGAGAATTCTACCAGGAGGGGAAAAACACGGAAGATTTCTCCTTATATGATTTTCTACATGGATATCTTTATATAAAATGGCCATATTTATATATTGGTGTAGCTACTGGAGAACATAAACTAAACCGTTTCTTGAAACCACTGTTCTTATTTCTTTCCTCGCTTCTTTCCCCCAATTCTGATGGCCACTCTAATGGTAATGGGGAAGCGTATGCGAATACGTATCATGGAAAAGTAGTCCCGCTTGAGGAGGCGAAAAACCTGGTATCTATCCAGGAGGAGATTATCCTTAAAGACCTTGAACATGTTATCCCCTATACCCGGGCGAAGGATATCATACTGCAAAATCCGGACCGGATTGCAGCTCTTGTTTGTCCCTGTCGATCATCCCGCGAAGAACCCTGCTACCCCTTGGATGTGTGCCTAATCATTGGTGATCCATTTGTGAGTTTTATACTGGAACACCAGCCTGAAAAAGCTCGCCTGATTTCTTCCCTGGAAGCCATGGATATTCTTCAGGCAGAACATGAACAGGGACACGTTCACCATGCGTTTTTCAAAGATGCCATGCTGAATCGATTTTATGCTATCTGCAACTGCTGTGCCTG
>JAUWCZ010000064.1 GCA_030609055.1 Chloroflexota bacterium | reverse complement strand
TCTCTCTAGCTCATAAAGCAGGTATCACTGACCAGAATATCATCCTCGATCCAGGGATTGGTTTTGGTAAAACAGTCCCGCAAAACCTGGAACTGCTGAACCGGCTGGATGAAATCCGAGCATTGGGATATCCAATTTTGCTTGGTCCGTCCCGGAAATCTTTTATCGGATATACACTGGATTTACCGCCGGATGACAGGATTGAAGGAACAGCCGCTACAGTATCAGTGGGAATCGTTCGCGGCGCAGATATCATTCGCGTCCATGATGTGCCGGAGATAATCCGGGTAATCCGAATGACCGATGCTTTGATTCGAGGAATGCAAAACGAATAGTATTTGTGTCCTGATGCTGTAGAAATTCGAAATCCGGAGTCGAGTTTTCCTCCGGGTTTTTCGATTCTGGTTATTCTTACATCAAGTTAATATTCATACGGTACAGTGAGAGAATAACATACTGTATTGGGAGGCAGTTATGAGTGAGAATCAAGGACCAAAACTGGAAAATACCAGCGGTCCAATCGCATTTCAAACAGAGATTAAACAACTCCTAAATATCCTTGTTCACTCCCTCTATACCAAAAGGGAAATATTCATCAGGGAATTGGTGTCTAATGCATCCGATGCCTTGACCCAGATGCGCTTCATACAGCAGACTGATCGTGAAATTCTTGATCCCTCCCAGGAATTGGAAATCAGGATTGAGGTTGATAAGGAAAACAAACTTCTTAAGATTTCTGACACGGGCATCGGAATGACTGGCGAGGAAATGAAAACCAATCTAGGTACCATTGCCCAATCAGGAGCCAAGGCGTTTTTAGAAGCTGCCCGAGACGAGGATCCGGATCTGGTAGATATCATCGGTAGATTTGGGATTGGATTTTACTCGGTTTTCATGGCGGCAGAGTGGGTAAAAGTCACCTCGAGAAGTTACATACCGGGTGAGCAAGCCGCTAATTGGTTTGCTACTGGAGCAGATACCTTTGAGATGGGATCCGCTGACAAACTGGATCGGGGCACAACAATCGAGATCAAACTAAAAGAAGATGCCCTTGAATTTGCTGAGGAAATCCACATTCGGGAAATTATCAAAATACATTCCGATTACGTGCCGTATCCGATTTATATTGGTGGGGATGAAAATCAAACCAACCGGCAGACTGCTATCTGGCGCGAAACTCCTAGATCAATAAAAGAAGATCAATACTATGAGTTCTACCGGCAGTTGACCCTCGAATTGGAACAGCCTCTTGAAACTATTCATTTTGTAGCTGATGCGCCGCTTAAGATTTATGCCTTGATGTATTTACCATCAAAGCCTGATCGGGGATTGTTCACGTTAAGGGGCGAGGATGGATTAAAGCTTTACGCCCGAAAGATTCTGATCGAAGAGTACTCCAAAGATCTCCTTCCCCCCTATTTCCGATTTATTCAGGGCGTAGTTGATGCGGAAGATTTGCCATTAAATGTATCCCGGGAGAGTGTCCAAGCGACTGCTATCGTTAATAGGATCAATAAGATCCTGACCAACCAAGTTGTCCAAAAATTAAATGGAATGGCTTCCAAGGATCAGGAAGCCTATCTCGATTTTTGGAGCAAATTTGGTCATTTTATTAAAGAAGGGGTGGCTTCAAACGAATCCAATCGGGAGGAGTTATCCTCACTGCTGCGCTTCAGAACCACAACCAACCCGGACCGATGGTCATCCCTGGATGATTACCTTGAACATATGAAACCAGGGCAGGATAAGATTTACTACATCCTGGGAAATGATGAAAGCTCAGTTTCCCGCAGCCCCCACCTCGATTACTTCCAGACTCATTGTTACGAAGTACTTACCCTGACCGATCCGGTGGATTCTTTCATGCTGTTAGGATTACGGGAGTATAAAGAATTTTCCCTTCAGAATGTTGCCGATTCAGACCTGGAGCTGCCGGATTTACCAGATGGAAAGGAAGAAGAAGTAGAGAAAGACCAGGTCGATCCTCTTTCTGAGAAAGATATTAATGAACTGATCAGCATTTTTCGGGAGGTACTCGGTGATAAAATCACGGAGGTTCGGGTTACAGATCGGTTAACCAATTCAGTTGCTCGGCTGGTCGACGCGAAGGGTTCGTTAGGTCAGGAAATGCAACGGGTATACCGGATGATGGATAAGGAATATCAGATCCCTAAAAAAATCCTTGAAATCAACCCCGGTCATCCCATAATAAAGCGGATGAATGAATTTCCGAATGGGAGTGAGTTAATCCAGACTATCATTGAACAGATTTTTGAAAGTGCCTTGTTAATTGAGGGAATTCACCCGGATCCAGCATCGATGATCCCCCGTATTCAAAAATTAATGGAATCTGCCTTACTGCAGGAGTGAGTAGGTGTATTTAACATAACTATTGCATCGGGATGAACTGATAGGTTCATCCCGGTTTTTGTTTAACGCGATGTGGTAGAAGATTGTTTCTCACTCCCAGTTTTGATTACCAAAACCAGGAATATCAAACTTCCGATTATTCCCGCTGCCCCGCCGCCATACCAGATAGACGCCGGACTGATATTATCATTCAGGAAGCCTCCCATAAGTGGACCGATCATGGATCCTGCTCCCCAGGTAAGGGCAAGCATACTCATGTATCTTCCGCGCATATTTTCGGGTGCCCGGTTAGCTGTATAGGTGCTGGCCGTTGGTATCACCATTAATTCACCCAGGGTAACAATCACCATGCTGGTCAAAAATCCCCAAAATCCTGTTCCCAGGGCGATGCTGCCAACACCTACACCATATAGAAAGGTTCCCAAAGACATGACGATAAGGGGAGAGTATCGGGAAGTTTTCCTGGTGACGAAAAGCTGGAGCAAAACTACCATCAGGGCGTTTGTGGTTGGAATCAAACCGTACAGGTTTTCTGCTACCCCGTAATTTTCCTTTGCGTAGGCCCCAAGAAGAACCCAGAGAATGCTTCCGGAAATCTGCCGCAGAGTAAATCCTGCCACAAAACTTGAAAAAACACGATCCTTAAATATTTCCCCATAAGCTTTGAGGTTAGCGGTAAGCTTCTCCTGCACTTCGCGGGCAGCATCAGGCAAAGTTTCGTAGGCAAATAGAGCAATCAAAATACTGAAAAAGATTGTAGCTCCAGCGGCGATTGAAAAAGTGATTCCATAGGATGTTGATACAATCACACCCCCTAATGCAGGTCCCATAGCAACCCCAACGTTTTTGCTTAATCGGGTCAAAGCATAGGCATCTGCCCGTTGATCAGCTGAAACGAGGTCTGCAATCATAGCATCAGATCCTACACGATACAACGGTCGAAAAGCTCCCCGAAGAGCCATTAAAACCGCATATTGCCCATACGTATTGGCAGGAATCATTAGAAGGAAAGTAATCCCATTCACTACCAGGCTGACGACCATGGCCCATTTCCGTCCCATCTTATCTGTAATAGTTCCTGCGATCAGGGATGAGCTGAGGCTCATCACAGCATTAATAGATATCAAACTTGTGATTGTTGATAACGGGAGGGTTAGTTCTTCACTGATGTATAGAACCAGGAAGGGCCATATCATGCTCATCCCGGTTGTACTGACCAGCATTCCCCAGAACAGCAGCCAGAATTGGGGAGGGTATGTTCTTAGGTATCCTTTTAACTTTCGCAGGATAGATATATCTACCGGTGATTTATGCATAGTTTTCCGGGGAGAATTCTAGGTAAACTGTTACCTCTCTCCTCAATTTGATGAACTTATCATTCATACGTGGGACATCTATATAATGTTTGAATTGTAATCCACTCCAGGGCTGTTTTAAGCAGAAAAAATTGATATAGCTAAGATATTTCCTGGAAGCAGTTTAATGGGAGTAATGAACTCAACCAAGGGATTACCAGTCACTCAGAAGATTGTTCGTTTATAATAATACCCTGGTAGAAAAATTGGATAATTATTTTCATTAGAGACATCGAGTAAATCATATGGCACACATTCTGGTTACAAATGATGATGGAGTTTTAGCGCCGGGGTTGTTTTCCCTGGTAGAGGCATTACGACCACTGGGAGAGGTTAACGTCCTGGCACCCGACCGCAACTGGTCTGCTTCTGGACATGTCAAAACACTTCACCGGCCGCTGCGGATTCGAGAGGTGCAATTGGATGATGGCACTACTGCCTTTGCAAGTGATGGAGCACCATCAGATTGTGTAGCGCTGGCGGTACTGGGGATATTACCTGAGCTTGATCTGGTTGTGTCCGGGATCAATCCCCATGCCAATATTGGTCATGATGTAACCTATTCTGGAACTGTAACCGCAGCTATGGAGGCGGTCATTTGGGGGATCCCCGGATTAGCGGTTTCGCTGGACAGCCCGTTCAATCACCTGGGAGTTTTGGATTACAAACCGGCAGCAGAACTCGCACGCCAGGTTGCTGAAATTATGTTGAATATAAAAGTACCTGGTGAGGTTGTTCTTAACTTAAACGTACCTTACCTCCCCCTGGAAGAGGTGAAGGGTCTTCAGGTCACTCGGCAGGGATTACGAGTTTACCAGGACGAGTTAATTACCCGATCAGATCCGAGGGGAGTGCCTTACTACTGGCTTGGCGGAGATCCCCCGACAGGAATTCCAGATCAGGGTACGGATTTTGGCGCATTAAAAGCAGGTTTCGCTTCTCTTACCCCATTAAACCTGGATCTGACAGCAGGGGCTTTTATGGAACCTCTCGGAGAGATATTTTCGAAGAAACTTAAATCTTGAGGACACAAGTAGATGACTGAAGAAAATTATTCCTTTCCGGTTTCTTTGAAAACTGATCAGACCAGGAAGATCCTGTTATTTGGTTCCTTCCTGATCCTGCTAGTGCTCTGGCTGATCAACACCCCCCCGGGTTTGTTGGGAAAATCGGATGCAGTTGGTTATGCTGTTTGCCACAGGATCGCTTCCCACTCGTTTTACTTTGGTGATCGTCCATTCTCTCTCTGTGCCCGCTGCACAGGTCAGTATCTGGGTTTTTTATTAGGAATGGGAGTGCATTTTTTCAGGGCGAAGAAACAAGTGGGCTTTCCAACTCGCCCAATTTGGATCCTATATGGTCTATTGTTCCTGATTTATCTAATTGATGGTGTGAACTCAGTTCTCAATCTTTACCCTGGTTTAGAGAATTGGTCCATATATAAACCCATTAATTCCTTAAGGTTGTTTTCCGGATTAGGTATAGGAATTGTCCTCAGTGGTGTGCTATATCCATTACTAGGGCAATCGGTCTGGCGTGAGGTATCCCTTCGTCCAGCGCTCTGTGGACTAATGGACTGGGGTATGCTATTTGGTGGGAGTAACCTTCTGGGATTATTGATTCTTAGTCAAAACCCGATTATTCTTTATCCATTAATACTGCTCAGCACAGCAGGTTTGTTATTCTTGGTATCGCTCATGTATACCATGATCTGGATCATCCTGACTAAGAAAGAGAATTCATTTACTTCCTGGTGGGAATTGCGTTGGTGGTGGATAGCAGGTATTTCATCTGCCCTGCTTCAAATAATAGCAGTTGACTGGCTAAGATTTAGCCTAACTGGTACCTGGAGCGGATTTTTGGTTTATTAATAGAAGAACCACAAACGATCACCCCACTTCATCCAAGAGATAAGGAAAATTATTTTGCAGGGGGTGATTTTGTTATTTTTGGGAGAAGAAATGCAGCGCTTCCTCCGGGAGAAAGGAGAGCTGGATTGCATCTCCGAGTTGGGGCAGATCCTTATCAAAGTCAGAGATGTCAAATCTGAATTGGTATTTCCCTATATCCACCTGGATCTGATAGATTTGACCACTAAATGTTTTGTTTTGGAGCCTGCCGGAGATGACAGAGAAACCTGGTTGTTTAATTTCTCCCAGGACCACTCTGTCCGGACGGAGAAGGACCTGTCCTTTCCCCTCGAAGTCCTGGTTTACAATCCATGATCCAAGATCTGTTGTGAGAGTTGCACCTTCTTCTGCGGGTAGGGCAACTCCCTCTAGTAAGTTAGTCATTCCCAGAAACTTAGCTACATAGGGGGAGATCGGATGCAAGTAGATCTCCTGGGGAGTACCAATTTGAGCAATTTGTCCATTACCGAGTATCACTACCTTGTCAGCAATTGTAAAGGCTTCTTCTTGGTCATGAGTAACATAGAGAGCAGTCTGCGCTGCCTTTCTTAATATATCCCGGAGTTCTCCGATTAATCTGTCTCTGATTGTCCGGTCCAGCGCACCCAGGGGTTCATCCAGCATCACCATCCGAGGTTCAGGTGCCAGAGATCTCCCTAATGCTACTCTCTGCTGCTCACCGCCAGAGAGCGTGCTGATATCCCGGGTCTCAAATCCTGGTAATCCAACCAATTTCAGAACATCTCTAACGCGTTTGTTGATCCAATCCTGGTTTTCACCCGCCATTTTTAAACCAAAGGCGACATTTTCAAACACGTTTTTGTGCGGGAAAAGGGCATATTCCTGGAACATTAAACCAAACCCTCTTTCGTGGGGAAGGATGCCCAGTAGGGAGATTCCATCCCAGGTACAATCGCCTTGATCAGGATCAACGAGTCCGGCAATAATCTCTAATAAAGTTGTTTTCCCACTCCCACTGGGGCCAAGCAGCGCTAAAACTTCACCTTTTTCCTGATGAAAGGAAATACCATGGAGAACTTGGATCTCTCCAAAACTCTTATGAATATCGAGAATTTCTAAGCCTTCCATAAATATCCGAGGGTACAATACAAATCAATATAAGAGTAGGTCAGGGACAGAATCGAGTATATCATATCTGGAATTTATACCTGATTTTGATCCCCGGAGCGCTTTACAAGCATGTCCTATAAAATAGGTATCCTGTAGTGAGGGAAGGAAGAAGGGATGAAGGTTTATTTTGCCTGTTCAATCAGCGGGGGACGTGCGGATGAAGATACTTATAAACATCTGGTAGGCGTGCTGCTGTCTATGGGGTTTGATGTCCCCAATGCCCATATTGCCGAATCCGGGATTGTGGAACTGGATGCCCGGGAAGATCCAGCTGATATTTATCACCGGGATATCACCTGGATAGAAGAAAGTGATTTGCTGGTCGCGGAACTCAGCACACCTTCCCATGGGGTTGGCTATGAGATTGGGTATGCTCTTGATCTAAACAAACCTGTCTTGTGTATGTATCGTCAGGGGGTGGTTGTTTCAAAAATGATCCTCGGTAATCCCCATCCATTACTCACAGTGATATCTTATGCGGATTGGAATGAAGCTGAAGGATTGCTCCAGGAGCATTTTTCTGAGATTAGTCAGAATCCATAGAAGATCTCCTGTTAGTAAAGTCAGGAGAGAGATAGCAAAATTAACAGTTAGCCCAAAACATCTTTCTTTTTTGGAGGATCCCATGTTAGATAAGAAATCCATTTCGATCCTGCTTATCTGTTGTATAAGCTTTCTCAACGTCTGTAAGGGATCACCAACAATTGAACAGGTTCCGGGTATACACAAACCTCTTATTGTCCAAGAAGCTGAAGTAACTGTTCAAATTGCCAGAGTACGCCATAATGTTCAGACCTATTATCTGACTTTGGAGCAATCATCCGGAGTTTACTCTCGGTGGGTTTCCAGAACCGGGAACTTTCAGGGAGGCTTTTTCGTCTTAATCTTACTTGATGAATGAATTCCGATTTGTTTTGGTTGTCCCCCCTGCTTGGTCCGGGAAGATAATAGGATGACCAGTCAAATCACTTATTCCTTGGTTCAGAAGGAGAAAACGATGACGAAGAGGATTGAATTAAGCAAACGTTTTGGAATGATCTTGATGGTAACGGTAATGTTGACAGGGAATGTGCTGGCCTGCAAGTTACCGGGTCAATTAGGCGAGGGACCTACCACACCACAGCCAATTCCAATCGATCAGAATGGTCCCATTGCTCCTGAACAAGAAGGTCCGATAACTGATGGAGATGGAATAAAACCGGGGTTAAACATTCGGTTGAGTGATGGTCAATCCGTTCCATCCGTAATTGAAAGATTGGTCCCTGTTATCGGGTTACCGCTGACTCAGGATGATATTGAAGCAATTCTAGCCCGACTGACTCCCTGGGTCGAAGATCAAGGGCTGGAAGTGGATTTCAGATTGCCGGAAGAAGTCCTTCCCCCCCCGCTAACTGGAGAGACAATCCCTGAGACATTCCCCACCTCCACAGATTTGAAAGGACCGCAGCCGGTCTATGGTGAGGAACTGGAAGTCTTACGTTTTGCTCCCGAAGGGGATGTAGCGATTGCTCCCTTTATCAGTGTCACCTTTAACCAACCCATGGTAGCCCTTAATACTCTCGAAGGGCTAGCTGAAGAAGATGTTCCTGTTCAAGTAACACCCTTAATCCCTGGGACATGGCGCTGGCTAGGTACCAAAACGTTGAATTTTAACGCTGACTCGGAGTTATTCGATCGCTTACCGATGGCCACTGAGTATCTGGTGACCATACCCGCAGGTATTGAATCGGCTATAGGAAAAACATTGCGGGAGACTGTGCAGTTCCGTTTTTCCACTCCTCCTCCCACATTCGAGGATTATTATCCTTCTAGCAGTCCTCAACCCCTGGAGCCATTGTTCTTCATTGCTTTTGATCAGAGAATAAACCCTTCAGCTGTGTTGGAGAACATTCAGGTGACTGCCGGAAATTCGGTTGTCCAGGTAAAAATGGCAACAGAGGATGAAATCAAGGAAGATACCTACCTGAGCCGCAAGATTGAATATGCAGGTGATGGGCGCTGGTTGGCTTTCCGCGCTCTATATCCCCTCCCGGCGGATACAGGGATCACAGTCACAGTCAAAAAGGGCACACCATCTGAAGAAGGTCCACTTGTGACAGAGCAGGACCAATCTTATAGTTTTCATACTTACGCGCCCTTACAAATTGTGGACCATGGTTGTTCCTGGGGCGATGATGTTTGCAGACCTCTCACGCCACTTTTTATCCGTTTTAATAATCCCCTTGACGCCGATTTATATGATGAGACCATGCTGAGGATTGAGCCAGAATTACCTCACGCTTCAGTAAACATCTATGGAAATACAATCAACATTCAAGGCAACACACGAGGTAGAACCACTTACTGGGTTACCGTTGATGGCGATATCCAGGATCAATTTGGACAAAAACTTGGCAAAGACACCCGGTTGAAATTTAAGATCGGACCGGCTGAACCGGTTCTTTTTGGCCCGGAGGAAATCTTTGTTACCATGGATCCGGAAGATGAAAATCCGGCTTTATCCCTATTTACGATCAACTACAACAAGCTGAATGTTGAGATCTACTCCGTTGAACCTGGAGATTGGGCGGATTTTATCCAATACCTGAGGGATTATCAGCGAACAGATCTCTTCCTGAGTCCTCCCGGAAGAAAGGTGTGGGATGGATCGTTGCCAATTGAAGCCCCTTCGGATACGCTCACAGAAGTATATATCCCCATCGCTGAACATATGACTGGAGATAGCGGACAGTTTGTGGTGATTGCCAAACCTCCCAAGGGTTTATTCCAGGAGGATCGCTATTGGGAAACTGTTCAGGTTTGGGTGCAGGTTTCCCAAATTGGACTGGATGCCTTTGTAGATCACTCCGAAATGGTAGTTTGGGCAACAGATCTCAAGACCGGCGCCCCGCTTTCAGGTGTCGCGATTAAACCAGATTCAGGGAATTCAATTGTTAAAACAAATCAGAATGGTGTCGGAAGGTTTGATATTCCTCTCAGCGGGATCTCCTTCCTGACTGCTGAAAAAGGTGATGACCTGGCATTCCTACCTCCTTCCAGTTATTTTTGGAGTGATGTCAGCTGGAACCGGCGTTCATTACTAGATGAACTGCGCTGGTATGTTTGGGATGACCGCCAGATGTATAAACCTGGGGAAGAAGTACACATCAAAGGCTGGATGAGGCGGATAGGAACTGATGAATCCGGCGATGTTGGGCTTGTTGGTGACCAGGTAAACCAAGTCTCTTATCAAGTTATCGGTCCCCAGGGTAATGAATTTGCATCCGGTCAAATTGAAGTAAATAAATTGGGAGGATTTGATTTTCAATTTTCCCTTCCTGAAAACGCAAATCTTGGATACGCACAGCTGATACTCTATCCCGTTGGCAGCTTGGCCGGCATCTCGGGTTCGTATTATTACCACGGTTTCCAGGTTCAGGAGTTTCGTCGTCCGGAGTTTGAAGTGACTGCTCGCAACGAAACTACCGGTCCTTACTATGTGGGAGACCATGCGATCGTGGCCGTAGAAGCGAAATACTATGCCGGAGGACCGCTTCCGAATGCGGAGACCAACTGGTATGTAAGATCATCTCCGACCAACTATCAGCCACCCAATTGGTCCGGTTTTACCTTTGGATACTGGACTCCATGGTGGTTTTATGATTACAGCTATGATGGTGGTGAATCCTCTGGTGACACATTCGAAGGTACTACCGATGCCACCGGAAACCATTATCTGCGGCTGGATTTTGAATCCATGGATACCCCCAGACCGTACAGTGTGATTGCTGAGGCAACGGTCTTTGATGTCAACCGTCAGGCCTGGGCGGGTTCTACCAGCCTGATGGTACACCCAGCAGATTTGTATGTTGGTCTGCGAACAGAGCGATATTTTGTCCAGCAGGGCAAACCTCTTGAGGTGGATCTGATCGTAACTGATCTGGATGGGGTTCCTGTTGAAGATCGGTCTGTTCTTGTCCAGGCAGCTCGCCTGGAGTGGAAATATCAAGATGGGCGTTGGCAGCAGGTTGAGGTAGGTGTTCAGGAATGTACCGTGGGATCAAAATCAGATCCTGTCCGCTGCGAGTTTGAAACACCTATCGGTGGACGGTACCAGATCACAGCCCTTGTTACTGACGCTGAAGGCAGGCAGAATCAGAGCCGGTTGACACGCTGGGTGAGTGGAGGACAAAGACCACCATCCCGTGATGTGGAACAGGAACAAATAACACTGGTGCCAGATCAGGAGATTTACCAGCCGGGAGATATGGCGGAGATCCTGGTGCAGGCTCCCTTCAGTAATGGAGAAGGACTGCTGACCATCAGCCGTAATGGAATCATCTCCACAGAAAACTTCACTATGGACGGCAGCAGCCATACTTTAAGGATTCCTATCAAAGAAGAATATATTCCAAACCTTAATGTCCAGGTGGATGTGGTTGGCTCAGTACCCAGGACAGATGATCAAGGAGAGGCTATTGAAGGTGCTCCTCCTCGACCTGCCTTTGCATCCGGGTATTTAACCCTGTCGATTCCACCCCTGGCGAGAACTCTGGATCTACAGGTTGATCCCCGGGATACTGAATTAGAACCGGGAGGAAAGACCTGGTTGGATGTGGTAGTTCGAGATGCTTCAGGAGAACCTCTTGCGGATGTAGAACTGGCTGTTGTGGTTGTTGATGAGGCGATTTTAGGACTCACCAACTACCAATTGTCAGATCCAATTTCAGTTTTTTATGCCACCCGCCCCCCGGATTACAGCAGTTATTACACCCGCTCCAGTATTGTGCTAACAAATCCTGCTGCACTTCTGGAGCAGGCAGTTGATGATGCCAGAAATATGCCCCAGTCAACTATGGTCCTGGAAGGCATGGTGGAGAAGGAAGAAGCCTTAATGATGGAAGCACCTGCGGACGCTGATTTCGCGGGAGAAGCCAAAGGTAGGGGAGGGGGAGGGGAGCCAGAACAAACCATCTCAATCAGGATTGATTTTGATCCGCTGGCAACCTTTGCTCCAGAAGTACATACGGACAGCAACGGGCGGGCTGCTGTAAAAATTGAATTGCCTGATAACCTAACGCGCTACAGGGTGATGGTGGTAGCGGTTGATGACGGTGGGAAACAGTTCGGGTCCGGTGAGGCAAATATTACCGCTCGTCTACCGCTAATGGTTCGTCCTTCAGCGCCAAGATTCCTGAACTTCGGCGATCAATTTGAAATGCCCGTGGTTCTGCAAAATCAAACTGATGACGACCTGGAAACAGAGATCATCATTCAGATCAGCAACCTGGAGCTTGACGGCAACCTGGGCATGCGCGTATCAGTTCCCGCCCGGGATCGGATTGAGGTTCGTTTCCCGATGTCTACTGAGATGGCTGGGACAGCAAAGTTCCGGGTCACAGCAGTCTCCGGGGATTATGCCGATGCCGCAGTTGGAGAACTTCCGGTATACACCCCGGCAACAACGGAAGCGTTTGCAACCTATGGTGTGGTTGATCAGGGAGCTATTGTCCAGCCTGTGGCGAAGCCAGAAGATGTCTTCCCGCAGTTCGGTGGATTACAGATCAATACTTCATCTACTGCGCTGCAAGCGCTGACTGATGCTGTTTTGTACCTGTATGCGTATCCCTATGAGTGTTCGGAGCAAATGGCATCCCGGATCCTGGGCATTGCTGCCCTGCGGGATGTACTGACTGCCTTTGATGCTGAGGGTTTGCCCTCACCAGAAGAGATGGAGAATGCCGTTGACAGGGATCTGGAGTTGCTCCAGATCATTCAAAACTACGACGGCGGTTTCCCATATTGGCGCAGAGGACAGGATTCGATCCCCTTTAATACCATCCATGTAACGCATGCTATGGCACACGCGAGACAAAAAGGTTTCGAAGTCCCGGAGGATATGTGGGTTCGGACGCTGGATTACCTGCGTGTAATTGAACAATATTACCCCTATTGGTACAGTGAATATACCCGCAATACACTCAGCGCCTATGCGCTCTACGTTCGCGATTTGATGGGAGATCCTGATCCCACCAAAGCCCGGAATTTGTTCCATGATTCGGGGTTTGATAGGATCTCGATCGCCGGCATCGGCTGGATTTGGCAGGTGCTGGTAGATGATTCGGAATCCCTCGCAGAATTAGAAGAGATCCGAACCTGGGTAGCTAACCGGGTCGTGGAAACCGCCGGTGCTGCCAACTTCACTACTTATTATGATGACCAGAGTTACCTGCTTTTGAGTTCAGATCGCAAGACTGACGCGGTGTTATTGGATACTCTGATGGCTGACAATCCAGACAGTGATCTGATCCCGAAA
>JAUWCZ010000013.1 GCA_030609055.1 Chloroflexota bacterium | reverse complement strand
AGAGGATCTAGGAGAAGAATTTGGAGCCACACCGGGTGCAACACAAGAGATACCTGATTTGGGTGATCTCCCTCCCTTTGATTTTATTCTCGCAGTTGAAGAAACCAGCCAATCGGCAATTATCCTGATCAATGTAGAACGTGGACCTGATACAAGCACAGAAAATCTTCTTAACCATGGACTCTCAGACAGTGAGGTAGATTTCCAGCTAATAACCAGAGAGTCCATAAACGATGCGCCTTTCCCGATGGAACGGGTTATCTTGGATGTAGAGGATGAAGAGCTCGGTCCCGGGAAGCAGGTGATCTATGTTATACTGGGCGATCAGATGGCCTGGAACCTGGTATTCACAACACCGGAAAACCTATTTGAACAGAACCTGCCAGTATTCGAAGCTGTCGTTAATAGTTTTGCCCCCCTTCCTTAACTCCAATTGCTCATCACGTTAAATATCAAACCCCTGGGAATTCCTTGGCTCCCAGGGGTTGTATTTTATCTCCCGTATAGATTTCTCAAAAGGTTCCAGAAAGTTAAAAGGATCTTTAGCCCATCCGACCTGTAATATATGCTTCCGTAAGCTCATGATCAGGATTAGTAAACAATTTTTCAGTGGGGTTAAATTCAATCAATTCGCCCAACCAGAACAAACCAGTATAGTCTGACACCCGGGCTGCCTGCTGCATATTATGGGTAACAATAACGATAGTGTATCGTTCGCGTAACTCACGGATTAATTCTTCTACTTTCCTGGTATCGATTGGATCCAGGGCTGAACAAGGTTCATCCATTAAGATCACTTCTGGGTTCACAGCCAGTACTCGGGCAATACAGAGTCTTTGCTGTTGTCCTAACGATAAACTTAAGGCATCTTCAGATAAGTGATCCTTAACTATGTCCCACAGAGCTGCCCGGCGGAGGCTTTTTTCCACAATATCCGTTAGATCCGCCCTATTTTTGGACAGGTTTAGTACCCTTGGTCCATAAGCCACGTTATCAAAGACTGATTTTGGAAAAGGGTTTGGTTTTTGAAATACCATGCCTACTTTTTGTCGCAGTGAAGCCAGATCCATATCCTGGGCATAGATGTCTTCCCCTTCCAGGATAACCTGACCCTCAAGCCTGGTTTCTGGAATGGTGTCATTCATCCGGTTTAGGCAACGCAGAAAGGTTGATTTTCCACATCCTGAAGGACCAATAAGCGCCGTTACCCTCCGGGGAATAATATCCATGGTGATCTGACTCAAGGCGCGGGAGGGACCATAGTAAAAATTCAGATCTTTGATAGTAAAAGTATTGGACTGGTCAATCATAACGAAAATTATAAACTAAAGTGCCGATCTTAGGATTGGTAAATAAGACAATTATGGTACCTGTAACATATTTTCTTTCAAGTTTCCCAATCTGAAACCTGACGGAGAAAATAAAACCTTTCTGATTTCCTTCCCCGGGGATCAGTCACTTGTTGATGACGGTGTTTCGGCATATAATCGGACCAATGAGTATTTCCAATAAAATTCTCCTGGTTTTGTCAGTTTTGATCATATTCTTACCTAGTTGTTCTCTTCCAGCCATCTCATCAAATTCCTCATCCGATACGGTTTCGTTAATTGAAAATAAGGGCTCGGACACCATTGTAAACTTAGCCCTCGCCTGGGCAGAAGAATACCAAAGAATAAATCCCGCTGTGAGGATCTCGGTCACTGGAGGAGGTTCTGGAACTGGAATTGCCGCGTTAATAAATGGCACTGTGGATATCGCAAATGCCTCCCGGAGGATGAAAGAAGAGGAAAAAGAAAGCGCAATTAACAACGGATCAAACCCGGTTGAGTTTATTATTGCCAGGGATGCCATCGCTGTCATCGTAAACCCAGAAAATCCTGTTAATAACTTGACCTTAAAGCAGCTATCTGATATCTACAGCGGAAAAATAAATAACTGGCAGGAGATTGGGGGAGAAGATCGTCCCATTGTTCGTCTCTCCAGGGAGACAAACTCCGGTACCCATGTATATTTTTTAGAACAGGTAGTCCGCCTGGGCGACAAAGAAAATAAAACCTTGTTTTCCCCGGACACACTTCTTCTACCTTCCTCGGAAGGCATAGGTGCTGAAATCAGACAAAATCCCAATGCAATTGGATATGATGGCCTGGGTTATGTCACAGAAGAGATGAAAGTCATCGGAGTGGCAATATCAGATGGAGGGGAATTTGTATTACCATCATCGGAAACCGTCAATAATGGTGCCTATCCGGTTGCCAGGGATTTGTATATGTATTCAAACGGGACACCGACGGGAATCATTAAGGACTATCTGGATTGGTTACTCACCCCTGAAGCTCAGAATATTGTCACCGAGCTTGGTTTTGTAGCTATCGCGGAATAATACCATGAGTATTTTTCAAAATTTCATCAATAGCAGTCACTCTAAGCGAGAATTTCTGATCACTTTATTTATTAAGATAGCAGGATACTCAGCGATTGTATTTGTGGGGATGATATTCATCTTTTTACTCCTGGAAGGTTTGCCGGCAGTCCAAAAAGTAAATCTAACCAGCCTGGTTTCATCCCGTTGGTATCCGATTGAAGATTATTTTGGGATCCTTCCCCTGATTGGCGGCTCAATAATCATCACGCTGGGAGCAACTCTGATAGCTGTTCCATTTGGCATAGGCTCTGCCGTGTACTTATCGGAAATTGCACCCCACTGGGTCCGGGAATTACTCAAGCCCCTGGTTGAAATTCTTGGAGGACTACCTTCCGTGGTGTTAGGGTTCTTAGGTATGCTGGTTTTATCCCCCTTTTTACGGAAGTTATTGGACCTTCCCACCGGGTTAACTGCTTTTACAGGGGCAATCCTCTTGGGCGGTATTGCCATACCAACAGTGATGTCTGTTGCTGAAGATGCCCTCGATGCTGTTCCAAGATCCTATCGAGATGCGTCATTGGCAATGGGCGCAACTGAATGGCAGACAATTTGGCGAGTAACAGTGCCTGCTGCCCGGTCCGGTGTACTCACTGCCATCATGTTGGGAATTGGTCGGGCAATTGGTGAGACGATGACGGTTATGATGGTTACGGGGAATGCCCCCATTCTTCCCCGCGGAATCGGCAATTTATTCTCCCCGGTCAGGACGATGACTGCGACCATCGCTGCTGAGATGGGTGAAGTTGCTAATGGAAGTGTCCATTATCACGTATTATTCCTAATCGGTATTGTATTATTCCTAATTTCTTTAGCAGTAAATATCACAGCTTCAACTGTTATTTTTCGTCAAAAGAAACGTCAAGAACGGATACTCTCTTAAGCTATGAAATCATCACACATGAGGCATCGGCAACAACAATTTGGGTTCAGCCTGCTCACACTGATGACGTTGTTCACAGTTATCCCGATTGCTGGCGTGGTGATCTATATACTCATTTTAGGCACACCTGCCATCAATTGGGAATTCCTGACCGGTTTTCCCCGGGAAGGAATGCGGGCAGGTGGTATTTGGCCGGCAATTGTGGGTACGTTTTATCTGACTTTGGGAACAAGTGTTTTTGCGGTACCTTTTGGAATTGGCGCGGCAATATACCTTTCGGAATATGCATCCGACAACCGGGCGACTCAATTAATTCGGATAGCAATTATTAACCTGGCGGGCATCCCATCGGTTGTGTATGGTTTATTTGGATTAGGATTATTTGTTCTCTTCTTGAATTTTGGAACCAGCATCCTGGCTGGTTCCTTGACACTCTCGATTATGACTCTACCAGTAATCATCAGTACAACCGAAGAGGCATTAAGAGCAGTCCCTCAAGCTTTTCGCACGGTCAGCATCTCGGTTGGTGCGACAAAATGGCAAACCATCCGGCGAATAGTCCTTCCCCAGGCATTACCAGGAATCTTAACTGGCGTTATTCTGGGTTTGGAACGGGCCGCAGGAGAAACCGCTCCTATCCTGTTTACAGTTGCCGCATTTTTCCTTCCCCGGTTACCAAATTCTCCTCTCGATGCGACTATGGCACTTCCTTATCACCTTTATGTAATATCAACCCAGGTTCCTGGTATGCCAATTAAGATTCAGTATGGTACGGCTTTAGTCCTGCTGGTATTTGTTCTCAGTATGAATATAATCGCCACCTCAATCCGATCCCGGGCTCGAGCCAGGCGGCAGTGGTAGCAGTGCAATGAATAAGATCTCGATTCAAAATTATTCCCTCCAATACTCTGATGGCACAGAATCATTAAGAAATATCTCTCTCGAGATTCCAGCCAACCAGATTACGGTTGTTTTTGGTCCCGCCGGAGGAGGAAAGTCCAGTTTACTTCGAGTACTCAACCGGTTAAATGACCTGGCAGATGTTATCCATCAGGAAGGCAACGTGTACTTGGACTCCGTTGATATCCTGAGCAACAAACTAGATGTTATAAATCTTCGCCGGCAAGTAGGGATGGTTTTTGCCCGGCCTGTTGTTCTGCCCTTCTCTATCCGGCAAAATTTGACATACGGCCTGGAAGTTGCCGGTGAAAAAGACACTGAGCGGTTAAATTATGCTGTTGAAAACAGTTTGCATAAAGCTGCATTATGGGAAGAAGTGAAAGATCGGCTGGATGATCCCGCAATTGCTCTTTCCGGGGGTCAGCAGCAGCGCCTGTGTCTGGCCCGGGTACTCGCCTTGGAACCAGAGGTAATTTTACTTGATGAACCAACCTCCGGGTTGGATCCCATCTCAACTGGAAAAGTGGAAGCATCTCTCCAGGATCTGAAGCGAGATTATACAATTATCCTGGTCCCTCATTCAGTCCAGCAAGCAGCCAGGACAGCTGACTTAGCGGTATTTTTACTTCAGGGCGAACTGGTCGAGACAGCGCGAGGAGAGGTTATGTTTACTAATCCGCAGGATCAACGAACCGAAGATTACATACAAGGTAGATTCGGCTAACAATATTCAGATGGACGATTACTCCATCTCCCTTTATTCGAACACCCAAAAACAGGGTAAAGAGGTTTATTATGGCACGAGAAATCAGAGAAACATTAGACAGGAAGATAAACGACCACCTGGAGGCAATAACTGAGCTTGGAAGCCTGGTGGAACAGGCTATCCAAGGATCAGTAAATGCACTTCAGCATCGAGATATTGATAAAGCGAAGGAAATATATGACAACGATAAAACCATCAACACAAAAAGATATCAGATTGAGTCAAAAACATTAATCACAGTCGCTACGCAGCAACCAATGGCACTTGACCTGCGCATGCTCTCCTCGATCCTTGATATCGCCGGCGAATTAGAACGTATAGGAGACTATGCCAAAGGGATTGCCCGGATTGCCATGCGCCTGGGTGATGAAACTCCTCTCCGAGAGTTAGTCCATATCCCCAAAATGGCTGATCTGACAGCAGACATGCTCCATAGAGCAGTCTTGGCGTTTGTGGAATCAGATGAAAAAACCGCACTATCTATCCCTAAAGAAGATGATCAAATCGATATTCTCTATAATAAGGTTTATCAGGAGTTATTGGACTTGATGATCAATGACCGGAATAATATCGACCGGGCAACCTTTTTCCTGTGGGTCGCCCACAACCTGGAACGGGCTGCTGATCGGGTAACTAATATTTGTGAGAGAACTGTATTCACAACAACCGGTGAAATTATCGAATTTGACCGCTCTGATGATGAAACGGAGGCATTCTAATTATGGAGAAGGAGGATACGGTTTCCTTTGAGGAAACCGTATCCTATGGAGTTTACTATGAAAATCTTCGACGGCCACAATGACATTCTGAATAAAATTTCAAAAACAGAAGATCCGCTTAATTCCCGGGCGTTCCTGGAACCCGGTGCAGGTCAGCTGGATTATCCCCGGGCTATTAAAGCTGATTTCAGAGGTGGTTTTTTTGCTGTCTATCCCTCAAACCCTCCATCAGTTCCCACCGCAAAAGAACGGACAGTTTTAACCGAGAAAGGATATTACATTCCTTTCCCCCCTCCCCTAGATTATGAGTATGCCCACCAGGCAGTCTTAACCATGATCGATCTGCTATATAAGATCGAAAGTGACTCGGAAGGAAAATTCAAAGTGGTCTCAGATATCGAAAATCTGGAGTCCTGCCTCGAGAATAAAGTTATGGCAGCTGTTCTGCACCTGGAAGGCGCGGAACCGATCCTGCCTTCCCTTGATAATCTGCCCCTGTTTTATGAGAAAGGGATGCGATCTCTGGGGATCACCTGGAGCCGTCCAAACGCATTTGGTCACGGTGTTCCTTTTCAGTACCCCTCTTCACCAGACACAGGTCCCGGGTTAACTGAAGCTGGAAAATACCTCGTTAAGGCATGCAACCAGCTGGGTATCTTAATCGATCTGGCTCACCTGAATGAAAAAGGGTTCTGGGACACAACCGAACTAACCTCTGCTCCGTTGGTTTCCAGTCACACTGCTGCCAATACACTGATACCTAAAGCCCGAAATTTGACTGACGAACAGCTGAAAGCAGTTGCAGAGACAAATGGAGTGGTGGGTATAATTTTCTCAGTCAACGATCTGGATGGAGAAAAGAGACCTAAGAATGATGCTCCTATCTCCTCTATCATCAAACACATCCGCTATATAGCCGACCTGATCGGTGGGGATCATATTGCTTTTGGATCTGACCTGGATGGGACTTTTATCCCTTCCGAAGTTGGTGATGTGACCGGTTTTCCAAAAATAATTCAACTTCTGAAAGAGGATGGTTTTTCTACCCCGGAGCTGGAAAAAATCTGTTATAAAAACTGGATCCGGGTCCTAAAAGCCACCTGGAAACCATAAATCCCTGTCGGGTATTCTCCATTGAAATATATAGGGCAAAAACTGATGGTTCTGCTCTACTCGCATGCAGTAGAGATCTCCTATTTTAGACATAGCAAGACTGCATTTTATAAATAAAATCGCTCCTAAAGCCTTAAATCGCCCCCAGTGAGGGATTCTGGTCGATTATTGCCAGGATTTCAGCCCTAAAATCATATTCTTATACTCTTTTTATCCCCTAATGCTCTACTTAGTATAAACAGAACTTTTTCGGTGTTTTTCTACCTTATCAGTCGAGTTGATCTATGTTGATTTGCACACCATGGGGAACTTACCTCAAAATATATTCAACAAGCTTTTTATAATATTCCCGCCAGGTAAATAACGTCAACCAATTTTGATCTTTATGCTGCTATATGCTGAGAGCAACTGCTGCTGCCAAAGCTCTTATTCGTACCTGGTAGGTATATTTTAGATCTGGGGAATATCCCTGTTATCCTGATCGATAACCAACGTATATAAATACGATACTCAATCCGCTGGGATATCAAATCACAATTTTTGAAATAAAATGCCCCTGACATTAAGTGGTGTTCCCAGATCTGAATAACACTTCCAGGCAAAGTCGAGATAAGTCAAACAAAAGGATTTTTTCATGGTATTTTTATCTAATATCTATTGTTGAAATTTCAAACTTGATCCAGGTAACGATGTGTAACTTGTGTCATAGGATTATGTTACAATTGGTTTTCATTCAGATAGTTCTTTCTTACAGGATCAGATATGAAAAATATAGGACAATGGATAAAAGGCTTTTTCTTCCCTCCCGTGAATACTCCCAGATGGCTAAGAGTCGCCCCGTACCTCGTCTTAGGAGTTCTGAGCCTGGCTATGCTGTGGAGTGGGGCTTATGCCTGGGAGTACACCAACTCGCCCGATTTCTGTGGACAGACCTGCCACACCATGCCTCCCGAATACACCGCATATCTCGTATCGCCTCATGCACGGGTAGACTGTGTTGATTGTCATATCGGGCAAGGTTTTATCACTGAACGCATTACCCGGAAAGCGGGAGATCTCAGACATGTCGTCGCCACAGTCTTTACGACCTACGAGTATCCTATAAAAGTAAAACATCTCCGCCCTGCCCGGGAAACCTGTGAGTTGTGCCATTTCCCGGAGAAGTTTTCAGATGACAGTTTAAGAAAAAATGTCCACTACCGGAGCGATCTGGATAATTCCAGCTACACTCTATACCTGCTTTTAAAAACGGGAGGAGGTAGCCAGCGAATCGGTTTAGGCCAGGGCATCCACTGGCACATTGAAAATCCGGTTTTATTCCTTGCGCTTGACAAGGAAGAGCAGGAAATCCCCTATGTCCGGGTCATAGATAGGGATAGCTCTATCACGGAATATTTGGATATTGAAAGCGAGCTCTCTCTTGACCAAATCAAAGAGGAAGACCTCAAGGAAATGGATTGCATAACCTGTCACAACAGGATATCTCACCTAGTTTCTTATCCGGAAGATATTATTAATGAGCTCATGGAAAGAGGTCTAATCTCCACTGATATCCCGGAATTTCGGCGGATCGCCCTGGATACCTATCACCAGAAGTATTCCAACACGCAGGCCGCTTTTGCTGCTTTTGACCTGCTGGAATATTTCTACCAGGAGAAGTACCCTGATTATTACAACCAGCACCGCGGCGATATCACACAGGCCATCGAAGAACTGAAAATTTCTTATGCCAACAGCGTTTTTCCAGAGCGAAAGTTTGATTGGACATCCCACCCGGATAACATTGGACATGATAATTCACCGGGGTGTTTCCGGTGCCATGATGGACAGCACCTAGATGAAAATGAACAGGCCATTCGA
The DNA here is from genome assembly GCA_030609055.1 of Chloroflexota bacterium. Classification (GTDB taxonomy): domain Bacteria; phylum Chloroflexota; class Anaerolineae; order Anaerolineales; family UBA11858; genus B10-G9. The sequence goes on along the minus strand of JAUWCZ010000013.1, from coordinate 26,057 downwards.
TTGGAATGTAATATCTGCCATGCCATCCCGGTTGTATCAGAAGCCACCGATTTTATCACTGAAATTGAACTCAGCACTGGTCCTGAACCGGAAACACACTTCAATACCAATTGGATTTCTCTCCACCATCTTGTGAATGATCCTAGCTGTGGTAGTTGTCACTCCATGGCAGATCCGGGTGGGACAAGCAACACATCATTTTGCTCCAACAGTGCTTGCCATGGCGTTAGCTGGGAATTTGCCGGTTTTGATGCCCCCGGACTGAGGGAAGCTATTCTCGACCAGCTCCCTTCTCTTCCTCCCTCACCAACACCCCTGGTTGTATCCGACCTACCAGAAGACTTAACCTATACAGATCTTATCAGTGGCATTCTGATCACCCGCTGCGAAGCCTGTCACGGAGAGAGTGCGCAGGGGGGATTGGACCTTTCCACATATGCAGGAATAATAGCCGGTAGTGAAAATGGGATTGTGATAATTCCTGGTGATCCGGAAGCCAGCCTGCTAGTGCAAAAAACCACCGGAGATGAAACTCATTTCAGCCAGTTCAGCAATCAAGAGCTGGACCTGTTAAGGGAATGGATTGAATCCGGTGCCCCGGAAAATTAGGCTATAATCACAGCCTGTGAAAAATTAATTCTAGATACGGAAGGGGAACTGCAAACTAAAGATGGAAAAAAGAGAGAAAATCATGCCTGATGAAAAGGTACTGGAACGGAAAGGGTTTTTAGGGCTTGTCACCTGGGCAATTGGAGGTTTGATCAGCCTGGGACTGGGCATTCCAGCGATTTCATATCTCATTGGACCCTCGCTGCAAAAACCTGAAGGGCAGGACTGGATCCGTCTGGGTTCTTCGAAAAAAGTTGAATTTGGAAAACCGACATTATTTAAAACCACAATTCAACGCCAAACCGGCTGGATTGTTAATGATGAGGAAGTCTCAGCATATATCTACACAGAGGGTGGCCGTGAGTTTATCGCTTTCTCAAATATCTGCAGTCATCTCAGCTGCCGGGTAAGATGGATCGATGATCAGGATCAATTTTTTTGCCCTTGCCACAATGCTGTTTTTGATCGGAATGGTCTGGTTGTCTCCGGTCCTCCACCTCGTCCGCTAGACCGGTACCAGGTTAAAATTGAGGATGATCAGATCTACATTCAGGGAGTGTGATATGGTTGTTAAACTTACCGACTGGCTCGATGAACGCGTAGGCTGGCGATCGATCTGGGACAACGTTTTCAAACGGAAAATCCCGTATGTGAACTGGCTCTATACCCTGGGCAGTGCCACTTTATTAGCAGTTATTAATCAGGGGGTCACCGGTATTCTGTTAACCATCTATTACGTGCCGACCCCAGACCATGCCTATGACAGCGTTCAATACATCACTACTCAAGTCCCTGCAGGATGGATGATCCGGGGTCTGCACCATTGGGGAGCAAGTGCCATGGTGGTATTAAGTTTTCTCCACATGCTGCGGGTGATTTTCCTGGGATCTTATAAATACCCACGGGAAGTCACCTGGTTCACCGGCGTATTCCTTTTTCTGACCACCATCGGATTCGGCTTCACTGGTTATCTTCTGCCCTGGGATCAGAAAGCTTACTGGGCGACCACAGTTGGAACACAGATTGTCGCTGTAACCCCTCTGGTCGGAAACTGGTTGCTAAGGGTTGTCCTCGGGGGAGCGGAATTATCCCCGCTGACCCTAACCCGGTTTTATGGTACTCATGTCTGGATTCTACCGGCGGCATTACTGCTTCTGCTCGGGATTCACCTCTACCTGGTGATCAGCATTGGCATCAGCGAGATGCCCAAACAAAGAGAGTAGACCATGAAAGAAAACGAAAAGAAACAATATCTGGAAAGATATAAAAAAGCCAAACAGGACGGCGTTCCGTGGTATCCCATAATCTTATTCAAAGATGCGGTCGTCGCTCTGCTTGTTTTTCTCTTTTTGATCGCTCTCGCCTATTTCATGGGAGCACCCCTCGAATCCAGGGCAAATCCAGCTGATAGTTCTTATACTCCCCGTCCGGAATGGTATTTTCTCTTTCTCTTCCAACTACTTAAATATTTCCCTGGGAATTTGGAGGTCATCGGAGTAATTGTCATCCCCGTCATTGTCATTACCTTACTTTTCCTGTTGCCCCTCCTTGACAAAGGTCCGCAGCGGCATTTTATGAATCGCCCCTGGGTGACAGGAATAACCAGCATCACCGTGATTGGCATCGTCACTTTGACGGTTCTCTCCTACCTCGAAGCGCCTCCCCCAACAGAGGAAATCAAAGGTGATTCGGTTGCCGCTTTATATACTGAGAATTGCGCCAGCTGTCATGGCCCCTCAATAGCTGTACCGGAAGGGATAGATCTGCACGCCGTCATCGCTCAGGGCACCCACGAAGGTATGCCCGCCTGGAGTGGAGACCTCTCCACGGATGAGATCGATTCTTTAGCGGGATTCATCACCTCACCAGGAGGAAATGATTTATTCAAACAAAATTGCCAGGAATGCCATCAAATTTCAGATCTTGTCGCCAGCAACCCGATTGATCTGAATGAGGCAATTGATCAGGGAAATGAATTCCTACCTCATGCCGAGGTTAAGATCCCTGCCTGGAAGCAAGTATTGACCAATGGGGAAATCACGGAACTGCTCAACTTTTTGGCAGCTCCGGATGGACAGCGCCTATTTGCGATTAATTGTGCCTCCTGTCACGGCAGAACTGTCGCCTATAATGAGGGAGAGGATGAACTGCGTGAGATCATCAGCCAGGGAGGTTTACACCTCGAGATGCCCTCCTGGCGGGAAAGTTTATCATCAGCGGAGTTAGATCAATTAGCCGCATACGTCACTGATCCAGTAGCGAACTCTGAAAGTAAAGATTTATTTGATCAAAACTGCACTTCCTGTCATGGCAGTCGAATTCCTGATTCAGCGACGATTGAGCAAACCCGTCAAACCATCGCCAGCGGTGGTGCCCATGAGACCATGCCTGTGTGGGGCGATGTGCTGACTGATGCTCAACTGGAAGCCCTGACTATCTACACCTGGGAGGCCGCTCAAGGGACCTCCTTAGAAATCGGGAAAACCCTCTATGCAGAAAACTGTGCCTCCTGTCACGGTACCTTTGGGGAAGGGGGTCAAAACCCCGCCCGAGCTGATGACATCATTGCCCCTATCAGCTCCGGGGAGTATCTCAAAACACGGGATAATACCACTCTGTACAATATCATCGCGCAGGGCCAACCCAATTTTGGTATGTCACCTTTCGGGAGCGAATTCGGCGGTCCTCTCAACGAAGAGCAGATAAATTTAATCATCTCATTTATGCGGTTCTGGGAAACCAATCCCCCCGTCGACCTTCCCCCAGAAGTACAACTCCCACAGGACATCAATCTCACAGGTCAGGAAATTTATAATACGATCTGCACCCAGTGCCATAGACCGGATGGAACTGCTAGTGCTCCTCTCCTGAATGACAATGATTTCCAAGAGAATAACAGCGACCAGAATATATTTGACAGCATCAAAAACGGGCACTTAGCAACACCTATGATTGCCTTTGGCAGTCTGTTGACAGATGATCAGATCCAGGAGCTGATCGAGATTATCCGCCAGCTGGAACCGGAACTGACTGAATCATCCATCACACCATCAGGTCCTCCTTCATTCAGTGCTGACATTGTGCCCATCCTGGAAGCCGATTGCAATGCCTGTCATGGTACTCTAGGAGGGTGGGATGGCAGTACCTATAACTCAGTGATTAACAGCGGCGATAATGGTCCCGCGGTCATCCCTGGAGATGCTGAAAATAGCCTCCTGGCTCAAAAATTGCTGGATACCCAGGAAACCGGAACGGTTATGCCTCCCGCAGGAAAATTGGCTGATGATGTGATCCAGATTTTCCTGAATTGGATTAAGGCGGGTGCCCCGGACAACTGATCCACTATATATTCCAATCTAATAACTTCACAAGCACACCGGATGCTCAACACCTGGTGTGCTTTTTTGTCACACTAATTCCTGAGATCTCAACAAAGGAAATCCCGATTTCAGTACCCACCTCTCTGCACCAAGGTCAGGCAGGTAGCTTTTGACCCCGGGTAGAGTAAAAACTAGTGTTCCTGATCGATCATCTACCAATCAACCGGTTTCAGATCGGAAAACAAAAAAAGACCGGATACTAGATCGTATCCGGTCTTTTGATACACGTTGAAGATGCTCTATTTAGGGTCGTGAGTATCCACTCACACTACCACCCATCGTCTCGATGCTGTCGATCAAGAGCTGGATGATATATTTCCCGTTATGAGCAAAGCCGCCCGGATCCTTAGCAGCATACTGATAGTTATAAGCCGATTTCACTAAAGTCGGTGTCCAACTGTCGTATGCATTTGGATAAATCGCCTCACCCGGACCAACCTCACCATCGCCATCACTGTCAGTAAAGAAGTATGGATAGGCATGGGAGTCATAGACGACTCCTGTTCCTACCGTGTTGGCGGCGTAAGCCTGGATCGCATCGTACAGTGCTTCCCGTAGTGTTTCGATTTCTCCGGCGATTCCTTCTTCTGTGTCTCCATCACCGTCATAATCAACTTCGGACATGCGGATGTCTTGGACATCATCTGCTCCTGCGTGGCAGGTGAAGCAAACTGCTGTCCTCACTTCCAGTTCATGGGCATCATGGCAGTCAGTGCAGGACGCAAATCCCTCAGCATGCTTAAAGTAACCGACATAGCTCTTGTCGGCAAATTCATACCCGCCTTGCACTTCAGTTCCAAATCGTGAAGCGCCAGCAGCGAAGTAGTGAATATTGATAAAGCCAAGATCCTCGCCCTCGGCCGCTGCTTCCGCTAAATCAGCATCAACATCCACAGTAGAACTCCTGCCCTGGTGACAGGACATGCACAGACCGGATTCATCCTCTTCACCCACAGCAACTTTAGCTCCACTGGGGAAAGTTACCGATGATACTTCAAACCGAGCTGGCCATTCTTCACCGCCATGGCAGGTTTCACATTGTAAACCATTGGAGAGTGGCTGAGCGATTTCAGCTTTTGATTCGCTGAGATAGAGCGGCAGGCCTCCTGCACTGTGGCAGCGGCTGCAATCCCAATCCACTGCTCCGTCTTCATCCCAGTGTCGGAATGCTTCTGCCGACCCAGCAAAGTGACCGTGGTCATCGCGCGCTAACCCTTCTACGAGGGAAGCGTCAAGGTCTTCAATGGAGTCATACAGCAACTGAATGATGTATTTCCCACCGTGTGCAAATCCGCCGGGGTCTTTCAAAGAGACCTGATAATTGTAGGCGGCCTGAAGCAACCTCGGAGTCCAGGTAGCATAACCATTGTCGCGAACTGATTCTTCTTCTCCAGCCGCGCCATCTCCATCGGTGTCAACGAAGAAGTAGGGATATGCGTGACTATTATATACAATTGGTGTACCAACTGTATCCGTTGTGTAAGCAGACAAAGCACCCACTAGAATCTCCTGGAGACCGGCAATTTCTGAGGCAATTCCTTCCTCAAGATCAGCGTCGCCATCATAATCAACCGCCGATCCCTCCATCCTAAAGCTTGCGGGCTCACCTTCCCCATGACAATCTACACAACCTTCAACTTGCACTTCCAGGGTGTGCGGACTGTGGCATTCAATGCAGGTATCATATGAATCTACGTGGGCAAAATTCCCATCATAGGTTTTACCAGCGTATTCATAGCCGCCCTTTGCCAGGGTGCCATATTTCGAAGCTGCCGCAGCATAGTAATGGACATTCCTAAATCCTAATCCTTCTGTAACTGCGTCTAGATCCACATCCTTTAGCTCTTCAACACCGGTAGTTTCAAGGATCTTGGCATTCACGCTAACCATGGATTCACGTCCCTGATGGCATTCCATGCAGCGAGCCTCATCTCCCAATCCGGTAAGTTCCATCCCAGAAGGCATGACGACGCTGTCTTTCTTTACTACTTCTGGATTGTGGCAGGCAGCGCATTTAACTCCCGTTACTTCCAGGGCGACTACTTCATTTTCTATGGATCCTGCTTCCGTTCCATCTCCACCGTGGAAATCAACATAACCGGCAGTGCTATGGCACTTCACACAGCTAGCCGACATCAGACCGTCATCTTCCTCATCCCAGTGACGGAAAGCCTCTGCTGTACTGTCCGCATGACCGGAACCAGCCCAGGCTTGTTCAAAGGGAACATCCCCACCTAGAGGCTCAGTACAGTCGGGTTCTGGACATTCAGGACAGTCCGGGCAATCAGCCCCCGTACCCGGTTCAGCCGAAGTGCCGCAACCAGAAAGGATTACAACAGCGAGCAGCATTGCGAATACGATGATTAAATATTTTTTCATCCTCTCTCCTTTGACTAACCAACTACTATTCAATAAATACACTAAGGGAGTCCGGCTGCCATTAAGTGAAGCCGAACTCTAAAAAATATTTCAGTGCTAATTGTAATAATTCCAAACAGATGTGTCATATGACAATTGTAACCTTATGACAGCCAAAGCTTATAAGTATCTCTTATATCTATTATTTAATTTTATAATTGATGGGCTGGAGGAAAGTCTCTTAACGTGATTGCTCCCACGAAATCATTACCAATTGCAATTAAATAAAACAACCACTTATTCGAAAATAAGTGGCTCATGAGAGTATCTCACAAGAGTTTGTTTTTGTTTACGCTGGGGATTTGGCGTATCCTACAATTCGGTTTCGCAAGTGTAGTAAGTATCATTCCCCGGTCCGCCGTCACAGATATCCTTGTTTCCTGGGCCACCGATGAGAACATCATCCCCTACCTCACAAATTCATCACTCAGATAAAAAATAAGTGCCCTCTTCTGAGGGCACTTATATCTGTGTATTTATTTCTCCACTCTCGTCGCGTTAGGGACCGGGAGTCCAGGTTGGTTGACAGGGGAATTCAGGATGATCCCAACCGCAGGCTGGTGTCCAGGTTGGAATAGGTGTAGCCGTTGGCGGCGGAACAGTATTTGATGGCGTAGGACTAGATGCAGTAGTTGGGCTCGGGGCTTGGGTCGCTGTGGATGGTACAAGTGTATTAGTCGGCAGCGGTGTGAATCCATCCGTCGGTGTACTGGTGGGTGCTGGAGTATAGGTATTTGTCGCAGTCCAGTTTGGAGTATTACTCGGAATTGGGGTATCACTCGGTATGGGGGTAATGGTTGGCAAAGATGTACTGGTTGGAGGAATCGGTGTAGGAGTAGCAGTTCCAGTAGCAGTCGGCGTGGGGGTATTTGACGGCAATGGGGTTGCAGTAGGCGTCCAGGTCACAACGTCTTTATGGATGGATGGCTGATTAATCTGACACCCATTTTCAAAATCAATGATTAATCCAAAATCTTCGGCATGGACATTTGGTAAGGATCCAGATCCCGGAGCTCCATCAAAGTCAAATCGGAGAGCATAGGCATTCCCGTGATTAAACTGGAGCGGACCGGTCCAGGAAATTGCAGAATCAAAGTTGGTATCCGTCCACGAAAGATGGTCTTCTCCCGCGCCTGGTGATCCAGTATCCCCCCAACCCCAGGCATCGGCCCCATTCCAGGTCATCCAGTCCAAGTACAAAGGTTCCCAATCATTATCTGCTCCCCATTGTTGAGTATAAGTCCAATCGAAGCGGATGCGGGTTACCCTGGTATCACCCCACGAGTCTCCATTGGTGACCATAATCTCCTGCTGATGACTATTATGAAAGTCAAATCCGCTTAAGGTATAAAGGTCGCAGGACGGCGTTGGGGTCAGTGTCGGTGTTGCAATATCTACAGAAGCACCTTTATGACACCCGTCATCAAATTCCAGGTCTGCCGAAAGTAGTCCAGTCAAGGGGACATTTTGCAGTAAGAACAAAGCGATATATTGACCTTGTCCTCCAGCGCCTAATGTAATTGGCGCAGCGGGTGTCCACAAGGTATCTGGCACATCATCATAGAGCAAAGCCCAACCGCTGGTATCAAACATGGTGGCCCAGACCGATCGACCGGGATCGGTCTTCTCCCACACCTGGTTGACATTATATAAATGAATAGGCACCGGGTTATTGTTGCGGATGGTGACCGAGTTAATATAATATCCGGACATCCAGTGTCCTGCATAACTATTTACTACTTCAATCTGATCACATTGCACAGGTATCGGTGTGTTGGTAGGAGTCGAGGTAAGCGTCGGTGTAGGTGACGGTGTTATGGTCGGTGTATCGGTAATAGTTGGGGTCATTGTCCAGGTTGGCGCGGATAGGATAGGACCGGAAACACCCAATACACGGGATACGCGGAAGCGTTCCACAATGCCGTCTCGCTCCGCGTTGAGATTGACAGTAGGCCATATATTGCTTAATATGGGAAGGAACAGCGGGTGCTGATGATCAACACGCACTTTCACACGATCTCCGGGTCCCCCAGCGTCATCCATCAATTGTGATCCTATAGTATCAAGACAGAGAGGAATCGCATAATTGTTATAATCTACTGCGTACTGATTTTCTCGGTTGCTGCAAATGGTGACATGGAAAAATCCACCTTCATCTACCTGACCAATTTGGGCTGAGTCATGCAGGGAGAGATACTGGGCATAATCCCCGTATACAGCCGGATCCAGCCAGAGTCCTGCACCCCCGCCAGAAGTAGCATCCTGAATAGAAAACAAACGAGCATGATCAATTAACTGCCTTTCAAGATCATGGGCGTCTAATCCTGTATAATCATTCGGTATCAGGCAATCCTGAGGATCCCCACCAAATATGTCTGCATCTGTATGATCAGCGCCCAGATAATTGCCTGCCTGAACGCAATAGACTTCATTAAACTCTCCAGTCACTGCATAACGGATCCCAAAACGGGCGGAATTTTGGACAGCCATCCAGGCAAATGTCAGTCGGGCAAACTCGATAATTCCAAAAATAACAAATAACAAAATCGGCAGAGCGAGCATAAACTCAACCATTGACTGGCCAAGATTTCTCCTTGATTTTGTCAAAAAACCTTTGCTGCCTATAGCGTTCATCAAATTCCTGTCCTAATCTCTTGATGAAACAAACAGCCAATCAGCTGCCAGCACATCAATACTTTTATCAAAAGTACAGGTCCATTTTGTGACAGATTTTTCACATGCATCGGCCCAGATTATTGGTCCCTTTTTTGTGGCGGAGACTCCGGCAATAACCGCAGCGTCTTCCTGGTCTATTTCAAAATCCACAGCCGTGAAAGTGGTGGGGGTATCGATATCCAGGGTATAACGGATCTTGGAGACAACATAAGAGGATTTGACCCCGTATTCAGCACCGATAATCCCAGTGCTAGTCTGATTGCTATTCACGGCAGCAAATCCATAGCTGGCCGCGGCAATGATCAAAGATAACGAAATTAATCCAAGTACTCGATATCGGGTTCGTTTTTGTTTTGTCATGAGGTATTTCCTCGTCTGCCAGAAGTTAGTCAGTTGGATTGAATAAATTCATTTCCAGTCTAGCTTTATGGAATTAGTGTAGCATTATGGACATACTGGTCAACCCTCGAAAACTATCAACCCTGTTAACTGATGATTTTTTGCCTTCGGTAAGGGGTTTTATCCCTCTATTCCCCAGCTTAAAGAGTTATCACTCCTGTTAGGATATAAATAAAGGAGAATATAATCTGATTATTAATTCAAATTACGATAGCTTTGCTTTAAGTCCTTTATTTCACCCAAATCATTAAAAAATGCCCTCTTCCGAGGGCATTTAACCAAATTTGAATTCTCTATCAGTTTAAGGAGATGGCGTCCAGGTCGGTTGACAATATGGGACCGGAAACACCAATGACCCGGGAAGTCCGGGTTATTTCTACAATCCCATCCCGTTCCGCACTGAGAGGGACAGATGACAAGATATTGCTCAACAGGGGAAGGAACATGGGATGCTGATGCTCAATATTGACTTTGACCCGGTCTCCGGGACCTCCTGCATCATCCACTAACTCGCTGTTAAGGTTTTCTACGCTGAGTGGGATCGCGTGGTTGTTGTAATCTACCGCAAACTGATTCTGACGATTGCTGCAGACCGTAGCGTGGAAACAACCTTTAAGGCTGGTCTGAGCAATATGAGTGGAATCATGACTGGATAAAAATTATTCATAATCACCAGCTACCACTGGGTTAAGCCACAAGCCGGATCCCCCGCCGAATGCCGCATCCCGGATGGAAATAGGCGAGCCAGGTCAATCAACTCCCGTTCCTTTGCATTGGCGTCCGTTCCAGTGTATTCATCGGGAATGAGACAGTCCTGTGGATCTCCTCCGAATACATCTGCTTTGATATGATCAGATCCTAAATTGTTGTCGGCCTCGACACAATACACTTCGTTGAATTCACCGGTCACAGCGAACCTGATATCGAAACGGGCAGAATTTTGGACCGCCATCCAGGCGAATTTCAGGCGTCCGAATTCAATGATTCCGAATAGAACAAATAGCAAAATGGGAAAGGCGAGCATAAATTCTGCCATCGCCTGTCCTCGATGATTCAGATTTTTCTCCATCCCTGGGATACGCAGAATGGCCTTCATAAACAAAAAAATGGCGTGGAGTATAGGTTATCCACGCCTTATAAAACTGATCTACCAAAAGGTTTGCCAGTATGGCAAATGGTTCTGTCCAATTTACTGAACAGATGTTACATGCAGCCAATCCGCTGCCAACACATCCAGACTTTCAGCAAAGGTGCAGTTCCATAGGGCATCAGATTTCACACAATCAGTTGCCCAGGCAATCTGGCCTTTTTCAGTGGCTGAGACACCGGCAATAATCTCAGTTCCTTGCTGATCAATTACAAAATCCACTGCTTTGAATTTGCTGGGGTCCGAAAGGTCCAGGATATAACTGATTTTGGTCACTTCGTATGAGGATTTGACCCCATAGCCCGCACCAAGAATCCCAGCGGTGTGGATAGTATTTGCCTCGGCGAAACCGTAGGTTGTAGCTGCGATGATCAATGATAACGAAACCAAGCCGAGAACTCTAACTTGTGCGCGTTTTTGTTTCGTCATGAGCTTCTTCCTTGGCGTATACAATGGTTTGGTGAAAAATAATGTATTACGCTTCCAGTGTAGCACCACCATGAGGATCTGCAACCCTCTAAAATTACAATCCTGTTAGCTGGAATATATTCCCCAAAATTCAAGGGAAAAAGACCTGATTTTCACCTTACAGGATGGTAGATTCCCCTTCGGGAACAAAAAAATGCCCTCAGAGGAGGGCATTTGGTTAGATTTTCATTAGGTAATTATCTTATTCGTCTTACGGTGTTGGTGTCCAAGACGGTTGACAGGGGAAATTAGGATGATCCCAGCCGCAGCGAGGAGTCCAGGTCGGAACAGGTGTTGGTGTGGGTGTCTTTGTTGATGTCGGTGAATTGGTTGGAAGCGGTGTAAAAGTGGATGATGGTATGGGTGTATCACTCGGTAAGGGTGTATCACTCGGTATGGGTGTATCACTGGGGGTCGGTGTAATCGGTGTACTGGTCGGGGGCGGCGTGTCCGATGGCGTCAGTGTGATCGTTGGAGTCCAGGTGGGTGGAGGCGTAAAGGTTGGCAGTGGCGTTGCAGTTGGCAGTGGTGTTGCAGTCGGCAGAGCCGTGGCAGTTGGAGGTGGTGGTGGGGTAGGTGTCCAGGTTGTTGTCGGTGTGGGAGATGGTGTCCAAGAGATCACAGCCCGCGGAATCGCATCCCGACGCAGCTGGCAGCCATTGGTAAAATCAATGATCACACCAAAATCACTTGTGTTTACTCCAGTTAGAGATCCTCCCCCTCCCCAATCGCCATCAAAATCTACTTCCCAGGTATAGGTGCTGCCGCTGTTAAAGGGCAGGGATCCACCAATCCAATTCGTGGGGGACCCAAAGTCTCTCACGAGGTCGTTATTACCTCCGAGGTGGAAATAGCCCCCATTCCAGGAGAACCAATCTGCATTCATATTTGGATATCCATTTGCACTGGCAAATTGTTCGGCATAATTCCAGTCTAATTGGATCTGATTGACAATTGCATCAACCACATCACTGTTGGTGATCCAAATCCGCTGCCGCGCTTGGGGCAAGAAAGTAAAGCCGGTCATGCTGTATTTGCTGCAGTCTGGTGTAGGTGTGATGGTTGGTGTATCGGTAATCGTTGGTGTCAACGTGGCTGTTGTGGTCGGAAATGTATGGTTGATCCCTTTATGGCAGCCATCTTCAAAAACCAGGTCTACAGTGGTTAATCCTTGCACTGGTTCAGCGATGGGCATAAATGTAGCGAAATAATCACCTAACCCGCCAATCGCTAATTCTATTGGTATGGCAGGGTTCCAGGTGGTAGGCGGTGTTAGATCATCAAAGATAGTGAAGGGGCTGTTATTAAATCGCATTGCCAGTAAAGATCGACTGGGAGGAATTTTTTCCCAGCCCACAGTAGCCTGGAAGAGGTGAATGGGGACCGGGTTATCGTTCTTTATCCGCACCTGAGCAGCGTATAATCCTCCACCCATATGGCCGATAAAACTATAATCTATCGAGATCAGGTCACAATCGACTGGTATGGGCGTGTCTGTAATAGTTGGTGTGTGGGAAGGTGTTGTTGTTGGTGTCTTAGAGGGTGTGAAAGTGACGGTTGGTGTATCTGTAATGGTTGGGGTCTGGGTCCAGGTTGGTGCTGAGAGAATCGGCCCGGAGACGCCAATCACCCGGGATGTACGGAATTTTTCCACGATGCCATCCCGTTCAGCATTCAACGTCACAGATGGCCATATATTGCTCAGCAGGGGTAGGAAAAATGGGTGCCGGTGTTCCACATGGACCTTCACCCGGTCACCGGGGCCACCGGCGTCATCCATCAGCTCAGGTCCTCCACCGCCCGCGGGTAAATTATCCAAACAAAGCGGAATGGAATAGTTGAAAAAATCCATCGCAAATTGACTATTCCTGTTGCTGCAAATGGTGACATGATAAAAGCCTGTTTCTCCGGGTAGCCCGATGAAGGCTGGATTATGATTTGCAAGATACTGTTCATAATTACCGGAGACATTGGGACGCAGCCACAATCCCGTTCCTCCTCCGATGGCTGCATCCTGGATGGAGTACAACCTGGCAAGATCGATCAGCTCTCTTTCCAGGTCATGGGAATCAGTTCCGGTATAGCTATCAGGGATCAGGCAGTCCTGTGGATCTCCCCCATCAATATCTGCGTTAACATGCGTAGCCCCCAGGTAGTTCCCCGCCTCAACACAATAGAGTTCGTTAAATTCTCCTGTGACTGCATAGCGGATGCCAAAACGAGCCGCATTCTGGACAGCCATCCAGGCAAAAACCATCCGGGCAAACTCAATGATCCCGAACAGTATAAACAGCAAGATCGGCAGGGAGAGGACAAATTCCACCATCGCCTGTCCTCGCCCTTTTCTCTTTAAGTGGGAAATTCTACCCTCCGCCATTTTCTCCTGCGTATTAAATAACAAAAGATTATACGCAGTATAACATAAAACTTACCCCTGTATACGCTTTGAAGCTCGTTTTTGTCCCCTACTGGCTAATCCGTGTAAAGATGCTGCCAGCTATTTTTTCAAAGATCTGAGTCAAGAAAGTCGCATCCGGGGCATAATAATACTGCCCGCAGGATACCTGTGGACCCGCCCCATCACAGGGATCCGGCGGGATTCCATCACCGCCAATATTCGGGACCGGATTGCGAATGTTATCATCGCCAATATTTGCCATATAGCGCAGCATTACTTCCCCGTCATAATCCGGAGGAGATGCTGCCACACCGAGACCGATAGTATAGATTGTAATTTCTTCACCACCGATGGGTTCGTTTGCATTTGTAGAGAGAAGCAAAGCCACCCGGTCAGTGATGTCCCGGGCATAATCTTCCACGTCGTAGGCCGGTGTATTATTCCCAACCCAAGCAGCTCCAGGTGGACACTCTGAAGCATCACCATGGAACGGTCCGCAGTGTCTTGTACTGGGATCACTGTCAGTGCACCAGGGTTTATCCCACATCCGGTTGGGATTTGGAAAACCAGGGTCGCCACCGCAGAATCCGTTAATATATCCCGCGGGTACCGGGTTGTTGACGTCGGTTGAGTTCGGAAGGTCGCTGACATTTGTAGCCCCATCTGAGAGCAATACGATGACCCAGACACTGTCAACTCTGCCCTGAGAACTGAGGATATTCCCTGCGATTCGCATCCCGCAGCCAGTACAAGTATTCACAATTGAATCGCCAAATCCTTGGGGAACTCCACCAACATAAGTACCATCACCGTTTATATCCAACGGATTTAACATTCCGACTGTTGGATTGTTTCCAGTAGCTATCACGGTATCAAGATCTACATCATCATGCAAATTAATAGCATCAATTGTGTTTTTCACAGCTGTGTGGTCAGCTTCCAACACCACCGCAGTCGCCAAGTCTGGATCGTGAATTGTAGCACTGAAATCAAAGGTGACAATTGAGATCCTGTCATACCCGTCAAATAACTTGTCAACCATGCTTTTGGCGGCGTCTTTTGCCTGTCGCAGCGGTTGGCAGTCGTTGGCAGCATTACAGGGAGCAGGATCAAAGTTCGCGTCATATCCGGGAGTTACCGATCCCATAGACTCAGATGTATCGATCACAAGCACAAGATCTATGGAGGCAGCCTCACCTACAGAGTGGATTGTCAGGGGAACGTCCTGGACACCAAACAGCTGAAGGAAATACACTGGACTGTTCTGGGTTGCCTGCACCCAGGCTAATTTTCGTTGGTCTTCTCCTGGGGCCGGGCATAAACTGGCAAAATCTGCCGGGAGTCCCGCATCATCGCAGACATAAGTTTCCAGAGAATAAATATCTTCGATATTATTAAGTGCCAGCATCTCCCGGGCGGATTCACGAATATAAGCATTTCGCTGGGCTGCGGGTAAAGAACTGTCTTTAATATTATTGGCTGCAGCAACAGCGGCTGCATCCAATGCTCTTTTTAATCTGGTGTAGTTCAGGTACAAGGTTCCAGCATCAGTCACTAAGCCGGTAAATGCCAGAATTGCTAAAAATGCGATCGCCGTGATGACGATCGCTTGTCCGCGTTCAGGCTGATTTTCTTTCCTGATCTGTTCCATTATGCGAGGTAAGAAGCGGATGTGTTTTCTACTTAAGTTTTGATTTTTTCTACTCATAGGAACCCTTCAATTTTTATGGGAGAGGTGTGGCTGTAGGAGCGACAGCTGGCGCCGGCATAAAGGCGTAGGCATGCAGGGGAACCGGGTTGGCCAGCAGCTGGCTCAAGATTGGCAAATTTAACAACTGGTCATGGCAGTAATAGACCTCAACAAGTACTCTGCCCTTATCTTGTGGCGCACCTGAGCCCGCACTCGGTGTTGGAGTACCCGCGCCTGTAGTTGGTGTGGGTAAGTCAATAATAGTTTCCACTTCGCTATCCTCCATAAACGGCGTGGTTGAGTTTAATGTCCCATCACAATTTCTAGTCCAGTTTTCAGCATAGAGAGACCAAACTCCATCACCGTCATTTGGTAAACGGTCAGTGACGATATTATCATCAATCGTAAATACCGATATGGTGACATCATCCGTAGCGGGATTCAGGTTCAAATTCGGATTAAATCCTGCCCCGACGATCACACAGGCTGAATCATGATAAAAATGAAGCTCATCATCTTCACAATATCCCCCCACTCCCGGACCTTCGAGCACGGCCGGATCATGCTCGGATGCAAAACGGGCTGCCTCCCTAGCGACATCAAGCATTGATAAATAATGGTAAATAATCGCCCCAACCTCAACAAAACCAACCAGTAGGAATAATAACAACGGCAGAACGATCGCCAATTCGACAAAACTCTGCCCTCTATTTTGGACTGAAGATCTGAAAAATTTCCTCATAATTTCCTTCCCTGATTTTAATACTTTCATTATAGTCATTGAAAGATTTGTAGGCAAACAATCACAACGACCTTACAAAAATGTAAAGTGACCTGGGGTCTCCATTTTACCGCAGGTTGAGTTTTAAGGACAATTTTCTCCTTACGAAGATATTATAGACGGTTTTATGTCTCCCACACATGATAACTTTGATAAGTTTATCTTGTTATAAATAGTTAATTTTGAATCAGTATTTTTTAGCGATGATATCGGTAAGACTTACTAGTCATGGATCAACACAAACACGCGATATTCGCACCATGCAATAACTTACCTAGGATTACTCATCACTTGTTAAATCAGCCAAGAGCTTATTTTGCCGGGATGGGTTAAAATAGTATCACACAAGTACTTAGGCACCCCACCTCGTGGAGCAGGTATGAAATCGGTCACACTCAGAATATGTCCTACCGTGGAAGCCATCCGTGATAAATCGATATTAGAGGATCACGGAATCCTGGCAGTTGTAGTCCCTCATTATGTTGCTCCATCCTTTTATGTAGGAGATAGCCAGATCTCTGAACTCCTGGTCCGGGACGATCAAGTTAAAAACGCCAGGGATATACTCGAATTGCCAGATCCAGAGGTTGATTAACTGATACCCGTTAGGATCAAGTTCATATCAAGCCACCCTGAATTTTCATCCAGTTTAATCCAATCCCAAGATCAAAAAAGGATGTTTCTTATAAAACATCCTTTTTCTAATTGATTATTCGCAGCGCGTTTCTGGGACATGCTGTCAAGCAATCAGTACATCCCAGGCAGAGAGCCGGGGTTATCTCCGGAAGTTCACCGGGTTTACCCTGCCGGAGGACTTTTCTTTCTCATACCTGGGCAGCGGAACAAACACCTCCCTGACAAAAAGCTGGATCACAAATCTGGTAATCCAGCACTACATTAGGTCGGGGCATTGTTATCCCCCGGCGGAGTATTACACACTTTGTCTATTATCGATTACCTCGCCGGGCAGCTTTTCTGGCTGCAACCTCCGCTTTGGCTTTTTGCTCCAGTGCGTAACTCTCAGGTCGAATACTTGCGTAGTATGATGCCGGTTTTAACAAGCGCTCTTTTCGGTGAATATTTACATCTATCCGATCGTAAACAGCGAGTTCAAAATCATGATCCATCTTGATAGCATCAAAAGGACAATATTCCGCACAGAAACCACAATTCATACACAGGTCAATATCGATCGCAAATTCTGCTGGCGTTTTAAGAGGTTTACTTGTTTCCGGGTCTTCAGCCCGCTCTATCCAGATACACTGTGAGGGACACACTTTACTGCAGATTCCACAGGCTGTACACCGGATACTCCGCTCTCCATCCTCCCCCTCATCATATACCAGAAATGGAACATACCGGAATGCCTCAGCTAATGGGAGTCTCTCTTCAGGATAGTTTATGGTAAAGATACCTTTTGTATCACTGGTCATTCTTTGCCGGACGCCATCTTCAGTGTAATAGCGATCTCTTCCGGCTTTGATATCCTCAACATAGGTGTCTACCAGGTGTTTTAGAGTTACACCAAGACCTTTTAATATACCAAATCCTTTCATAACTTTTTTCTCTCCAGGTTTGCTGCAGTATTATTAGCGGTCCACTTCTCCCAAGACAATATCAATCGATCCTAAGATGGCAACCAAATCAGCCACTTTTTCACCCAGACACATTTCCCTCAAGCCGGTCAGGTTGATAAACGATGGGGCCCGGACATGATAGCGCCAGGGATTATCAGTTCCATCCGAGACAACGTAATATCCAAGTTCTCCTTTCGGACCTTCAACACGACCGTAAGATTCACCTTTTGGAATCCTAAATTTATAGGCTGGTTTATTTGCCAGGATTTCTCCCTCAGGCAGGTCATCGATTGCCTGCTGCAAAATACGGATGCTCTGGCGGATCTCATCAAATCTGATCAGGAAACGATCGTATACATCACCGTGATAGCGGACCGCGACGTCAAAATCAAATCGGTCATATATGCTGTACGGATCAGCCCGCCGAATATCGTAAGGAACGCCGGATGCCCGCAGTACGGGCCCTACTGCTGAAAAAGCAATCGCTTGTTCGGGTGTTAGAATTCCTACGTCCTGACTGCGTCCAATAACAATCTCATTTTCGACCAAATAGCGATCCATTTCATCAGTCTGCCGAGGCAACCGGTCATACACCAACTTGCGGATTTGTTCCTCAATACCTCCTGGTAAGTCCCTGACAACACCGCCAAATCGGTAATAGTTGCACATCATTCGGGATCCGGCGACTGCTTCAAAGATATCCAGAATTAATTCCCGCTCTTTAATGGCATACAAAGCAGGTGTGAAATACGCTCCCAGGTCATTCAGGAAAAAACCGATCGCCATGAAATGATTCAGGATCCGGGTCAATTCTGCCATAATTACCCGGATATATTGAGCCCGCTCTGGTGGTTGGTATTTCTCACCCAACAGCTTTTCTACCGTCAGGGCATACCCAAAGTTATTGCTCATGGAGCAGAAATAATCCAGCCGGTCAGTGTAGGGCATATTCATGCTGAATGTATTACGTTCCCCAATTTTTTCATGATTGCGATGCAGATATCCCATGACTGGTTCTAAATCCAGGACAGTTTCACCTTCTAGTGTGGCAACCATCCGGAAGACGCCATGGGTTGAGGGATGTTGAGGACCAAGATTGACAACCAGCTGTTCGGTTTCAATTCCAGTTTCTTCCTGTTCTACTTTCACTACTGTGCTTCCCTGGAATAGTAAATCCTCACTATCCGGAATCCAGGTTTCAGGGTTAAATCCATCCGGGTAGGTAATATTCTTCCCATAAGGATTTGTAGTTTCAACTTTAGATACTTTTCCTTCAGGCCAGCGGTCTTCGTAAGGTTTAACATCTCCCTCAAAAAAGGTTTCAATCCAGTCTTTTCTCAAGGGATGCCCCGCGAATCCTTCCCACATTAAGATTCGGGTGAGATTGGGATGTCCTTCAAACCTAATGCCCAATAAATCCCAGGCTTCCCGTTCCTGGAAGGAAGCTCCGGGGTAAAGGCCAACCAGTGAGGGTACTACTGGATTGGATCGTGGAACCTGTACCTTTACTTCAAGGATTGAGCCGCCGGTTGATTTAAATAAGTGGTAAACGACTTCCATCTTTTCATCCGGGAGATAATCCACTCCGGTGACTGAGGTCAGGAAATCATATTCATATTCATCCCGCAGGGTTTCCATAATTGATAACAGTTGGTTAGCTTCAATCAACAGACCAGAATATCCTTCCCTTTCATCAACTTGCACGTCGTGCGGAAAGCGTTCTAAGATCTTCTGGTAGTTCTTGTTCATTACTGTTGTCTGATCGTTCATGCCTGGACTTCCTTATCTTGTTCTTTTTCCATTAACTTAGGAAAATCTCGCAGGTCAATCAGATCTGGTCCTAAAACCGGAACAGGGATACCTTCGTCTTGTTGATCCTGGTACCAGCTCACATGCTTGATGGATTGATTATCTATCTTTTCCTGGATTTTCATCAAACCAAATAACAGGGCTTGTGGCGTGGGTGGGCAACCAGGTACGTAAACATCGACAGGGATATACTTATCGATTCCCGCAACTACGTTATATCCCCGCTTAAAAGGTCCACCGCCCGAAGCACAGGCGCCCATTGATAGCACATATTTTGGTTCCGGCATCTGGTTATACAACCTTACCACTTGAGGTAGCATCTTTTTTGTCACTGTCCCGGAAACAATCATCAAATCGCATTGCCTGGGACTGGGGCGCATGATTTCCATACCGAATCTCGCCATGTCAAACCGAGCTCCAGCGGTAGCGATCATCTCGATCGCACAACAAGCTAAGCCAAAAAACATCGGCCAGACTGAGTAACGCCGCCCCCAGTTATAAATCCTATCCAGGGTTGTGATCGCTACGGTACCCTCCATACCAGGCGGAATATTATATTCAGGTTTATTCAATTCATTGGGCATCAAGGAACTCCTCACTGTGATTGGAAAATTTTGTCTTAGTATATGGACCGTCATTATTATATTGCCCCCTCCCCAACCTTGTCAACAATTATTTATGCAAAAATATTTTTGGTTAATTGTCGAATTGTGCTATACTCAAGTTATGCAGACAACCCGTGCTCAAGTTCTCAGCTACTTACGAAAACATCCCCGTGCTACTGTGGTGGATATCGGCATCTCTCTGGATTTGACAGCAGCCAACATCCGCTACCACATGGGGCTGCTGGTAGATGCCGGTCTGGTTCAGGTTACTGGAAAACGGAATCCGGGAGGAGCCGGACGGCCGATTCTACTCTATAACCTTACCCCCCATGCTTTAGGGACAAATATCGCCCCTCTCCTGTCAGCAATGCTGGCGTTGTTAGTAAATAAAGATGCAGACTTTCAGAGCATAGCTGAAATACTGTCCAGAGAAATCAATCTTAGTCCGGAGAACCGGATACTTAGATTCAACCAGGCTGTGGAATACCTGAATCAAATGAATTATCATGCCAGTTGGGAAGCCCGCCTGGAAGGTCCCCAGGTAATTCTCCGTCATTGTCCCTATCTAGATCTGGCAGAAACACATCATGGCTTGTGCCAAATTGACACCAAGCTAATATCCAATCTCTTTGACACTCGCATGGAATTATCTAAGAAACGAACCTTTGGAAAAGATCCATTTTCCCCCTGTATCTTTAAACCAAAGACATAGAAGTTTTAAAAAGCAGGGATCCTGGTATAACATACATCCCTGCTCTTATAATCTTCTTCCTCTGATTAGTGGTCGTGCCCGTGACCGTGTTCAATGCTCTCTGCACAGGAAGAGGCTCCTTTTAATTTCCCGTCCAGAAAACGAGTCACTGCATCCTCCACCGTACCGCTAGCTCCTGTCGCTGTTTCGATTCCAAACTGACTGAAAAATTGAATCGCCCTTCCTCCCATCCCACCGCTGAGCATAACCTCAGCATTTTGTTCTTTGATAAATCCCGGAACCTGTCCAGGTTGGTGTGAAGCATAAAAGGGATTCTCTATTATTGATACGGACTGAATTTGATCCTGATCTACCTCCACCAGGGCAAAATATGGGCAGCGTCCAAAATGGTGGGCAACGATACTCTCCAACCCTATGTTATTTTCAACTGAAACGGCTATACGCATCATAATTCTCCTTTCTTGTTTAATATCTATTACCTATTGAATTTTTACCTTTCCATCAGGCTTCATTGATAACGGTTTTTTCCTGACCTCCTGATCAATCTGAGCCCATATTTTCCGGATCGCGATAGAAGCGCTTGATTCTGGTGAATTTTTAGTTACAGGAGACCCCTGAATTATAGCCCGGGGAACCTCCAGATCAAACGGAATTTCTCCCAAGATCTCCACCTGCAATTCAGCACAGATTTGATTAATTCTCGCAGTTCCATCTGGGTAAATATCAGCCTTATTAATACAAACAAATGATTTGATATCAAAATGATTCGTTGTTTCCAGCACCCTGCATAAATCATGAACTCCTGCCAGGGTAGGTTCAGTGACGATCAATGCTGCATCAGCTCCGGAAACTGCTGATATTACAGGACATCCAATTCCGGGCGGACCGTCAACCAGGATTAAGTCGTGCTCGCCCTGATCAAAAACTTCCTGGGCTTGCTGCTTTATTAATGCTACAAGTTTCCCGGAATTTTCCTGGGCTGCATTTAAGTGCGCATGGAATAATATCCCGTATTGGGAATCAGATCGATACCACTCCCCGGCCAGTTGCTCCTGCATAGAAATGGCTATTTCCGGGCATTGATACACACAAGCCGCGCAACCGTCACAGGCTAGCGGATCGATTCTGTACTGCTGATCCAAATTAGTTATCGCATCGAACCGGCAGATATCCTGGCAAATCCCGCATTCTTCGCAGTGGTCCTGATCAATAATTGCCGTTGAACCGCCAAAGAAAGGTTCTCGAGTTATGATTTGATGTGAGAGAACCAGATCCAGGTTCGCTGCATCTACATCAGCGTCAACTATTACAATCCGCGCTGCAGGCTTTCTAGTTGAAAACAAATCAGCTAAAGCTGCCACAACACTTGTTTTTCCCGTTCCTCCTTTACCACTTAATATGACAAGCTGTTTCAATATTATCAACACTCCAATAATCGCTTCTTAATATCCTCGTACATATCAATAAACTCTTCCTCGTATTCCGGGAAAATCTCCACAAGTGTTTTACCCCTGGCAATGCCCTCACCAATCTGTTGATCAAGTGGGATTTGGAGTAAGATCGGAAGATCATGGTTCAGACAGAATTCTCTAACACCTTTTTCATCAAAACTTGCCCGGTTGATAATAACCCCTGCGTGTAATCCTAGCTCCTCAGTGACCTGATAAGCCTGTTTTAAATCATGCAATCCAAATGGGGTAGGTTCAGTTACTAGCAGGACATAATCTGCTCCCCGCAATGCTTCCACAACGGGGCAGGATGCCCCTGGAGGCGAATCAATGATCTCAAGATCAGGAATTTCTGGGAAATACCATTTCTTTAATGCCGAGATAATCGGAACTGCCTGGGGTTCACCTATATCCAGGGTACCCTGTCTCAGGTTTATCTGCGACTTACCAGGTCCCCGCATTAACATGCCAATCTTTACGGGAACTTCCCGGATCGCCGCCTCAGGACAGGTTAAAGTGCAGCTACCGCATCCATGACACAGTTCTGGGAAAACCAGCGGTTTGTCGTTTAGGACCACAATCGCGTTAAACTGACACACATCCGCACAAATACCACATCCAGTGCAGGTTTCATTATCAACTTCCGGTATCATTTGGAAAACAGGCTTTGTATCCTTGAAATCCGGTTGTAGATAAAGATGCAAATTGGGCCCTTCCACATCACAATCACTTACCAGGACCGAAAGAGATTTTTCTCTGGACAACGTTTGAGCTAAGCTGGCTGCAATAGTTGTCTTTCCTGTTCCGCCTTTTCCACTTGCAATAGCAATTCTCATCATATCTGCAATTCTCACCGATGATGCCCGGGACCGGACGGACCGGCAGCTTTCCGTAATTTTCCTTCTCTGAAGGCTCCCAACAAATCAAGAGGTGTCCCGGATTGAGCTAAATAAGGTTCAACAGCGGAAGCTTGTAACGCGGTATAAGCATTAGGTCCATATCGGCCGCTAATAATTACGTCCACACCCTGATTTGCCAGAAATTGGACCACCTGGGGACCAGAACCCCCCCGCGATCCTCGAGCTGGATTCTTAACCTTCTCCCACTCATCAGTGTCTGTCTGCATCAAGATAAAATATTCACATCGCCCGAAACGACCGCTGAACTCAGAATCCGCTTTCCCATCAGGTGACGATATTGCTATCTTCATAGTAATTCCTTTGTTGTCTGTAATCCATTGGACCTGTTGATTTTAATTACTGGAACACAATGGTGGAGGATATCAAATAAAATTAGGAGACTTCCAAAATACAAGGGGTTTATGCCCTATTCCCGGATCAATGCTTTACTACAATCGGGACAGGTCTGATCCTGGCAGGGGTTTCCAGCCTTATGCTCCTCTCTGTAACCGCATTCTTGGCAAACACATAATCCTCCAAATCCTCGATTCCGGAATCCTCCACCTCTTCTCTTGCCCAAACCCCTTCCCAGGGATTGTCTGGATGACTGGTTAAGTTTCTCCTGATCCTCCATTGTTCACCTCATATTCTTTCACAATAGTTGAATTCTTATTTTCTCTCTTCAGTTTCAACACTGAGTCAAACGTCATATTACTCCATAACATGCTCCCCTGGTTCCTGAAAGGCTGGAATCAAACCTACCATGAATGCCAGGTTTCACCTTAGAGGGAGTGATACCTATTAATCAACTTTTCCATCCGTGCTTGAATGCTTTTGATATTCTCAATCCACTCAGCAAGTCTAGAACGTCCTTCTTCTTGGATCCTGTACACTCTGCGCTTAGGACCTTTACTGTTCTCGTCCCAGTAGGAATATATTAATTCCATTTCTTCCATCTCTCTTAAATCCCGGTAGACAATACTGGAATCCAGTCCCTCTGGTTCAAAACCAAAAGAAGCTAGCTGCTCACATAATTCATAACCGTGAGATTCTTTCTCAGCCAGCAATAACAACAAACTGGGACGAAGGATCAAACGCATTCCCCTTCTTTGCCGTCTTTGGCAAGGTTGGATTCTTCCTCTCCGGAACCCAGGCATAACTTCCTCCCATTCACCTTGATAGGTTGTTGAATGGTTAAAAGTTACTAAACTATATGCATTTTGTCAATAGTATATTTGTCTATAGTTAATTTTCCCCCAAATAATCCAGGGCTACTTTTCCTGCGTGGGAAGATAAGGCATATCAGGTCCATCCCTATCTAAAAGTTCCGCAAGGGCAGCTAATGTTGCAGTTCTGTCATCCCAGGGATATTCAGTTTCTACAAAACACATCGATTGTTCATGTCCTTTACCACAAACCATGACTACGTCATCAGGATCAGCCAACTGCAAAGCAAAGCGGATGGCTTCTCCCCTATCCGGAACGCGCCAGAAGCTCTCCCCTTCAATTCCTCCCTTGGAGATCACCCCCTCTGCCATCTCCTGCAAAATCCCCTCCAATGATTCTGTTCTGGGATCCTCTGCAGTTAACACTGTTAGATCAGCCAATTCAGCGGATACCTCAGCCATCAAGCGTCGTTTCTCCCGATCCCGCAAACCAGCGGATCCAAATACAGCAATTACTCTTTTTGATGAAATATCCTTGGCAGCAGTTAATGCCCGATTTAAGGCATTCGGAGTATGGGCGAAATCAACTATGGCGTAAAAATCTTGGCCCAGGTCAATGTATTCCATTCTTCCCGGAATACCAGAAAGATTCTTGATGCCCTCCCTGATCGGTTCCCATTCTAAACCAAGTCCCTGACGACACACAACAGCTGCAGCGAGGCAGTTTGAAACATTATAGTCACCCTTTAAGGAAGTTTGGAAATCTGGTTGATCTTTGGCTCTATTGATCGAAAATAACAAGCTGTCAGGTTTCGGGCGAATATCAATCGCTCTATAATTCGCCTCACTTTTGATGGCGTAATCCATCATTTGAACATCAGCATTACCGGCAACCTCTTTCAAAGCGCTGTACGATTGATCATCTTTATTCAAAACAGTTAATTTCTTATATTGAGCGGATTTCTGTTTTGAAACAGCTATCAACCTGATCAAATCCGCTTTTGCATTCAGGTATCCCTGATAATCACCATGAAAGTCAAGATGTTCGTGTGTGATATTGGTAAAGACACCCATATCAAATTCACAGGAAGCGACACGTTTTTGGGCTAACCCGTGGGAGGTTACTTCAAGGACCACATGGGTGATACCTGCTTCAACCATTTCCGCCAGGTAGCGTTGGACGTCATGTGCCTCGGGTGTTGTGACATGAAAACCCGTATCCAGGGTTTGATCACCAATCACGGCGTTTACAGTAGAGATCAATCCTGCTTGGAATCCTGCCGCCAACATAATTTGATAGATCAGGTTTACAGTGGTTGTTTTGCCATCAGTACCGGTGACGCCAATTACGACCAGCTTCCGAGCGGGAAATCCATACCAGGCGGCCGCCAGTTTCGCCAGCGCTTCCCGGGAGTCATTAATCTCCAGGTATGGGACTGGAAGATCTAAATAATCTTTTGCTGATTTAGATCCAACGATCGCGGCAGCTCCGTTGATTACCGCTGGATGGATGTATTCATGCCCATCCACACTCGTACCAGGAACTGCAAGAAAAATATTACCGAGTTCAATAGTCCTGGAATCTATACTAATACCAGTGATGGTTGTTTTTCTTTCAGGAAACTGATTGGTGACTTGTATCTCCTGAAAAAGATCAGCTAGATCCTGGACCTGTTTCCAAACCACTTATTAAACTCCTTTTTTCCTTATCTTTCTGTATGTGCAAAAACGCCCGCTTAGAGCATACAGGGCGTTTTTATTTTACACCAGAATATTCGCTGTTCCGTTTATGAAAGACGGGATCGCAGTCCTGCAAGCTGTGATGAGATTGAGTGATCAAAAACTTTATCATCAATCTGGATGGTCAACCCGCCG
>JAUWCZ010000028.1 GCA_030609055.1 Chloroflexota bacterium | reverse complement strand
CTGGAACACATAGTAATCAGTACAGGAGATGCTCCAGCAATAACCACAGAAGCAATTGATCAATTTTTCAAACTCTTTGACCAACACAATGATATTGATGTACTCATACCCGGCGTTCCTGAAGAAATCACTCTGGAGGTTTTTCCCAATCACGGTAGAGTTGTGGGAAGATTTGTAGACCATAATCTCTATCCTGGGGAGATGTTCGTACTGCGGGGTAAAATAATTCCAGATCTTAAAAAAGATATTGACCAGATCATGGAAAGGCGCCGGCGATTCAATCGCAGAACAGATACCTCAAAACTCGGTCCAATCATGGTGTACCTTGCCAGAAAGCCTCGTCTATGGTTATTGATCTACAAATATTTGCTGGGTAAACTCTCTCTGGCAGAAGCTGAGTCTATTTTATCGAAAGCGTTAAATCTCAAAATAAAATTCGTTATCATACCTGATATCGGTTTCGGTATGGATATGGATCTGCCTGAGGATTATCAAAAATTATCCGATTACATCAATCGTACCAAGCTCCAGTCATATTAATAGTTCG
Organism: Chloroflexota bacterium; assembly: GCA_030609055.1. Taxonomy (GTDB): domain Bacteria; phylum Chloroflexota; class Anaerolineae; order Anaerolineales; family UBA11858; genus B10-G9. Next base: position 26,932 of record JAUWCZ010000028.1, on the reverse strand, counting down.
TCGATTACGCAAATACAAAATTCATTACAAACAAATAAGCAGCTTGGAGAAAGATTTACATCCTAGAAAGCCAAAAACTCAAGTTTCTTTAGGCTTCATATCTCCTTGAGAGAAGTGCAGGGTGATTTATAAGATTTTATTCTGCTTAATGAATTATTACAGAACACAAATTCTATACAACCAGGTGATTGACAAGCGATTCACACCACGTTAAAATTAGCTAACAGAGAAAAACCACATCAATGACCTTCGCATCCAGCAAAGGAAACCTGAACCAGAGAACGAATTCCAAGGTTCAGAGGGCACAATACCTTCATCACAACTGCCCCTCAGTCCCTGAGTATGGGCGGTTGTGTGATTAATATCAATAAAAGTACATCCAGATGCTGTTTGGCTCAGGATGCTTTAAATTCATTACACTCATAACAGGGTCAGATAGATAATTTGTTAGTACTTTGATGGTTGTATCACTAACCAATACGGCAACCATTGCCACGTTTATTGGTAAACTATATTGGTGCACAAGGGAGAGTAGTAAATGTCGACTTCAACACATCAGAAGCTTGAGTCTGGGAAACTTGTTGGAGCCGTAATGATTGTAGGTGGGGGAATTGCAGGAATGCAGGCCTCGCTTGATTTGGCAGATCAGGGTTATAAAGTCTATCTGGTTGAAAAAGAAACTGCCATAGGGGGCAAGATGGCCCAACTGGATAAAACATTTCCCACCAATGATTGTGCCATGTGCACCATCTCACCCAAGCTTGTTGAAACCGGACGGCACCCGAATATAGAGATTATTACCGGATCAGAAGTGGTTGACGTAACCGGTCAAGCAGGAAACTTTACTGCCCGGGTTCGCACGGAGCCACGTTACATCGATTTGGAAGATTGTGTTGCCTGCAATGATTGCGTTGATGTTTGCCCGGTGATTGTGCCGGATCTTTTTAATGAATATTTAATCGATCGGCATGCTGTATACAAGCACTATCCCCAAGCTGTTCCCAATGCCTATGCTATTACCAAAGCAGGTATTGCCCCCTGCCGGGATGCCTGTCCAGCCAGCCAGAGAGCACAGGGTTATATCGCCTTGATTCGGGATGGGCGCTGGGAAGATGCCTACAGAGTTATAAAGATGGACAACCCTTTCCCTGGCATCTGCGGCCGTATCTGCAATCACCGCTGTGAAACAGCCTGCAACCGCGGTAAATTCGATGAACCGATTAATATTCGGGCTCTCAAACGCTTTATCACAGATAAAATATACGATCAGCCCAGACCAGCTGTAGAACCTGCAGAGATCCTTTTCCCCAAGAACCGGGTCGCGATTATTGGTGCTGGACCTTGTGGATTAACCGCAGCACAGGACTTAATCCAGAATGGATTCCCAGTAACTGTATTTGAAGCCATGCCGGTTGCGGGAGGAATGCTCCGCCTTGGTGTCCCCGAATATCGTTTACCGACGGAGATTATCGAACGTGAAGTTCAGGATATAGTGGATATGGGGGTTGATCTGAAGCTTAATCACAGGGTGGATAATCTGGATGAATTATTTACTAAGGGCTTTAAAGCAGTCCTCATCGCAGTTGGCGCCCACGAAGGCATCCGCCTTCCCATTCCAGGAGCGAACTTTGAGGGTGTAATCATTAATACTCGATTCTTGAGAGATGTCCGCTTGGGAAAATACCAGAACGGCAAAGAGACCGATGCTCCCCCGCTGGGGGACCGGATACTTGTTCTGGGAGGCGGAAATGTGGCAATTGACTGCGCCCGGACTGCAATCCGATTAGGCAAAGAAGTCCACCTGGCTTGCCTGGAAAGCAGGCCCGAGATGCCAGCCCATGATTGGGAGATCGAAGCGGCTGAGCAAGAAGGCGTACATCTCCACCCGGGACAATCATTTGAGCGTATTCTTGGCACTGAAGATGGCCGTGTGCAGGGCATGGAGTTAATGAATGTGGCCAGTTTCAGTTTTGACGACAGCGGGGGACTCCATGTGGAAAAAATTCCTGACTCCAATCATGAAATCTCCTGTGATACCGTGATTTTCTCGGTTGGACAACGGGCAGGGCTGGCTTTCATACCTGATGACGCAGGGGTAGGAATCACAAAAAATCAAACTATTGCCATAAATCCCAACACCCTGGCAGCCACCAAGGAAGGTGTCTTTGCGGCAGGAGACAGCGTTTCAGGGACTGCTTTTGTTATCGAATCTGTTGATAGTGGTCACAGGGTCGCCAGCTCAATTATTCGTTACCTTCAGGGAGAAGACCTGGAACCCCCTCCCAGACCAGATCTACCTGTTGTGGATTTAACAGAGAAGGATCTAAGCGAGAGACATGCACGGGGAGAAATCAAACCCCAACCGCGGGTACCGCTCCCCGAGCTTGCCATCGATGAGCGAATTTCTAGTTTTGCTGAGGTTGAGGTTGGCTACGATGAAGAGAGTGCCCGTGCCGAAGCCGCTCGTTGTTTAGCCTGTGGTATCTGCTCCGAATGCATGTCATGTGTATTTGCCTGTGGAAAGAATGCTATTGATCACGATATGGTCGCTAGCGAAAGGAATGTTAACATCGGGGCTATCATTCTTGCCCCCGGGTATCAAATATATCAGGCGGAGCTTTCTGAGGAATATGGTTTTGGACGTTTCCCCAATGTTGTAACCTCCCTCCAATACGAGCGGATGCTCTCAGCCAGCGGTCCCACTGAGGGACATATCAAACGCCCGTCAGATCAGATCAGTCCCAAACGGATCGCCTTTTTACAGTGTGTTGGCAGCAGGGATCAGAATCATGATTATTGTTCGGCGGTTTGCTGTATGTATGCCGCCAAAGAAGCCATCATGACCATCGAACATGCCCATGCTGAATCCCGATCAAATTCTGGAAATGGGCAAATTCACTGCCAGGTATTCTTCATCGATTCGCGGGCGTACAGCAAAGGATATGAAGAATATTACAGGCGGGCTGAAAAAAAATATGGCGTTGTCTATACTCGATGCCGGCTCAGTGAGGTTAATGAGAACCCGGACAACCACAACCTCATCCTGCGTTACAGCTCTCCGTACCAAGATAATGCAGAACCCATAGAAGAGGAATTTGATCTGGTAGTCTTATCTGTCGGAATGGAAATTTCCGATTCAGTTAAAAGTTTAGGACGCCAGCTTGGTATTGAACTGGATGAATATGGTTTCTGCCATACAACCCTGTTTGATCCCCTCCAGACTTCCAGGCCTGGATTGTATGTAGCAGGACCTTTCCGAGAACCAAAAGATATTCCTGAAACCATCATGGAAGCCAGTGGGGCAGCTGCAAATGCCGCTCAACTCTTATCGCCTGTGAGACACAGCCTGGCTGTAAAAAAGGAATATCCTCCAGAGAAATCGGTGTCAGAAGAAGATCCCCGCATTGGAGTTTTTGTTTGCCATTGTGGAAGTAATATCGGCGGCTACCTGGATGTTCCTCAGGTGGCGGATTACGCCAAATCCTTACCAAATGTTGTTTATGCGGAAGATAACCTATATACATGCTCACAAGACACAATAGCTCATATCATTGATACCACCAAAGAGCTCGACTTAAATCGGGTTGTTGTCTCCTCTTGTACCCCGATCACCCACGAACCTCTTTTCCAGGACGCGATCCGTCAAGCCGGACTCAATCCCCACCTCTTTGAGATGGCAAATATCCGCAATCAATGTTCCTGGGTTCATTCGAAAGATTGGGACGGCGCAACCATAAAAGCCAAAACACTCACCAGAATGGCTGTGAGCCGCGCACGCAAGTTGAATGAGCTCGAGATAACAGAGGTTCCAGTAATTAACGAAGCTCTTATCGTTGGCGGTGGAGCTGCCGGTATGAATGCAGCCCTGAATCTTGCCGATCAGGGATTTCCAGTCCACTTAATAGAGCGCAAGGAAAGATTAGGCGGAAATCTGCATAATTTACACTATTTTTCCCCCAGCAATGGAACTGGCTCTGACCTTCATCCCCAAACATACCTGTCTGAAATAACGAAAAGGGTTACGTCTCACCCCCTGATAACAACCTACTTAAGAGCTAATCTCTTGGAAACCGAGGGATTTAAGGGTAACTTCACTTCGACACTGGAAAATAACAGTGACCTAATTTCCATCCGGCATGGGATTATTATCGTTGCTACCGGAGGTGTCGAGTATAAAGGGGAAGAATATGAGTATGGTAAATCACCCCGGATCATTACTCAGCAAGAATTTGAAGGACTTCTATCCAAAAGCAAATTCGGAGACAATGGAAAAGAAGGTAAATCTTACTCCTTTGATATACCTGACAGAGTAACAATGATTCAATGTGTCGGCCCATCTGAGGAATACTGCAGCCGGATTTGTTGTACCACAGCCCTTAAAAATGCTTTAAAACTAAAAGAGTTGAACCCCTCTGCCGAGATTACCATCATCTACCGCGACATACGCACCTATGGGTTTAAGGAACGTGTCTATACGCAAGCTCGTGAAGCAGGCGTGCGTTTTATACATTTTGAATTTGACCAGAAACCTACTGTATCTATTGCTGGGGGGAATGGACAGAATGAATCCGATACCAATCCACAAGTAACCGTCCAGGTCTGGGAACCAATCCTGGGGAGGGAAATCGATCTTCCATCCGATTATCTTGTGCTTTCAAACCCTATTGTGCCGGATCCTGGGACAAAAGATCTGGCCAATCTATTAAAATGCTCCACCGATATGGATGGGTTCTTCATGGAAGCTCATGTTAAATTACGACCAGTGGATTTTACAGCAGATGGCATTTTCATGGCTGGTTTGGCCCATTATCCGAAATTCCTGGATGAAACCATCGTCCAGGCACAAGCCGCTGCCTCCCGCGCTGCCCGGGTCCTTTCGCAAGAGACCATTCTGACCAATGCAAAAGTCGCTCATGTAGATCCTACAAAATGTGTAGGCTGTCTGACCTGTGTCAGGATCTGCCCCTATGATGTTCCCAAGATCTCTTACAAGCTTACAGGAGTGGGAAATATCACCGGAGCGGCATTTATCGAACCTGCTATATGTCATGGATGCGGATCTTGTGCTTCCGAGTGTCCCGCGCAAGCTATTCAGCTCAGACATAGTACAGACCACCAAACTCTGGAAAAGATTAACGCCCTGCTCCTCCCCTTAGAGGGGCAATAACATGGTAGATACCGTGGAAGAAAACTTCACGCCCGAGATTATCGCTTTCTGCTGCCACTACTGTGCCTATGCCGCTGCAGACCTGGCCGGCTCGATGCGGCTAGATTACCCGACGTCTATAAAAGTGGTTGAGATGCCGTGTTCAGGGAAAGTAGATCCAATATATATCCTACAAGCATTAGAAGACGGTGCCGACGGAGTCTTGGTAGCCGGTTGACTGCCGGGCGACTGCCATTACCTGGAAGGTAATCTACAAGCCAGAAGAAGAATTGAATACGTACGTGAATTATTGGGTAAAATAGGGTTAGAGGGCCAGCGGATCCAGATGATCAACGTATCTGCTGCTATGGGGGGACAATTCGCTTGGTCCGCTGCTGATATGACCGAAGAAATCAGACGATTAGGACCTAATCCTATCAAAGGTAAATGAAATAATCTATAAAGGCTGCAATAAATCCTCTCTGTTGAATACAATGGATTGTTTCGCTGGAGGGAAAAGTGCAAGAAACAGCAAGTATTCTAATAGTCGATGATGATCCGGATATTCTCGAAGGAATTATCATCATCTTGGAATCTCAAGATTATCGTCTCAGGACAGCGCGAGACGGTGTAATGTGTCTTGAACTCCTCTACGAAGAAAAACCTGACCTATTAATGTTGGACCTTCTTATGCCTCGCATGGACGGTTGGGGGGTTATTAGAGAGGTTCGCAGTAAGCCCGAGTTCTCTGATATGCCTATCATGATTCTGACTACGGTTATCGAAGATGCCAGCAGGCGCAGATATGAACTGGAAACTGGTTTTTCGATGGATATTCAGGCATATATCGAAAAACCAGCAAAACCCACAGAATTATTAAAACAAATCGATAAACTACTGAAATGGAAAACAAACTAACTCTCTCTCTATCAGTAATTGCTGATCGTTTGAGCAAATCTGAATTGTTTAATACGTTAGCAAAATCTGATTTGCTGAAAATAGCCGCCTTCTGTACAGAAGAAACCTACCAAGATGGCCAAAATGTTTTTATTGAAGGAGAACCTGCAACCAAGCTGCTGGTTGTAGAACGAGGAAAATTGGCGATTGAAAAGAAAATCCAATTAGGGAGACACTCGACTCCACGAAATGCCACTATCGCTTATGTATGTCCAAATCAAGTTGTGGGTTTCTCAACAATCGCATCTCCCCATTTTATTTCAGCCACAATTATTGCCGTTGAACCTACGCGGGTTTTGGCAATAGAAGGACAAAAAATCCGTGATTATCTGTCTTCTAATACAGAGACTGGATATCTCGTACTCGGTTCTCTGACCAAATTGATCCGCGGTCGCTACCAAAGTGCTACAGATACCCTAACATACTTTCTCTCCATTGTTTCTCACGAGTTACGCACCCCACTGGCCGCTATCGAGAACTACCTCCAAACAATTCTGGGAGGATTTGCAGGAGAATTGAATCCAAAACAAGAACGAATGTTAAATCGTTGTGTCTTACGGGTTATTGACCTCTCAGCTCTGATTAGTGATGTGGTAGATTTGGCTCGCATGCGGCCAGAACAAATCCAAGCAGATTTTGTTTGGTTTGATCCCGGTGAAGTTGGAAGTGAATCTATCGAAGATGCCCGTTTGGCTGCAACTGAAAAAAGCATTCACCTAAAAATTGAACCACCTGCAGAATTCAAACCCATTGTCGGAAGCCGTCGTAGAATGCGCCAGGTATTTTCCAACCTTCTTCATAACGCAATTAAGTTCTCCCCGGCAGAATCAACCGTTTTTTTTAGAGCTTGGTATGAAGAGGAAAATCTGATTTTTGAGGTGGAAGATAGCGGTCCTGGTATACCACCTGAAGATCTGCCATTCATCTTTACTGATTTCTTCAGGGCGAGCAATGTGGGTGAATCACCAGGTGCAGGATTAGGTCTTTCGATCGCAAAAAAAATCATGGATGCTCACCAAGGTGAGATTCGGGTCAAAAATCTTGTCTCTGATGACGGTAAAGTCACAGGGAGTCGTTTCACAGTCTACATCCCACTTAATTTACATACCCCTGAAATGCGAAGAAGGGAATGGAATTCGGAAGCTGGACTCTAGTTTTTAATGATCAATTTTTACAGGTTTGGAGAATAAAGTATGGAGCAAGAATACAATCCTCCGCCATCTACTGACACAATCATCCCCGCGAAAACCCGAAATAAGCTTCATGACCCAGTTGTGGGTTCAGTACTGGTTGTGGGTGGCGGTATTGCCGGTATGCAGGCTTCTTTAGATCTTGCGGATCAGGGATTCAAGGTCTACCTGGTGGAAAAAGAATCAGCAATTGGCGGGAAAATGGCTCAATTGGATAAAACATTCCCCACCAATGACTGTGCCATGTGTAATATCTCACCTAAGCTGGTCGAGACAGGTCGCCATCCTAATATTGAAATAATCACCAAAACCAATGTTTTGGACATTTCTGGAAATAAGGGAAATTTTTCAGTACGCCTTCGGCAGGAGCCACGTTATATCGACATTGAAAAGTGTGTGGCTTGTAATGACTGCGTGGAGGTTTGTCCAGTTATTATTCCAGACATTTTTAATGAAGACCTCATTACAAGAACTGCAGCCTATAAGCTATACCCTCAAGCCATACCAAATGCATACGCTATAGAAAAGGTTGGGATTGCTCCTTGCCGGGATGCGTGCCCCACAGGGCAACGCGCGCAAGGATACATAGCCCTGATCCGCGACGGTAGATGGGATGATGCACTACGGGTAATTAAGATGGACAATCCCTTTCCCGGGATCTGCGGAAGGATATGCAATCACCGCTGCGAAGATGTCTGCAATCGTGCAAAGCTTGATGAACCAATCGATATCAGAGCTTTAAAACGGTTTGTAACCGACAAGGTTTATGAAAACCCCCGTCAACCTGTTACACCGGTTGAGATGAATCATCCAGATCAGAAAGTCGCCATAATTGGAGCAGGTCCTTGCGGTTTAACCGCTGCACAGGATATTATCCAGGCTGGATACCCAGTAACTGTCTTTGAAGCTTTACCCGTGGCTGGCGGTATGCTCAGAGTAGGGGTTCCGGAATACCGTTTGCCTTCCGATATCGTTGACAGGGAAGTTAAGGACATCGTTGACCTGGGGGTGGACCTACGACTTAACCATCGTATTGATAATATCGATGATGTTTTTGATAGTGGTTATAATGCCGTGCTTATAGCAGTAGGCGCTCATGAAGGTGTCCGTCCACCAATCCCGGGGGCAAATTTAGGAAGTGTGCTGGTCAGTACCAGTTTCTTACGCGATGTGAGAATTGGTCAAAGACCTAAAATTGGCAAGCGGGTTGCCGTAATTGGGGCTGGTGATGTCGCTATGGATGTAGCCCGCACGGCATTACGATTAAAATCCGAAGTTCACGTGTTTTATCGTCGTCGAACTGAAGACGCATCAGCTGGTGAGGAGGAAATCCGACACGCGAAAGAGGAAGGTATTATCTTCCATTTTCAAACAAATCCGACAGAAATTGTGGGCGCTGGGAATGGAAAACTTTCTGGTATGTGGTGTGTGAATACAGAATCTGGAACAATTGATAAATCAGGTAGACCAAAACCCGTACCCATTCCTGATACAAAACACTTTATTTCCTGCGACACTGTGATCTTTGCAGTAGGCCAGCGAGCAGGTCTTGCTTTTATACCAGATGATGCTGGAGTAGGTATCACTGATGAGCAAACAATTGCCATCAATCCAAATACTTGCGCAGCTACCCGAGAAGGTGTATTTGCCGCGGGGGACAGTATTTTTGGTACTGCTTATGTGATTGAGGCCATTGCCAGTGGTCACACTGCAGCTCGATCAATATTACGTTATCTTCAGGGCAAACATCTTGAGGTTGCTCCAAATCCCCCTCTCCCCGTTGTTGAGTTATCCCAATTGGATATCGAAGATCGAGTAGCACGGGGTGAAATCGAGCGGAAACCTCGGGTCCCCCTTCCGGAAATTCCTATTGAAAACCGGGTAACGAATTTCAATGAGGTTGTCCAGGGTTATGATGATTCAAGAGCCCAGGAAGAAGCGTCTCGATGTCTGGCCTGTGGTATATGTTCTGAATGTATGTCTTGCGTCTTTGCCTGTGGCACAAACGCTATTGACCACGATATGATCGCGGTGGATAAAACGCTCACTGTGGGGGGGATAATTTTAGCGCCTGGATACCAAACTTATCGGGCTGAATATTCAGAGGAATATGGTTTTGGTCGCTATCCTAACGTCCTGACTTCCATTCAATTTGAACGCTTATTGTCTGCCTCTGGACCAACTCTCGGGAATATAAAACGCCCCTCAGATGGAAAACTTCCGAAAAGTATTGCGTTTATTCAATGCGTTGGATCCAGAGATCAAGATCACGATTACTGCTCATCAATATGCTGCATGGCGGCTACAAAAGAGGCTGTAATTGCAAAAGAACACCATCCAGACTTAGATATCCATGTCTTTATGATGGATCTGCGAGCCTATTCAAAAGGATATTGGGATTATTTTATTCGCGCCAGAGACCAATACGGCATCCAATATCACCGCTGCCGAATTTCCGAGGTTTCAGAAAATCCTCATTCCAAAAATTTGATTCTGCAGTATCCTCCCCAGTCTAACGAACCCTTAGAAATTTCCCAAGCTGAGTTTGACATGGTTGTCTTATCCGTGGGAATGGAGATATCTGAAGATGTAAAAGTTTTAGGACGCCAAATGGGGATAGATCTCAATGAATATGGGTTTTGTCATACCGTCAGATTTAACCCCATCGAAACCAACCTCCCTGGGATCTATGCTGTTGGTCCTTTCCGAGGTCCCAAGGATATTCCCGAATCTGTCATCGAGGCCAGTGGCGCGGCAGGTGCTGTGGGCACATTTCTTTCTGAAGCACGTTTTACTCAGACCACAGTTCACGAGTTTCCTACTGAAAGAGATATCCAATGTGAACCGCCTCGAGTAGGTGTGTTTGTTTGCCACTGTGGCTCAAATATCGGGGGCTACCTGGATGTTCCAGAAGTCACTGAGTATGCAGCATCTCTTCCATTGGTAGCTCACGCAGAATCTAACCTATATGCTTGCTCCCAGGATAGTATTAAACACATTACAAAAACAGTGGAAGAGGAAAAATTAAACCGGGTTGTTGTCGCTAGCTGCACTCCGCTGACTCATCAACCTCTCTTCCAGGACAGCATCCGGGAAGCGGGACTTAATCCATATCTGTTCGAAATGGCAAATATCCGCAATCAATGCTCATGGGTGCATTCCACAGATAAGGTGGAAGCCACAGAAAAGGCAAAAGAGTTGGTTCGGATGTCTGTCGCGAAAGTGATGAAACATACTGCTCAAAGCACAATCGATGTCCCTGTGGAGAAAACAGGTCTTGTGGTAGGTGGTGGTGCAGCTGGAATGACTGCTGCACTGACATTAGCCGATCATGGCTTCCCTGTTCACCTGGTTGAAAGGGAATCAGAACTCGGAGGGCAGCTTCGTCACGTTCACACTCCCCTTAACGGCAAAAACCCCCAATCAATTCTGAAGGATCTAATAAATAAAACAGTTTCACATACAAACATTACCACCCATCTTAATACCCAAGTTCTCGGAACCCACGGGTTTAAGGGGAATTTTTCCAGTCTGATTAAGGTTGAATCCGGACATACCAAAACTATTAATCATGGAGCTACCATCCTTGCTACAGGAGGGCTGGAATATCAAGGAAAAGATTATGGCTTCGGCAGTGATCCCCGGATAATTACTCAGCAAGCTTTTGAAGAAATCATTAACACCCTACCAGAATTACAGCGAGATAAACCAATCAAATCAGTGGTTATGATCCAGTGCATTGGTCCAGCCGAGAACTATTGCAGCAGAATCTGCTGCACTATTGCTCTCAAAAACGCTCTCGCAATTAAACAGATACTTCCAGATATTCAAGTCAGTATTATCTATAAGGACATCAGAGTATTTGGTTTTTACGAAAAGCTTTACACAACTGTTCGAAATGCAGGTGTATTATTTTTCCGCTATGATGATGATCACAAACCACAAGTTGCCATCAATCAATCTCATTTAACCAAATCACCAGTGGAGGAAAGTGATAGTGTAGTAACAGTATCAGTCTGGGATCATTCACTTAATAAAGTGGTAAAAATATCCCCGGATTTCGTAGTTTTATCGATGCCGATTATCCCCAATCCTGATATGAAGGGGTTGGCAAACTTATTCAAAGTATCTCTCGACCGGGATGGTTTTTTCCTGGAAGCACATGTCAAACTACGACCTGTGGATTTTTCTACGGAAGGAATCTACATGGCAGGCATGGCTCATTATCCAAAACTCCTTGATGAAAGCATGATCCAAGCTCAGGCTGCTGCCTCTAGAGCCTCAGTTCTGCTTAGTAAGGACTATCTTCAAGCCGGGGGTAGTATTGCTGTCGTTACTCAGCAGAACTGTACAGCTTGTCTGACTTGTGTCAGGGTCTGTCCCTTTGATGTCCCTGTGATTCAAGCGGATGTACTAGGCACCGGCGATATGTTGGGGGCAGCTTACATTGAACCCGCAATTTGTCAGGGTTGTGGAATTTGTGTTGCAGAATGCCCGGCAAAAGCTATTGATCTGAACCATTACACTGAAGACCAGCTGAGATCAAAAGTCACCGCGTTATTAAACCCTGAGGGATTGCTGTTGGAGGTTGTTTAGAATAATATGACAGATGTCAAGATTGTCGAATAATCATCAATGGAGTATAAATCTCGTGAATAACAAAGCTGATGATTTCCAAATAGTAGCATATTGCTGTACTCACTGTGCCTACGCAGCGGCTGATTTAGCGGGTGGGCTTCGGATGCAATACCCTTCCGCAATCAAAATCGTTGAACTTCCATGTTCTGGAAGACTCGACGTTTTAACTGTGCTTGAGGCTTTTGAACAAGGTGCCGATGGCGTGATGGTAGCAGGTTGACTCCCGGGTGATTGTCATTACCTGGACGGTAATACCTACGCTAATAATAGAGTAAAATACATCCAATCATTATTGGATGTTATTGGTATAAACCCGAAAAGGATTCAAATGTTTAATCTTTCGGCCGCTATGGCAGCCGAGTTCATCAATCACGCAAAAACGATGTCTGATCAAGTTAAATCACTCGGTTACAACCCTTTAAAAACCAACCCCTGATCTCAGGGAAAAAGAAGTACACCTGTTATTGGTGAATCCAATTTATGAGAGGAGAATGGCATGATTACTGGCGAGCAAAAATCCCTCGAGGAAATTCAAACATTACTCGGAGAAGCTGAAAAGGTTCTCGTTCTTGGATGCGGTACCTGTGTTACTGTCTGCTTTGCAGGAGGGTCAAGAGAGGCGCAAATCTTATCCTCCTCCTTGCGAATGGCTTCAAAATTAAACGGTCATCCGCAGGAAGTTACTGACTTTACTGTTCAAAGGCAGTGCGAATGGGAATATTTGGATGAGGTCGAGAAGGAAATCGAAGATGCGGATATTGTTCTCTCACTGGCATGCGGCATTGGTGTCCAGGCGATCGCTGAACATTTCCCCAAAACCTGGGTTGTTCCCGGTCTCAATACCACATTTTTAGGCATTCCTGTGGAACAAGGAGTCTGGGAGGAACGCTGCGCTGCTTGCGGAGACTGCATCCTCGGATTAACTGGGGGTATTTGCCCAATTGCTCGCTGTTCAAAAACCATGTGGAAAGGTCCGTGTGGAGGATCAGAAGCCGGACACTGCGAAATTGACCCGGATGTTCCCTGCGCCTGGCAGCTTATATATGACCGGCTTTCAAGCATGGGGAAAGAAGAGGTACTATTGGAGTTACAAACCCCTAAGAATTGGCAAGTATCCCGGGATGGTGGTCCCAGGAAAATCATCCGCGAAGATCTGAGATTAATTACAGAAGAAGAATAAATTGAGGAGAATTCATTAATGAGCAGTAAAGACAACGATTACCTCGTAGGATCGAGATTGGAAAAAGTGCTCCGGGCGGGTCATTTTGCTGTTACCGGAGAGCTCGGACCGCCCCAAAGCGCAGATCCAGAAGTCATCCGCGAAAAAGCAGCCCTGCTGAAGGGCTATGTTGATGCAGTAAATATCACAGACAACCAAACGGCAATTGTCCGGATGTCCAGCATTGGTGCCGGTACCCTGGTTTTACAGGAAGGCTTAGAACCAGTCATTCAGATGACCTGCCGTGATCGCAACCGACTTGCAATCCAAAGTGACCTGCTTGGTGCTCACGCTTTGGGAATGCGAAATCTTTTATGCTTGACCGGAGATCATCAAATCTTTGGAAACCACCCTACAGCAAAAAATGTCTACGATATGGACTCACTGCAAATGGTTCAAATGGTGGCGGACATGCGTGATAAAGGAATTTTTCAATCCGGCGATGAGTTTAAGGGAACCCCAGCCAGCTTTTTAATTGGTGCCGCGGCAGCTCCTTTTGCAGATCCTATTGAATTCAGACCTTTAAGATTAGCAAAAAAAGTCAAAGCGGGCGCAAATTTCATCCAAACCCAGCTGGTTTATGATGTTAAAGAATTTTCTAAATATATGAAAAAAGTCAGAGACTTGGATACCCATAAAGAGACCTTTATCCTGGCAGGTGTTGGACCTTTGAAAAGTCCGGGGATGGCTCGTTATATGAAAAACAATGTGCCCGGCATACTTGTCCCAGACGAGGTGATCGAGAGGATGAATAAAGCTGGAAATAAATGGGCTGGGAAAAAAGCTGCGGATCTATCATCGGAAGAGAAAAAAGCCCGCTCAAAAGCCTGGAAGGAAGAAGGTATCCAGATTTGCATCGACCTCATCAAGAAAATTAAGAAAATCGACGGTGTCGCAGGTGTTCATATCATGGCGATAGAGTGGGAAGAAGCAGTCAAACCCATTGTCGAGGGCGCCGGTCTTTATCCCCGGCCAGAGGAAAAATAATAATTTTTATCAGTAATATCTCCTAGAGGTACCCAAATGTCAGAGGAATCAAATTACTTAGATAAGACAACCATCACGATCAATGGGAATCTGGCAACCAGAATCCAGGAAGAAATTGGTGAAAATGTCTATCTCTGTTATCAATGCGTTAAATGCACCAGCGGCTGTCCTGTTGCGAAGTATTTTGATTGGCAGCCCAACCAGATCATGCGAGCAGTACAGCTGGGGCAGGAAGACATAGCCCTGGAATCAAAAACCCCCTGGTTGTGCGCCTCCTGCCTGACGTGTACAACACGCTGTCCGCAAGGTTTGGACATAACTGCTATTATGGAGTTCTTAACCCGCGAAATCCTGGAGAGAGGGTATAAGCCAAAAGTCCCCGAAACTGACCAGTTTAACAAGGCATTTATGAGAGAAGTTAATCTCTGGGGACGATCATATGAACCAGGGTTGATGGCTGAGTTGATCATGCACAACCCAAAATCAGTTGTGGATGATTTCCAACTCTATCTGAAATTTTTCCAGAAAGGGAAAGTCAGCATCATCCCTCATAAAGTAAGAATGCCCAGTAAAAAGCAAGTAAAACCCGCTCCTGATGCTGCGGAGACAGTCGCCTATTATCCCGGATGTTCCCTGGAAACCACAGCAACTGAATATAACAATTCAACCTTGGCTGTCTGTGAGGCATTGGATTTCCCCCTCGCAGAGCCGAAAGGCTGGGTATGCTGTGGTAGTTCAGCTGCCCATAGAGCTGATCCTGAAGCTGCTTTGCATTTACCGATGGAGAATTTGGCACTAATCGAGCGGCACGGATACAAGGAAGTAGCGATGCCTTGTGCTGCCTGTTTCAATAGGCACAAAGCCGCTCAATATGAAATCCGGCAGCACTCTGACCATAAGAAATCAGTTGATCAACTCATGGGGTATGAATATCAGGACCAGGTTCAGGTCAGTTCCATGATCGAAGCAATCTACAACCATGTTGGTCCTGAGAAACTTGCCGCAAAAGTTAAAAAACCGCTCACGGGTCTTAAACTAGTATGTTATTACGGATGTCTCCTGACACGTCCACCAGAAGTTACCGAAGCTGAGCACCCTGAATATCCCCAGGACATGGACCTGTTAATGGACTCCTTGGGGGCAGAAGTGCTGGATTGGTCCTACAAAACAAGCTGCTGCGGTGCCGGCCATTCCCTTACCCGTCCCGATATTGTAGTGGACTTAAGCGGATCTCTGGTTCAACATGCGCTAGATCATGGCGCAGACGCTATAGCTGTCGCCTGTCCTCTCTGCCATATGAATCTGGATGCCCGCCAGTTTCAAATGGAAATTGACAATCCGCTTCCCATCCTGTATTTCACTCAACTGATGGCGATCGCGCTGGATTTACCTCCTAAAGCGGCTGCCCTCAACAAAAACATCGTTGATCCCCGACCGATGTTAATCAAGAAGCAGCTCTTGGAGGGCAAGTAATTCAGCAGGAATCAGCAGGGTTTTATCAATAATATTAATACTCTGGAAGAGATCATTTGCTCTGTGGATCTCTTCCATTAATTTTAATTTCACCCATTTATTATCTACGTAGAAAATCATCAATATTCAGATAAACGTATTAAGGTATTTATCTCCTAATTGACATCGTATTTCTGATAGATTAAACTAAACCTAGAGGGTGTCACAATAAAAGTTACCTCTCGTTGATTAATGCATTAGGTTTAATACAATTATTCCTCTAAGGAGGTACCAGTGTACAAAAAACTATTTATCCCAGGTCCTACCCATGTGGATGATGAAATCCTGGAAGCAATGGCGATACCCATGATCGGACATCGGGATACGCTGTATTCCGATCTGCATGGTGAAGTAGTCCCAAAATTGAAGAAATTTTTGAATACAACGGGACACGTCTACCTTTCGGCATCCTCATCGACTGGCATGATGGAAGGATCCGTTCGCAATGTGGTTAACAAGAAAGTGCTAATGACCGACTGTGGTGCCTTTTCCAAGCGATGGGCGCAAATTGCTGAGTTTAACGGCAAAGATATGGATGTAATCAAGGTGGAGATGGGGCAGGCAATAACTCCAGAGATGGTAGACGACTATCTCTCCAAAGGTGGCTTTGATGCAGTTTGTATCACTCATAATGAGACTTCCACCGGAGTGTTGAATCCACTCGAAGAGATTGGAGAACTCATAAAGGAAAAATATCCAGATGTCCTGATTCTTGTGGATGCTGTCAGCTCGATGGCCGGGACAGATATCAAGGTGGACGACTGGGGACTGGATGTGGTTCTGGCCGGGACACAAAAAGCCTTTGCCCTTCCCCCTGGATTATGTGTTGTTACAGTAAGTGAAGCAGCCCTTGAGCGTTCAGCAAGTGTTGAGAATAAGGGCTATTACTTTAATTTTGAAGTGCTTGAGAAGTATGCAGTTAAAAATCAAACTCCGGCAACCCCGGCAATCAGCCTCATCAACGCGCTGAATGTCCAGATGGATCGGATTATTGAAGAAGGTGTAGAAAACCGTTTCCAACGCCATAATGATATGGCAGAATTTGTCCAGGGTTGGACTAAAAAGAACTTTGATCTTTACAGCGATGAGAAGTATCTCTCCCCCACTGTGACCAATGTTCACAACACCAGAGGAATCGATGTGGTGGAATTAAATGCGGAACTCGCTAAACGCGGTGCTATGTTATCGAATGGTTATGGTGCTCTAAAAGGAAAATGTTTTAGAATCGCTCACATGGGAGATCTGCAGGTCGCTGATGTGAAGTGGCTGACAGAGCAAATAGATGAAATATTAGGTCTTTAATCACCCCTAACAGGCTTTGTCCTTAGAAGTAACGCCTATCTTTTTTATATCTAAGAGAGGAAAATATGAAAGTTCTAATTTGTGATGCAACAGATCCCAAAGCATTAAAAACAATTGAAGATGCAGGAATCGAAGTGGTGAATAAACCAGATATCACTCCGGAGCAGCTTCTAGAAGAAATTTCGGATTATCCCTGCATGGTAGTCAGGAGCCGCACAAAGGTCACAAAAGAGGTGATCGATGCAGGCACTTCCCTAAAAGCGATTGTCCGAGCCGGAGTTGGTTTGGACAATATCGATGTTGGCTATGCGAAAGAAAAAGGGGTTGATGTCCTTAACACACCCAGCGCTTCCACCCAATCAGTAGCCGAGTTGACTATCGCTTATATGATGGCGCTGGCCCGAAACCTTCCTCAGATGACCGCTTCTATGAAAGCCGGTAAATGGGAAAAGAAATCTTTCCAAGGTAGTGAGGTTGCTGGTAAAACCTTAGGATTAATCGGTTCAGGTCGGATCGGGGGAGCTGTCGCAGAGAGAGCGATTGCCCTGGGAATGACCGTTGTGGCATATGACCCTTATGTTGATAAATTGCCGAATGCCTCCTTGGTGACATTAGATAAACTGCTGGTAGAAGCAGACTACATTAGTTTACATATTCCCCACACAGAAGAAACCCATAATATTCTGGATGCCACAGCTTTCTCAAAAATGAAGGACGGTGTGAGAATAATCAATTGTGCTCGCGGTGGAACGATCGATGAAGATGCTCTCTATCAAGCAATTCTGGACGGGAAAGTTGCCGGAGCAGCACTGGACGTGTACGCTGAAGAACCTCTCGTTGATGCCAAACTGTTTTCCCTGGATCAGGTGATCGGATCACCTCATGTTGGGGCAGGTACAGGTGAGGCCAAAGAGCGGGTAGGACAGGTTGCTGCACAGAAAGTAATTGATGCATTAACGGGATAATGGAGATGCTATGGCAACCATAAAACCATTTCGCGCGATTCGGTACAATCAGGAAAAAATAGACACCATCAATCATGTGATCAGCCAGCCCTATGACAGGGTGCGATATGGACTGCAGGATGAATACTACAACCTGAGCGACTTCAATATCACCCGGATCATCAAGGGGAAGGAGCTCGAAGGGGATAATGAAACTGAGAATGTCTATTCCCGGGCAAAAGGATACCTTAACCAATGGTTGACTGACGGAATCCTCATCCGGGAAAACAAACCCGCCTATTACGTTTATCACCAAATCTTTCCCCTGCCCTCAGGAAAAAAAATCACCAGAAAGGCCTTTATCTGTGCATTTGAATTAGCAGATTTTGATCAAGGGATTGTTTTGCCTCACGAAAGAACCCATGCAGGTCCCAAAATAGACCGGTTGAACCTCACCAGGGCAACTGAAACTTATTTTGGAAATATCTTTATGCTTTACCCTGATCCGGACAATCAAATTGACACCCTATTTGACCAGGCTATCAATCATCCGGCTGACATAGAAGCCAAAGAACTGCATGAAAAGGATGTGCTTCATCAAGTCTGGATTGTTACAGATCCCCAAGTCATAAATCAAGTAAATCAGAAGATGGCTCCAAAGACCAATTTAATCATCGCGGATGGTCATCACCGGTATGAGACTGCTCTTAATTATCAGGACGAAATGGGGAAGAAATATCCTGATGCTCCTCAAAGTGCCGGTTTTAATTATCGGATGGTTGCCCTGGTAAGCATGAGTAATCCCGGACTTACCATCCTACCAACCCACAGATTGATATTCGACTATAAAAAATTGAGCAGCAATGAGATCCTGGAAAAAGCCGGAAAATATTTTCAAGTGGAACAGCTCCCGGACCGAACCAGTTTGGAGGAAAAACTGGCTCATGGAGTCAATCAGACAGGAAGAATTGGATTTGTATCCCAGGAAGGTTTTTACTTATTGAAATTTACGAAACCCGAGATCATGGAGAAACTTGCTCCGGACCGTGTTCAAGCTTGGCGGGACCTGGATGTAAGCATCCTGCACAAACTGATTCTCAGCCATATTATGGATATCAGTGAGAAGGCAATAGACAACTTAGAAAATATCAAATACCTTAGAGAACCAGACATGGGCTATGATGAGGTGAGCAAATCGAATACTTCCTACCTGTTCATCTTGAATGCCACCCGGATTGAACAGGTGACTTCCTGCACAGAAATCGGCGAAAAAATGCCCCAAAAATCCACTGATTTTTATCCCAAAATAGTAACTGGATTCGCTATGCTTCCAATTGGAGCACAGGAAAGCCTGTAAACCATTAGAACACAAATTAAAAAACCGGTTCCGGGATAAGGAACCGGTTTTTTTATGTTCCAGAGCTGGTCTATTCTTTCTTATCCAGCCATAACTGCCGGTATTCACGGTTCCAATCCTGCTGATAAAAACGGGCAGCCAGGATCCATCCCACCACCAATACAGTCCAGAAAAGAGTTCCCCTGTATCCAAAAAGCCAGAACACGGGAGCCAGGATAATACTAGCTGCAGCACTTCCCCGGGCTGCATGCCCATAGAGCAGGACCATGCTGATCAAGATAGTCAGTGTGATCATTCCCCCGGCGAAATTGATTGCTAAAAATGCTCCTCCCGCAGCTGCCAGACCCATCCCTCCTCTAAATTGAGCGAAAACCGGCCAGCAGTGACCAACAACCGTCAAAGCCGCAGTTAAGAGGATCACTGGAGTCGAATAGCCCTTAAATACAGCGAAATAGGAGGGAAAAAAACCTTTGGAAAAATCGAGGGCGAAGACAATCACACCGGGTAACCAGCCAAGCTGCCGAATAGTATTCGTCGTTGTGGCGTGTCCAGATCCTTTCTCTCTAATATCGATCCCAGCGATCAGTTTAGAAATCCATAGTGAGAAAGAAAAAGACCCAATCAGGTATGCCAGGAAAGGAAGATACCAACCAGAGGAAAGAAATAATTGCATATTCATACCACCCTTTTAGGGAGATGCTAGATTATCACCCCGATAGATGTAACCAAGATTACCAATCCCCGTCCAATTAATGCTGTAACCATTGCAATTACAACGCTTAATGTCGCAATTATAAACATATCCCTGGTATTCAATTCCTTACGTAGAGCAGCCAAGGTAGCTAAACAGGGGATATAAAAAACAACAAATATTGTGAAAGTGATCATTTGCTCCGGAGTTAATGCCTGAGAGATATCGGTGACATTTAAAGCCTGCCTGAGCATAATCAACGACAACTCTTTTCTGAGTACGCCAAATATCAACGGCAAGCCCACTGCAGAGGGTAACCCCAGGAGCCAGGTAAAGGGACGTGTAAGCAGATTTAGAATATCTGCAAATTTATACCGGTTTGCCAGCTCAAGGAAAATGCTCCCTGCGATCAACAGGGGCCAAGCTTCTATTACAAACTCCTTTGCTCTAAACCAGGTTTTAAGAAACGTTGTCCTCAATGTCGGCATCCGGTAAGGCGGAATTTCTAATATTAATCCCGGATTTTCCTTAAGAATCCGCCAGGACATTATCCTTCCTGTTAACGCGATAACAATGATGTTGAATACATAGATCAACAAGGCGATCCAAGATCCCAAATAAAATGCGATTAATCCAAAGATCACAGCAATCCTGGCAGCACAGGGAACCATGATCGATAAAGTTGCTACTAGAAACCGATCCCTTCGGTCTTCCAACGTTCTGGTTGCCATGACAGCAGGCACATTGCAGCCATAACCAAGAATAAATGGAACTATGGCTTTTCCGTGCAAGCCCATTCGCTGCATTAATGAATCCATTAAGAATGCCAATCTTGGCAGATATCCTACATCTTCTAAAAATCCCATACCCAGCAAAAATGGCGTTAGATATGGCAGCACAATGGCGACTCCACCAGATATCCCCTGGAGGATGCCGGTCAGAATATCAGTTATCAGCGAACCCTGACCCGTGAACCCACCCAGTTTTGCAATCATCCCATCAAATAAAGAAATTAATGGCCCCTCGATTGCAGAACCAGTAAGGTATACAACCTGAAAGAAGACCAACAGGATCCCCAACATAACAACATATCCCCAAAAAGGATGCAGCAAGAGATCATCCGCGCGGGTTTGCCAGGTTACACGTTCCTCGCCCAAAGTCGATACTCTATCAGCCAGCTCTTGAGCGTGTGCGTGGCGTTCCTCTGAAAAGATCCAGGTGGGAGTTTTACCATGCTGCTGGATAACCTGTTGGATATATTTTTCAATTGTTCGTCTCAGGACCAGATCTCCAGATTCTGCTTCAGAGAGCAAATCATCCCCTTCCTCCAGTAGCCGGATTGCCAGAGCTTCCCACTCCCAATCCAAATTCAAATCCATTTCCTGCAATTCTTTGCTTAAGCTCAGGATGATGTCATCCAAATCTTGATTCTGATAGGGAATCCTTCTGACTAGAGTCCCGTTCCTGCCTCGATCAAGCACTGATGTAAATAGTGGTTTAATCCCCCTGCCTTTACTCGCGATAAGGGGTAAAACTGGGACACCAAGTAAGCTTTCCAGCTGAGGACCATCAATAGTTATTCCCATCCGGGCAGCTTCATCCATCATATTCAAGGCGACAATCAATGGTTTTCCCAATTCTAATAATTCCAGAGTAAGTTCCAATCCCTGCCTGAGATGGGAAGCATCCACCAGGTTCAGAATAACATCCACTCGATTGGAGGATAAGTAGCGTATGACTTCTTTTTCAGCTAAATTGGAGGCGGTTAACGAGTATGTTCCCGGTAAATCAACCAGGTCAATTTTCTCCCCAATCACCCGGACACTGCTTTCAGTAAATGTGACCGTGGTGCCGGGGAAATTCCCAGTATCTGCTTTGTATCCTGCCACCTGATTAAAAAGTGTACTCTTCCCGCAGTTTGGCTGTCCAATTAAGGCTACTCGCATAATGAAACCTCGATTTTCGCAGCCACTCCCCGACCGAGTGCAACAGATCTACCGTTTGCATCAACCAGGAGAGGTCCTCTGAATGGTGCTCTTTTAATTATGATAATCTGATCCCCTGGCATTAGACCCAATCGTCTAAGCTTTGATGAGATTCCTTTCCCACCTTCAAAACTGACGATTTCTACAGCTGTGTTTACCTCAATGTCGATTAGTCTCATAGTTTTTCCATATAATTTCATCCAGGATACTGGCGTGATCACTTATCAATTAGCTGAGACTGACTGAACGTAAACCTTCTCAGCCAGTTCTCGAGAGAGGACCAGGTGTTCTTCTCGAATTAATATCAACAGAGATGAGTCATCTACAGCCATAATCAGCACTTCTTCTCCTGGAATAAGACCATTCTTTAATAAATAACCTGTCTCCACTTTATCCCCGTTTAAATGGGTAATTTCTGCCCCATCCCCGGGGGCTAATCCCATTAAGGGAATCTCTCGGGACTCCTCCAGTGTTTTTTGCGACCAGGGGATCGGTTCCCCCCGGGGATTTACCTGGGGTTGTCCTAAAAATCCTTCCAAACGATCTGCCAGATCATCCGGTGTATAGTGTTCCAACTGGCAAGCAATATTATGAGCCTGATCAAAATCAAATCTCAATTTTCCAACTAAGAATACTTCCCATAACCGATGCTTGCGGAGAATTTTCCTGGCTAAATTTTCACCTTTATCTGTGAGGCGTACACCCGAATAAGGAACATATTGCAGCAAGTTATCCCTTTCCAATTTCCGGCACATTTCGTTTATCGAAGCTGGTGTAATCCCCATTTCCTCCACCAGGCTTGGTATTGGGACAGGATTTTCCTGATCGCGCATCCGAAATATAGTCAGAAGATACATCTGGGCACTTTCACTAAAGCCCTGGGTGGCAAATACCATGTTATGGTTCACCTCATCATTTTTGCGGATAAATGTTCTGGTATGCCTAATCTTATCATATAATAGTTAGATTCGGTACCCAGTGATAAATGGTAAAAATTAAAAAACCCGGAAAATAATTTCCGGGCTTTTTAGGATTGATTGTTTTCTCTTGGTATCAGTGTTCGATGAAGTTCATCAAAATCAGATTTTTCTGGCAATCATCGTATGTAATCAATAATACTTTTTCTGAAAGCGGATCTCCCTCGAGGTTGAATAGCTGTACCCAGGCTGTTGAATCGGTGTCTGCCGGAGCACTGCTGAGGGTCAATTCATACCCACCAGGACCGTAGGCTAGATCAGTCTCAGGTTCGGTGAGCGGCATGGTCATATTTTCCAGGACCGGTGTCCCATTAATTTCCCCACCAGCCTTGATCAGGATATCCATTTGTACCTGTCCCCCACCGCTGAATATTTGCCCTGCAACTCCCATCCAGTTACATCCCAGGTCTTGATGAGTAAAGTTACTGAGATAATAGGGATTCATGACCTGCAGTGTATAAGGCATGGGTGTAGCAGTAAAGGTCGGCTGCGGAGTCGATGTAGCTGTTGCTGTCAGCGATGCAATCGGCATAGGCGTTAAAGTGTTTTCTGGGGTTGGTGAAGCTGGCAGGAGGGTAGATGTTGGACTAAGAGGTATTATTGTCGCAGTTTCAGTTGCTTCCACAGGGGGTGATTCCTCGGTCGTAATTGACACCTTTGGAGTAGCAGAAACATCAGGGGGAATAGTAGTAAATTGTGGTGTTCGGATTGTCACAGTTGAGTCTAAAGGAGGTAACGTCGGGATTGCCCCACAAGATGAAAAAAGTAAAGCCGTGATGAGAAGTAAGAGGAGTTTTGGGATTGATTTCATAATCTACTCACTTTCGTTACTTAACCAACCAGCAGATCTAGTATAAGGATCCGGAATATTGACATACAAACAGACCTTGTGCAAGTTCCTTGCCAATCCCTCTGCTCTTGCTCGCCAAAGTCCTCTCCCTTTCTAGGATTGACTAGTTTCCCTTTTCAATGCTACAATCCATTCGATCTTTGTTTACTCAATACGCCGGAGTCTTTTGATGTCACCTGCGTCTTCCTCACAATCAGTGGCTGACCGAAGGAAAGCCCATTTTAAAACTCTCATCGCCGAGAACACAGCCTACCCCCTGGCGACAGTCACCTATCACGGTCCCAGTCCGGAGAAGGCCACAAAGATCATTGTTGGGATTATAAAATCTAAAGACCAGAACCCAA
Source organism: Chloroflexota bacterium (assembly GCA_030609055.1). Taxonomy (GTDB): domain Bacteria; phylum Chloroflexota; class Anaerolineae; order Anaerolineales; family UBA11858; genus B10-G9. Next base: position 2,833 of record JAUWCZ010000028.1, on the reverse strand, counting down.
TAATCCGTGTATGGTCTGGAGATGAGATCGCTGAGGATGTAAAATCTGCCCGGGAGATCACCCTTTTTATCCAGGAGTTTGATGTTGCCCGGGTGTTAACTAGCGAGTGGGTGCTTTCCTGTCCACACGAAAAAGGGGTTGATTACCCTGCGGGTGAGAATTGTCCTTATTGCCCAGATTGGCATTAGATTATCACGCACAGAATTATTACTTGGGATTTGATCACTATGAAAAAAATCATTCAACCTGTTAAGGGAACCCGGGATTTTTATCCCCCGGAAAAGAACGTAAATTCCTGGTTATACCAAACCATTCGAGAGGTTTCCGAGTCCTTTGGTTATCAGGAGTATGATGGTCCCTTCCTGGAATCCATTGATCTTTACGCGTCAAAATCTGGAGAGGAACTGGTCAAAGAGCAGTCTTTTGTATTCCCAGACAAAAGCGGTAATCTGATTGCCTTACGTCCGGAATTAACACCTTCCCTGGTGAGGATGATTGCTCAACAACAGCAGCAGCTTGTCTATCCCTTACGCTGGTGGTCTTTTGGCCCGTTCTGGCGGTATGAAAGTCCCCAAAAAGGCAGAGGGCGAGAGTTCTTTCAATGGAACGCAGACTTGATTGGAGTCGACAGTCCAGAAGCTGATGCTGAATTGGCAGCTCTGATGGCAGGTTTCTTCAGGAAAGTAGGATTATCCCCGGATAAAGTTAAAGTATTTGTAAATAATCGCCGCCTGATGGAAGGGGAACTTGCCAAACTTAAAATCCCTTCTGATAAACAGGGAGAGGTTTTCCGGCTGATCGACAGGAGAGGTAAATTAAACGACAAGGATTGGGGTGCCTACGCGCTTGAAATCGGGTTAAAACCCGCCCAGCTCGAGGGAATTAATACCCTGTTATCTTCGGACGATTTGTGGAAAGATTCAGAGGAATTAACCCGATTCTTTACTGCTGTGGACGCGTTGGGTGTAAATGATTATGTGGAGTACTCACCCCGGATCATTCGCGGCCTGGATTATTACACAGGTACGGTCTTTGAAGCCCTGGCAGTATCGAAAGATATCAGGCGATCAATCTCCGGCGGTGGGCGCTATGACAATCTAATGGCTGACGTAGGTGGAGATTCATTGCCGGGAGTGGGATTTGCCATGGGTGACATGGTAATCAGTGTTGTGCTGGAAGAACTAGGTTTGCTTCCGGAGAATCGCAGCGCCGCACCGGCAAAAATCTTGGTCACTGTATTTGATGAAGAATCTCTGCTGGCTTCCTACCAACTGGGGGTCGAACTTCGGCAAGCAGGATTTAAGGTATGCTCCTACCCTACTGCAGAGAAACTTGGTAAACAATTCCGTTATGCAGATAAAGTTGGAGCACGTATTGCTGTTATCCTCGGTCCAGATGAGATAAACAATCAGCAGGTAGCTCTCAAAGATTTGCAAACCAGGGAGCAAACGACAGTGTCACGATCACAAGCAATCGAGGCCATCCGCGGTCTGCTTGAAAACGATCCTGGCGCATGATATAATTTTGTTTTGAATGGCGAGCGTAGCTCAGTCGGTAGAGCGCTGCACTGTGGATGCAGTCGTCGCGGGTTCAAGTCCCGTCGCTCGCCCAGAAAAAAAACCGGTCACACGACCGGTTTTTATATTGGAAACATCATTTAATTATTAATGACGCGTGGGGTTATCCAACCCTTCGAACAAATCTCGCTTATTAAATGAAGCAGTTAGAAAACGCCAGAATATATTTCTCCTGGTCAACCACTGGATTCGGGCGCCGTTTTTTGTATTACCCAGAACTTGCTCTGCCAGGTAAGGAGTGACTGTCTCAACGCGGTCAGCCAGGATGTTAAAGATCCGTTTCGCACTTTCCCACTCCTCAGGATCCCGCCCTTCGTACTGATTGAGGATAAAATCCGTCAGCACCATACCGGGACTGATCGCCCCCACAATCACACCGGTTCCCTTCACCTCGGCTGCCAGGCAGTTGGTTAAATAATGAAGACCGCTCTTTGATGTGCCGTAAAGGGTTAATCCCTCCACCCGTCGCCCATCACTGCCTAATCCTTCCATATTATAAAAAGCCCCACTCCCCTGCTCCATAAAACCAGCCAATGCAACTCGGGCACCAAACATTGCCCCGGTGACATTTGTATCCACCAGATCTGAAATCTGCTTAGGATTCAGCTCCCAGAAATTTGTTTGGGGCTGGGCAATGCCGGCATTGTTAATCCAGATATCTACCCGAACAAATTGATCAGCGGCGGTTTGCCACAGGGATTCCACCTGCGGATATATCCGCATATCACAGGGGACACCCAGCATCCGTTCAGCTGGAAATCTCTCTTTCAGGCTTTCCAGAGCATGATCAACGCTCTCCTGAGATCGACCGCTGATCACCACTTGGTGTCCCAATTTCAGGAAATTTTCCGCTAAACCAAAGCCTATTCCCCGGGTGCTGCCAGTGACGATAATTGTTTTCATTTTTCACCTCAATTGGGTTCAGAATCTCTCGAAGTTTACCCCAAAGATTGACAAAGGTCATCCCCCATAGTACACTATTTTCCGTCCTGGCGAGGTAGCTCAGTGGTAGAGCAGGGGACTCATAAGCCCTTGGTCGTGGGTTCAATTCCCTCCCTCGCCACTCGATAAAAACCACCATTTCTGGTGGTTTTCTTTTTTCTCGGTGCTTATTTGGTGCTAATTTTTCACTATTAGCTTTTCTAGCTTATCTGCTGCCTCATTTTGTGCTGTTACTAACATATGGCCATATACATCCAATGTCACACTAGGTTTTGAATGTCCTAACCTTCTTGAAGCTACCAGAATATCTACTC
>JAUWCZ010000080.1 GCA_030609055.1 Chloroflexota bacterium | reverse complement strand
CCGCTCCTTTTTTGTTTAGATCCTGAACGAGCGCATAATCTGACATTGGGATTGTTGCGTGCGGGAGGTTTTGTATCCCCCATTCGGAATATCCTCCGCTATATTTATTTCCCGGAAAACTCAAAGTCTGTTGCTTTTGCGGGGCTCTCATTTCCGAATCCGGTAGGGTTAGCTGCAGGTTATGACAAGAATGGTACTGCTTGGCGAGGATTATCCTCCTTGGGATTTGGCCATATTGAATTGGGGACAGTAACTCCACGACCGCAGGTCGGAAATCCAAAACCCAGAATATTCCGGTATCCCCATCAGGAAGCAATTATTAACCAGATGGGATTTCCTGGAAAAGGAGCCGGGTTTGCAGCAAAGATGATTACACGACCAGGTTCCTCACCAGAAAGAGATCAGATTATCCTTGGAATCAATATCGGCAAGAACGAAGATACACCGAATCAAATAGCCGCCCAGGATTATCTTGCCTGTATGAGATTGTTATACAAAAAGGTGGACTATTTTGCCATAAATGTGAGTTCACCCAATACTATAGGACTGCGACAATTACAGGGAAAGGAATTCCTGAATGATTTGCTTCAAAAATTAATCACAGAGCGAAATATACTGAGGGAGGATGTGAATAAACCATTACCGTTATTTGTTAAACTTTCACCAGATTTATCTGATCAAGAATTGGATGATGCCTTGGAGGCAATTACCGGATCGTCCGCCGATGGTGTAATCACAACCAATACAACAATTCAAAGAGAAAATCTTCTGATTTCGGATCCGGGAGTGCAAGGGGGATTAAGCGGAAAACCTATCAAAGATCTAAGCACATCCATGATAAGGAAAATCTATCGTCGAACCGCAGGGACGCTGCCGATCATTGGGGTAGGGGGAATCAGTTCAGTGGAAGATGCTCGTGAAAAACTGGATGCCGGCGCAGGGCTTATTCAAGTTTACAGTGGGTTAATTTTCAAAGGGCCCGGTTTGGTCCGGGAGCTGGTAGAAAATTTATGATTGGATGAGTATCTCCCTCCCCCCAGTGTTATAATCAAAAAGCATATTTGGGGAATCCTAAACTGCAGATTTTAAAGGAAATGGGGGTTGAATGATTCGGGGCTAAACAGCGAGTCATTAATATTTGGAATTATTTTTAATGGAATAATGGTGTGGTGAGCGACTAAGTCTAAGGCATTTTAGGAGGTTTGCTCATGTTAGCGCGTCCTGGTTTACCAGATTTTGAATACATCAGAGCGGAAACGCCTCAAGACGTTTTCCGCCTGCTGGGCGAAAAGGGGGATAAGATCAAGCTGCTGATGGGAGGGACGGATCTTTTTATCCAGATGAGGGACCGGAGTGAAGGGGCTGAGATTTTACTGGACGTAAAATATCTACCCGGGATGCAGGAGATAAACTTTAATAAGAAAAAGGGATTAACAGTTGGAGCAGCAGTAACGCTGAATCAGCTATCAATACATCCAGATGTCAAAACTCACTACGGAATTTTGAGCCAATCTGCGGATACAGTCGGGAATTATCAACTGCGGAACCGGGCTACCCTGGGTGGAAATTTATGTAATGCTTCCCCCAGCGCTGACTTGGCTCCGGCGGCTCTGGTCTATGAAGGCACAGTTTGTCTCACTGGACCAGATGGTAATAGAGAATTGGGGGTGGATGAGTTTATGATTGGGCCAGGGAAAACCGCATTAAAAGCTGGTGAATTTTTAACCGGGCTGCACTTCTCAATTCCACCGCCAGATGCTGTCGGGCAATATCTTAAATTGGGCAGATCTAAAAAGGGGGATCTCGCGATTGTGGGAGTCGCTGTATTGGGATATTCAGATTCCGAGGTTCCATCGGGATTCCGGTTCCGGATTGGGCTCAACTCGACAGCACCCACACCATATCGAGTACCGCAGGCAGAAGAACTGTTAGCCCAAAATCAAATCACTGAAGAGATCCTGAACCAGGCTGCGGATGAAGCAATGAAAGTTTCTGCTCCAATTGAAGATGTTCGGGCAACTGCCCTATACCAGAAGAAAATGGTTCGAAATCTGACTTTCAAGAGTCTCAAGGAAGTCTGGGATCTGTTGAAGAAGTCATAAGGTTACACAGAAAAGAGAGAACTATGGCAATTCATGCGATTTCACTCATTGTGAACGGCACGAAGGAGCAGGTCCAGGTGCCCTCAAATATGACTCTGATCCACACCCTGCGGGAAAAACTCGGGTATACCGGCACAAAAAACGGCTGCGAAGCAGGAGAATGTGGTGCTTGTACGGTACTAGTAGATGGAGAGCCTGTTAACTCCTGCCTTGTTTTAGCTGTAGAGATGGATAGCAAGGAAATCACCACCATAGAGGGATTAGCAGATAGTGGTCAGCTTACTCCCTTGCAGGAAGCTTTTGCAGAATTGAACGCTGTGCAGTGCGGTTATTGCACGCCAGGCATGCTGATGGCTGCAACTGCGTTACTTAGCCGAAACCCCTATCCTTCAGAGGGAGACATTGTTGAAGCACTGGTCGGCAATCTCTGCCGCTGCACAGGTTATCAGAGAATCATAGATGCAGTTCAAAAAGCTTCCCGAAATGGAGGTGCCAGATGAAAATCTCCGAATCGGGTTTAATCGGAAAAAGCGTTCCAAGGACTGATGTGATTGATAAAGTCACCGGTTGCGCAGTCTTTGTGGATGACATTCAATTTGGTCCCAGCTTACTTCACAGCAGACTTGTGCGAAGTCCTTACCCTCATGCGCTGATAAAAAGGATAAGTACTAAAAAAGCAGAAGAACTTCCGGGCGTACGGGCAGTAGTCACCGGTAAAGACCTCACAGCCCGATTGGGTTTGTATCTGATTGACCGCCCTATCTTTGCGTCGGATCGAGTACGGTATTATGGAGAGCCTGTGGCAGGTGTAGTGGCAAATACAGAAGATATTGCTGTAGAAGCCGCTAAATTAGTGAAAATCGACTATGAAGTGCTTCCCGCGATCTATGATCCTGTCGAATCTACTCAGCCGGATGCGCCCCTTTTACACCCGGATCTTGGTAGTTATACGGTGGCTAACTTCATTTTCCCGGAGCCAGGAACCAATATTTCTGAACATTTTAAAATCCGGAAGGGGGATGTTGAATCGAGCTGGTCGAACTGTGCTGCGCTTGCTGAAGGAAGATTCAGTCTACCACCGATTGAACATGTACCGCTGGAGACCCACACATCTATCGCGTTAAGCGAAAAATCAGGTCAGATGACTTTATGGGCCAGTTCCCAATCACCGTTTGCCATGCGGGATATGATTGCCCAGTGTCTGGGAATTCCCCACAACAAGCTGAGGGTGATTGCGCCCCTGGTGGGAGGTGGTTTTGGCGGTAAAGCTGGTGTCACTATGGAAGCCTGCGCTGTTGTCATGGCTCAGGCAGTGGAAGGTCGTCCAGTGAAATTACGCCTGACAAGGGAAGAAGAATTTGTCGGCACCTCGGTCCGCCAATCCCTGGTATCAGAGATTAAAGTGGGTTGCGACAAAGATGGTAACCTGCTAGCTATGGAGTTAACCTATTATTTTGGTGGTGGGGCTTACAACGATTATGGGGTTAATATCGCCCGGGCGGCCGGATATTCCTGCACCGGTCCCTATGATGTACCCAATGTTAAAGCCGATTCACTTTGTGTTTATACCAACCACCCCGTAGGAAGCGCTATGCGTGGATTTGGCATGCCGGAAATTCACTGGGGTTTGGAACAAATTATGGACCAGCTGGCTGAAAATATTGGTATGGATCCCGCGGAATTCCGTCTTAAGAACTGCGTGCGGACAGATGATGAAATTGTCACTGGGATGAAAATGACACCGATCGACCTGGAAGCCTGCATTGACAAAGTCTCCAAGGCAATCGATTGGGAGAAGAAAGAACAACCCACCGCGCCAAACAAAAAACGCGGGAAGGGTATTGCGATTATGTGGAAAGCACCGGCTATGCCACCCAATCCCGGCAGTGCCGCAGTGGTGCGCTTTAACGAGGACGCGACGGTGAATGTTGAAGTAGGTGGTCAGGAGTTGGGCCAAGGCTCCTTTACGATTGCTGCCCAGATAGCCGCCGAGACGCTGGGCGTTCCCTATAATTCGGTGACTGTGTCATCCCCCCTAGATACCAAGTACAGCCCTTACGAATGGCAAACCGTCGCCAGCCGGTTGACCTGGTCGATGGGCAATGCCGTCAAAGCAGCCGCTGAAGATGCCAGGACTCAAATTCTAGAAACTGTGGCCGATCATTGGGGTGAGGAAGTCGACGACTTGACTATTAAGGATGGCCTGGTGATATCTTTTAAATCAGAGCGGGAGCAGCCGCTGGACAAAATGGTTATTTATGGACTGCCTAATGAGGATTTTGAGGGTTGGAAGGGTGGACCGGTGATTGGTAGAGGACATTTTATGCCTACCTATGTCACTAATCTGGATCCGGAAACCGGACAGGGCACACGGGCGGTAGTCCATTACACAGTGGGTGCGCAAGCAGTTGACCTGGAGGTTGATTTGGAGACCGGTCAGCTCGAGGTGCTAAACATTGCAAGTGCTTATGATGTAGGACGAGCGATCAATCCTGACCTGATTATGACTCAAATTGAGGGGGGCGCAGTGCATGGAATGAGTTCTGCTTTTGAAGCCCTAAAATTTAATGAAAGTGGCGAGGTTCTGAATCCCAGTTTTGTGGACTATAGGATTGCGAACATAGCCGATATCCCGCGTAAGATACACGGTGACTATGTGGAAACACCGATCGGGGATGGTCCCTGGGGAGCTCGGGGTGTTGGAGAACATGTGATGGTCCAGACTGCACCGGCGATTGCAAACGCCCTTTACGACGCAGTGGGCATCCGGTTTTCGGATTTGCCTCTATCTGCGGATAAGATTTATCTGGCATTGGAGAGAAAAAACGAAACTGGATAATATCCATTAAGACAATTACATGTTAATAATAGTAAGTTTTGGAGGCAGCCCGGCATGAGTTCAAAAGGAAAAAACCAGAGGAATAATGACCTGATCTCAGAGTTAAGAGAGGCCAGGGAAAAAGCCGCGTTAGGGGGTGGGACGGAGCGGATTCAGACCCAGCACGGAAAGGGCAAAATGACCGCCCGGGAAAGAATTCACGCCCTGTTGGACGAGGGGAGTTTCCGGGAAATTGATGCTTTCATTACTCACCGGCAGTCAGATTTTGGATTGGATGAGAAAAAGATTCCTGGCGACAGTGTGGTGGTGGGTTTTGGAAAGATCAACGGCCGCATGGTGGCGGTCTTTTCCCAGGATTTTACAGTCATGGGTGGATCCTTCTCTGAAGTGCAAGGACAGAAAGTAGCCAAGATCCTTGATCTGGCGCTGGATTCCGGTGTCCCGGTGATAGGGTTGATGGATTCTGTAGGGGCTCGCATACAGGAGGGGGTGTACAGCCTGGCCGCGTATTCGGAATTATTCTGGCGCAATACCCAGGCCAGCGGTGTGATCCCCCAGATCAGTGTCATGCTTGGTCCCTGTGCAGGTGGTTCTGTCTATTCGCCCGGGTTAACAGATTTTGTGATCATGACCCGGGGCACAAGCTATATGTTCATCACCGGACCAAAGGTGATTAAAACTGTGACTCATGAGGAAGTAGATTTTGAATCCCTGGGCGGAGCAGCGGTTCACAATAGCAAAAGTGGTGTGGCACACTTCGCCGCTGATTCGGAAGAGGATGCGCTAGATATCACCCGAAAACTTCTCAGCTACCTGCCCAGCAACAATGCCGAACCTCCCCCCGCAGTGAAACCGGAGGATGATCCCTACCGGCAGGATAAAAAACTGGATACTCTTGTTCCGAGCGATTCTGAAGAGGCTTATGATATGCGGCAAGTGGTTGAAAAGATCGTTGACAGGGGCAGCTTTTTCCCAGTTCACCTGGACTTCGCGCCCAATGCGTTGGTGGGTTTTGCCAGACTTCATGGACAGGCAGTTGGTGTGATTGCTAATCAACCCATCGCCCTGGCAGGTGTTCTTGATATTAATTCCTCGGATAAGATTGCCCGCTTTATCCGTTTTTGTGATGCCTATAATTTCCCCCTGATCACTTTTGTGGATACACCGGGTTTTCTTCCGGGGGTGCAGCAGGAACACGGCGGCATTATCCGCCACGGTGCAAAAATCGTTTACGCCTACTCTGAAGCCACGGTTCCCAAGATTGCTGTGATTGTCCGTAAAGCCTATGGCGGCGCGTATATTGTCTTAAGCAGTAAATACATCCGGACCGATCTGGTCTTTGCCTGGCCGACAGCGGAAATCGCAGTAATGGGTGCCGATGGAGCTGTAGATATTCTGTATTCCAAGCAGCTGAAGACGGCAGAAGATCAGGAAAAAGCCAGGAAAGAATTCATCGTTGATTATCAGGAAAAGTTTTCCAAACCCTACCGGGCAGCTGCCAGTGGACATGTGGATGAAATCCTGATTCCATCTGAGACGCGGCCGCGGTTGATCGCGGCGCTGGAGCTGCTGAAGAATAAACAGGCACAGTCACGCCCGAAGAAACATGGCAATATGCCGCTGTAGTTCTTGTGGAGGTTTAGTTTGAATGAGATAAACCAGGGGCTAATACTCAGTGGGATCGGGATTCTGATTACCTTTTCATCCCTGGGGATATTAATCCTGGTTATCCTGCTGTTAAAGACTTTTTTTCCCCCTGAGGGGAGAGACCGGGAATTTGTGCCCAAAGTAGGGGCACCTGACAAGAGTCAATCTGACCGGGAACAAAATAAAAGAATAGCCGCTGCGGTTGGTGCTGCTTTGATTCTTCAAAAGAACAAAGACCACAGTTCATCATTGGGGAAAGTACTTGAAACCCCTCCCGGAAATTGGTGGCATAAAGCACTGAACAGGATTCAATTCAAGGAGTAAGTATGGACGATTCTGCTCAGAAGATTTGGGTTACTGTGAACGGCGAAAGATTCCTGGTGGAGGTTGGTGACCTTAACCAGCGGCCGATCACTGTGGTTGTAGAGGGAACTAAATTTGAAATTGACCTAGATCATCAAGTCGATGAATCCGGGGAAAGCACAATACAACCCAGGATATCTTCCCAGTCTTTACCGGCTGGAACTGTGTGTGAAGTGACATCACCGATGCCGGGAGATATTGTCCAGATCCTGGTAAAGAACGGACAAAAGATTAATCCAGGAGATCCTCTTTGTGTGTTGGATGCCATGAAAATGAAGAACACCATCCACGCTCAACAATCCGGGACCATCATTGATATTTCAGTTAAGCAAGGGGATTCCGTTGAGTTCGGAACGGTTTTGTTGAAATACAGCTGATACTTATGGAAATCTCAGATATTTCAATTCTGCTGGAAGCATTTCAGTTATTCTCGCTAAAGAACCTGGTCATGATCCTGGTGGGCGGATTGTTGATCTATCTAGCCATTAAAAAGGAGTTTGAACCAGTACTACTGATCCCAATTGGATTTGGTGCCATTCTGGCCAACTTGCCGCTCACAGAGATTACCAATGCGGGAGAAGGCGGATTTCTGGGAGTGCTGTATCAGGCCGGGATAAAAACTGAACTGTTTCCCCTGCTGATTTTTATTGGTATTGGAGCCATGACCGATTTTGGACCCCTACTGGAAAATCCCAAAATGGCTTTACTAGGCGCTGCCGGCCAGGTAGGTATTTTTGGTACTCTATTGCTGGCGCTCAGCATTGGATTTGACCTCAACGAAGCCGCCTCGATTGGTATTATTGGCGCCATTGATGGTCCCACTGCAATTTATGTTTCCAGCCGATTGGCACCCCATTTGTTAGGACCGATCGCAGTAACTGCCTACAGCTACATGTCGTTGGTTCCCATCATCCAGCCACCGGTGATGCGCTTATTAACCACGGAGAGGGAACGCAAAGTCCGCATGCCGTACACGCAAAAACCGGTTTCCAGGACAACGAGGATTCTGTTTCCAATTCTAGTAACAATCATAATCTCTCTGCTCTCCCCCAAAGCATCCCCCCTGATCGCTACGCTAATGTTTGGAAATCTGATTCGGGAATCCGGGGTGGTGGAGCGGTTGACCAAGTCTGCCCAAAATGAGATCGCCAATGTCACGACCATTTTTCTGGGACTGACTATCGGCAGTACCATGTCCGGAGATAGTTTTATTCAGAGTGAAACCCTCTTAATCCTGGGGATGGGGTTGCTGGCGTTTGTGCTGGACACCATGGGCGGTGTCTTGTTTGGTAAATTAATGTACCTGTTTTCCGGAAAAAAGTTTAATCCCCTGATTGGCGCTGCCGGAATTAGCGCCTTTCCCATGTCCGCCCGGATTGTGCAAAAGATGGGACAGGAATATGATCTGGATAACTTTCTTCTCATGCATGCCATGGGGGCAAATACGGCTGGACAGCTGGGAAGTGTTGTCGCAGGTGGAGTTGTATTAATGCTGCTTTCCGGTACGTTTTAATTTGCGATTATTGAATTATCGATTGGATTTTAGAGGAGCTACTCATGAAACTTATTGATCTGACTATTCCCTTAGGTATAGGAACGCCACCTTGGCCGACGTATATACCCCTGGAAGTCAAATATTTTAAGCGTCTGGCTCCCAATGGTGCCAATGGACAGGTGGTGACCCATTCCAACCATGTTGGTACCCACCTGGATGGGGAAATCCATTTTTATACTCCGGGAAAGGATATTGCAGAACTTGATCTGGATTTCCTGGTCAATGAGGGTGTGATTGTGGACCTGAGCGATGCGGTGGGAGATTATGAGGTTTATACCAGCAAAATGGTTGAGGAGAGGGTGGAGGTTAAGGAAGGTGATATCCTGATCATCCATACAGGCTATCATCACTTTGGCTGGGATCAACCCACCGCGGATGAAATCCGCTATATGGTAAAACATCCCGGCCCGGATCGTGAATTTGCGGAATGGGCTAAAAAGAAAAAATTACGTTGGATAGGAGTGGATTGCGGAAGTGCGGACCATCCCATGAATACCATCATCCGGGATTGGATGCCCCGGCAAGCCAAAGAAGCAGAGATTGTATTCCAGAAGAAATATGGAAAACCGCTGGCTGAGTTTTATGATGACAGTAAATACCAGCTGATGCATATCGAAATGTTCCCTCACGGGATCATACACGCCGAATGCCTGGGAGGGGATATTGACCTGCTGCTTAACCAGCGGGTAAAAATCGGTTTTTTCCCCTGGCGATTTGTGGACGGTGAAGCCAGCATCGGACGCTGTGTAGCCTTTGTGGACGATGATCGGTATGATGAGCTGATGAAGAAAAAGGCGGGTATGGAAAAGACTAAATTTGGCGATGCGGTCGACCCTGCTCACGTCGAAAGCCTGAATAAACTCAGTAAATGAAAATGATCCCTAATCCTCGGTGGAT
>JAUWCZ010000095.1 GCA_030609055.1 Chloroflexota bacterium | reverse complement strand
ATGTATCCCCTGGTTCTATCAGGGACCAGTAAACACTTAAATTCGCTGGCGTACCAGATAGAGACTGAACGTTGACATAGATATTATCTGGACTGAGACCGGCGTGGGCAAATAGTTGAGCCGCTTTTCGCTGAGCGAGAGATTCCAGCAGGTTTACATAATCTTTCCCCTTATAAAATCGGCGGTCCGCATACCTGCGGTAGTTTACAAGCTGCCAGGGAACATCCTGCAATTCCTCTTCCGATGAGAGGGTCATCTGTATGGGTGGATAACCTTCGGCATATAAATTCTGAAAACGCGTTCCCAAAGCCTCACGTATCGCTTGGGGAACATAGGATTGTGAAGGAATAAAGATCAATTTCCGAGCCTGGCGTTCATCTTCCCAGCGGATCAGGTCAGAAACAAAAGGAGATAACTCCTCAATCTCCTGTCGGAATAAATAATCATCGTAGGAAGATTTAGGCATGGATTTCCTCACTTTATGTCATTCGGTAAGGGAACACTATTTCGGAAAGCTGTCAATTATTTTAACATAAACGGCTATCGAAAACTGGTTAAAGGGTACAATGTTTATAAGTCTATCCAAATAAAAGTATAAGATTTAAAATTGGTTCGTCTCAGATTTCTTTCATACAAGATAATTTATATTCCCAACACTTGTCAATTATTCCAATATATATTATTATATGTGAAAGTTTTCACGTTAAAAATTTCACAATCTTTGTCCTGGTAAACTGGTTTGATACCAGAAGCCTAGTATTTATATTAAATCACCAAAGTTAGGAAAGGAAATAACCATGACCCCAGAACAGGAACTCATCAGCGCCTTGCAAACCATCCCCTGGTTTCAGGACCTAAACCCAGAGTACTTTGATAAGCTCGCTGGGATTTCCAGTCTTATTGAGGTTGAGGCTGGCGAGAAGCTATACCAGCAAGGGGATAAGCAGGATTACATTTATGTCGTACTTAAAGGTAGAGTCGCGGTTGAGATCGCCATTCCGGGCAAAGGCCGGACTAGGATTTACACCGCTGAGCCCATAGAAATGTTGGGATGGTCCAGCGTAACTCCGGTTGTCCGGCAGCGGACTGCCAGTGCGGTGACTGTCCTACCCTGTCTTCTGGTTCGTATGAAAGCCTCAAAACTTCAGAAATTATGCGACCAAAACCATTCTCTGGGTTATGTTGTTATGCGAAGAATTGCCAACGTGGCAGCCAGTAGGCTGTTAGTCACCCGGTTCCAACTTCTTGACATCTTCTCACACTCCAGTGATGAGGGAAGCAATGTCTAAACAGACTCTCGAAGTCGGCGCAACGATAATAATCTCAAAACCAGAACTAAACAACCTGCTTAAAAATCTGTCAGATCTGGATTACGAGCTGGCTGGACCACAGGTAAAGGACCACACAGTCGTTTTAGGTCCTATTGAAAGTCTAGCGGAGCTTCCCAAGGGATATACCAGCCAGGAAGAACCGGGGAAATATACCTTAATTTCCACTGGGAAGGAAAATTATTTTGATGTGACCTCAGGACCACAAACCTGGAAAAAGTATTTCTTTCCCCCACGAACCCAGTTAATGATCTTCCAGCAGGATCCTGACAAATCACCCACCTGGTCAATGGTAAGTCCTGTAGAAGAACTCCGCCGTTATGCCCTGATAGGCGTTCGACCCTGTGATCTGGCAGGGATCCAAATTCAGGACAAAATCTTCCTGGCAGATAACAATTGTGATCCAATTTATCGGGACCGGAGAGAAGGCGCTTTTATCCTGGCAGTTAACTGTACTGAGCCCTGTGGGACCTGCTTCTGTACCTCAATGGGAACCGGACCAAAAGCCGAAGAAGGCTTTGACCTGGCTTTGACTGAAGGGAAAGATCACTTCCTGATTGAAATCGGGTCAGAAGTTGGGATAAATATCTTATTAGATCTGGACTGGAAAGCAGCTGATGTTAAACATCAAAAAGCTGCTGAAGCTGCACTTCAGGCTGCCAGAGAGAAGATTAATCTTAATCTTCCCCAGCCGGATAATTTGGAAACTGAATTGCTCAGCAACCTGGAACACCCCCAATGGGATGATGTTGCCGGTCGGTGCCTGAGTTGTGGAAGCTGCACCCAAGTTTGTCCAACCTGTTTCTGCTGGGATTCAACGGATAAAACTCTGCTTCCAGGGGATAAGATCATCCGCTACCGCAGCTGGGATTCCTGCTTCAACCCGGATTATTCCTATGTTTCCCACGGGAATACCCGTCCCAACACCCGGTCCCGCTACCGGCAGTGGTTGACTCACAAATTCGCCAGCTGGTACGAGCAATACGGCAGCTCAGGATGTGTGGGCTGCGGACGCTGCATCACCTGGTGCCCGGGGGAGATTAACCATCTGGAAGAAATAGCTGCAATCCGTGAAGGAGAGCCCTCATGACCGTGTTGACAACCTCAAAACCCATCTCTGACTGCACCTCTGATTCCATGCTGCCAATGTGGGCAGAAATTGTGAAAATCGAACAGGAAGCACCCCGGATAAAAACTTACTGGATGAAATTTAAAGATCCCATAGTTCAGGATACCTATTCTTTTCAACCGGGTCAATTTAACCTGTTGACCATCCCAGGATACGGGGAAGCGGCGATATCCATTAGCTCCCATCCCCGGCACACAGAAGCCATTGGTCACACAATTCGTCTGGCAGGAAACGTAACTCACGCCATTGACCGATTGGGGGTTGGCGGCACTCTGGGTGTTAGAGGACCTTATGGGTCCACCTGGCCCCTGGAGAAATTAAAGGGTCTTGATATCTATATTGCCGCCGGTGGGATCGGTCTTCCTCCCCTGCGGCCAGTTATTTATCATATTATGGATAATCGGGCTGATTATGGAAAAGTGGTTTTGATCTATGGCGCAAGAACTCCCGAAGATCTACAGTTCACCGCAGAACATGATTCTTGGGAGAAGGCTGGTATTGAACTCATGATCTGTGTGGATTCCTGCGATGATACCTGGACTGGATTGGTAGGTGTCGTGCCCATGCTGTTTTACAGATTACGTATCGAACCTAAAAATAGCGCTCTATTGACCTGCGGACCGGAGATTATGATCCACTTTGCCGCCTATGAAGCCATTGCCCGGAGGGTGCCAAGAAAGCGAATATTCGTTTCTCTGGAAAAAAACATGAAATGCGGATTTGGTTCCTGTGGACGTTGCCAACTCGGTCCCTATTTTGTATGCAAAGATGGACCGATCTTTAATTACAAAAAGATCGGTCCTTACCTCGAAGTGGAGGATTTCTAATGCGTAAACCAAGGATAGCAGTCCATAAATTCTCATCCTGCGATGGCTGCCAGCTGGGCATTTTAAATCTAGAGGATGAGCTTCTGGATCTGGTTGGCGCAGTCGAGATCGCCTATTTCCTGGAAGCCACCAGTAAGATCCAACCAGGACCATATGATGTCTCCCTGGTAGAAGGTTCAGTCTCCACTCCCCACGAGTTAAAACGAATCAAAGATATCCGGAAAGAATCGGGGATGTTAATCACTATCGGTACCTGTGCAACCGCAGGAGGTATCCAGGCTCTGCGAAATTTCACTGAGCCCGGTCAGCTTGCAGAAAGTGTTTACGACCATCCAGATTATCTGGACTATTTAGATCTGGCAACTCCGGTATCCCAACATGTGAAGGTTGACCTTGAAATTTGGGGTTGTCCAGTGAATAAATACCAGTTACTGGAAGCGATTATCGCCCTGCTTCAGCAAAGAAAGCCAAATCTGCCCTCCCACAGTGTCTGTCTGGATTGCAAGCGCAACAGCACAGTTTGTGTGATGGTTGCCCGGGGAATACCCTGCGTAGGGCCTGTCACACGGACCGGTTGTGGAGCTTTATGTCCAGCAAACGGACGGGGATGCTACGGATGTTTCGGACCAGCACCCCAGGCAGATTTAGATGCTATGATCCCCCTGTTAAATGCAGTAGAAGAATATCCCGGTCAAACGGTTCACTTACTGCGGAATTTCGCAGGATATGCCCCGGATTTCAGGAAAGCGGTTGACGTTATGCTTGAGGAGAGCTCAAAGAAATGACCAATAACATCTCGATTCCTGCCCTCGCTCGGGTTGAAGGCGAAGGTGCACTTTATATTCGTACTAAAGACAACAAGATTGAAGAAATAGAATTAAATATTTACGAACCACCCCGCTTTTTTGAAGGTTTCCTGCAGGGTCGATATTTTCAAGAAGTGCCAGACATTACCGCCCGAATTTGCGGGATCTGTCCGGTGGCCTACCAGATGAGCAGTGTAAAAGCCCTGGAAAAGGCCTATAGTGTGGAAATTTCCCAAGAGGTTTATAACCTACGACGCCTTATGTACTGCGCGGAGTACATTGAAAGCCACCTTTTACATATATACATGCTTCAGGCACCAGATTTACTTGGCACAGACAGCATAATTGAAATTGCTGCCATCGCTCCTGATGTGGTTAAAAAAGCTCTCCGTTCAAAGAAGAATGGCAACGATCTCTTAAAAGCGATTGGCGGTCGCAGCGTACACCCGGTGAACACCCGGGTGGGTGGATTTTACCGTTGGCCGGACACAGAAAAAATCAAAAGCCTTTTTGAGGATTTTAAATGGGGTCTGGAATTTGCCAAGGAAACTGTCCGGTGGGCAGCTGAATTAGATTATCCGGATTTTGAAACGGAGTATGAATTCGTCGCCACCAGCCACCCAGATTTTTATGCCATTTATGATGGTGATGTGGTTTCCTCATCCGGTAAAAGAGTAACAGTAGATCAATTCGAGACTGCCTATCTGGAGTCTCAGGTTCCCCAATCCACTGCCCTACATAGCCACACGAGTGAAGGAAACTCTTACTTTGTCGGCCCACTGGCGCGCTATAACCTTAATTTTGATCAACTCAGACCGGCAGCAAAAGAGGTAGCCAAGGAGATCGGTTTTGAGGTACCAGTCCACAATCCTTATCAGGGCTTGATTGCCCGCTCGATTGAGGTAGTTGAGGTTTATGATGTTGCCCTGGAGCTGATTGAATCTTATAACCCCCAGGGGTCTGCCTATGCTGAGTTTGATTTGAAAGACAGCGAAGGCTGCGGTGTTACGGAAGCGCCTCGCGGTCTGATCTACCACCGCTATAAAGTGGGTAAGGACGGCTTGATTAAAGAAGCCAAGATCACTCCCCCAACAGCTCAAAACTATGCCCAGATGGAATTGGATCTCGCTAAACTTGCCCCTCAGGTGCTATTTGACCGACCTCACGAAGAAGCCAGTCTGGCACTGGAGCATTTGCTGCGTTCTTACGATCCCTGCATCTCTTGCTCAACCCATTTTTTGAAATTGAAACACGAACATGTTTAACTAAGACTGAATTCCAGGATACCCTGAGACAACTAACGGTTGAGTTTCTCAGGGTATTTTGTTTCTAAATTCATGTATTACGACAAGCCATCTGGGAAAAATTGAGTGAAATGGTCTATTCGTAAGTGTCATTCCTTTATTGGCTGTGTCGGCTGAATACATAGAGAGATTGAACAGTGTCTTCGATTTGAACCTCGCTTTGATAAATCAGGTGGTAAGCATCCTGAAACCCACTATCATCCAAAATAAACGGATTCACAAACTGGTCTAGCGAAATTAGGTAGTCTGGTTCCAAATCTGTAATTAACTGGGGGGAAATGTATTGTCCGCTGGGGAGATCTCTGCTGTAGTTAATTGCTTCCGGGGATACTATACCGATAGGATCGAGAATATGTACATTTTCCAGACACCAACCTAGAACACCGATATCTGGTGTTAGGACAAGTTTTCCCCGGATATTTTCGTTTGACATCTTTGCACATACCTCCCAGAAAGCGGCTTCTCTGGCTCGTGAAAGCGGCCAAGTTGGTGATTGAGTCAATAAAAACCTGGGAAAAACAAGAAGATAAAGAGCTAGGATGAATATTATAGATATCCGTGGTTTTCTCTTTTTAATAGGACTATACCAAACGGCTGCTATCATCAAAAATATCAATCCCGGTATCAATGGGGAGTAATACCAGCTGAAGTACATCGCCGGGTTGACTAAACTCATAACCAAAGCATACAACAAAGGATATGATGCCACTACCAAACCAGATAAGCACCTCTTGGCAAGATTCCAAAACCCAATAAGAATTACAGGCAGTCCAAACAGCAAGCCTGGGATTAAGTAAAGAGGAGTTAGATAAGGACCAATCGTCCCGGTTCCAAGAAAGGTTAACAAGTAATAAACACCTAGACCGGCGGGTTCCTTATAGGAAACGGTTTTCGCGATGATGGAATGCGGTATCGGTGTTCCAAAATAGAGTATGGACCAAATCAGCCATGGTGATATGTACAAAACCGTTAAAGCAGCACTTCTGAAAAATCCTTTCCGATCATTAAAAAACCAATCGATAAAAAGAGGAATTAAAGCAAGTACTGCATCTGGTCGTGTTAATATCGCCAGTGCGGACCAAATCGACGTACTTTGAGAACGGTCTCCCAATAAATACCGATCATAAGAGGATAATAGAAAGGTAATAAAAAGAGATGTTTCCATGCCCCCTGAAGCGACATTCAGCCGGAAAGGCTGCAGGAGGAATATGATTGCAGCAAGACCGGCAATCACGCGATCCTTAAAAATCCATTCCGCAAGTCGATAAATCAGCCACACATTAAGGGCGTCCGCCACGATAGAAATGAGAAATGACCCAACTGGTAGCAGATCTGGATTTGAAAGCCAAGCCAATAAAGCAAGTATTAGTGTATACAGAGGTGATGTCGTTCCTAAAACATGCTGACCAGGATTGTACACAAACCCAAGACCCTGACTGAGATTGCGTGCGTATCTAAAGGTGATGAAGGCATCATCAAAGGGTTGGTATAACTGCAGTCCCTGGACGAAAACAACTCCCAAAAAAGAAATCGCAAGGACAACCCACTGATCTCTTAAAGCTGATTCCAGCCAAGATGTAATCTGATTTGAACCACTCAGGAATTCCTTAAATTTCATCTTTTATGAAAGGAAGAATTAGGGAGTATAATCTCGAGGTTTTTATACTCAGGTTGGTCATCAGCGAGTTTGTTGGTTATTCAATTGTTAGTTCAACGACTGACACATACCTGATTTTTTCCTGAGTTCTTTGCCTTTTGTAGTCCCAGTTCTGCTTGATGGAGAAGTTCTTCAGTGGTATCTCCATGTTCTGGATATCCGGCAACTCCGGTAGAAATTGTGATTGGATAAGCCCAATCTTCAGAATCTTCAATCACTGATTCGCGTACTAGCTCTGCTATTGAGATTGCCTGCTCAACTGATGTGTCTTGCAGAAGGATTAAAAATTCATCACCAGTCCGCCATCGGGCAAGGTAATCAGACGGGCGCATTTGGTTATTTATTACTGCTCCCAGACTCTCAATCATCTTGTCCCCTTCGAGATATCCAATCTTGTTATATTTACCCAGATCGTCGCCATCAATCAGCAGGATGGTTAGTGATTGATGTATTGTTTTATGCAGTTGAAGTGTTTTATTT
>JAUWCZ010000035.1 GCA_030609055.1 Chloroflexota bacterium | reverse complement strand
CCGCGGTTCTTATAATTATCAATCGCTGATTTAAGGATATCCTTGGCAATAGATAGGGCTTTGTGCTCATCAAACTCAATATGAGTTGCCCCGGTGATTTTTACTTTCGGGGAGGTGGTGATTATCTGGGTGTGGAAATTTTCAGCCAGGCCGACCAAGGCTTGCATGATGCACTGAACATCCACTACCATCGCTTCCACAGCGCCAGTTAGAATGGCCAGTTCCTGCTGCAGGAAGTTTCCCGCCGCCGGAACTCCTTGCCTCATCAAAATCTCATTTGCTGTGCAGCAAATGCCGGAAAGGGCTACACCTTCAGCTCCGGCTTCCTTGGCGTAAGCAATAATTTCCGGTGTCTGGGAAGCAGCAACTATCATCTCGCTCAATGTTGGCTCATGGCCGTGAACAACCACATTAACCCAGTCATCTTTTAACACACCAAGATTGGCTTCACCCAGCACAGGAGCAGGTGTGCCAAAAAGAATATCGGAAACATCAGTCGCGATCAGGCTGCCGCCCCATCCATCGGATAAAGAAGTACGTATGGCCTGCTGAAGAATGTTTTCCGGATCCTGATCATCACCGATGTGGGTACGGTGCAACGCTTCTATCACCTCGCGGTCAATACCCCGGGGCATCACCCCTTGTTCTTTCCAAATTTCCTGGCGGTTCTTCGGAGCTCGAACGACCGGTGCAACCTGGCCTTTTTGCTGGCCAAATTGGGCAATGTAATGATCTGCCAGATCATTTGCTATTTCATTTGGAGAACGGTCATCAACCGGGATATTGTAATACCGGGCTACCGTTCGCAGCTTGGCAACATCCCGAATGACGTAGCCTTCCGCCTCGCCATTGGCAGTTGCTTTTAGTGTAAAAGCCATATCCCGGCCGTGATCTGAGTGGGCCGATGCACCAACGGAAATAGCCCGGAGTAAATTCCGGGCTTGAATAGTACCAAGTGTGGCGCCGCAGACTCCAACCTGGCCGTCTTTCGTCAGCCGGCAGGGACCCATACTGCAGTTTTTACAGCACATACCGACAGCCCCGATATTGCAGGGAGACATTTGATCTGCACGTGAAAATGCGGTTTCAATGCCAAGTTCCTCAGCCCGAAAGAGCAGTTCTTGGGTTGCGGGATCAATACTAGCTTCCTCGGGTGTCCTCATCTTTTTAGCCATCTTCAGTCTCCTTGTCCACTTCTAAAGTTACCGTTTTAATTGGTCCCATTCCCGGACAGGGCCATAAAGGTGGTCTTTGAACCCTTACAGATTGTTCAAAACTCACCGTATTCCCTGTCTGCTCACTGGCTTCCGTATGTCGGAAATAAGCCTTATCTTTTTGCTCATTGGCTGGAATAGGCAGTTCCTCGGGGAGGGCAAAATCACTACTATATCCTGCTTTTTCTAGTGCAGATGTCAGGTCTTCCTGGGAGGTTTTCCTCCCATCGTATTCCACTTCCACAACCTGAAAACCACTGCTGGCATAGACATCCTTTACACCATCAAACTCAAGCAAAATCCGCCTGACCTCGATAACGTGATGGTCTCCATACATCGAAGGAAGTTCAAGAGACAAGCTTGCCATGTTTTTCTCCTTTCCCGTAATCCTGCTTGCGGTGAAACAGTTAAATCAAAAAGAGAAGCAATCCAAGTCGCCTTAATACGCCCTGAAAGCTGCTTCTCCGATTATATCCGTGCAAAATAGTCCCCTGATATCTGGATTCTTTTTTTTGAATACCCGATACCGATAAAAATGGGTAAAATTCAACACAGCTTGGGCGATGCTCAAGCAACACGCAATACCAATAGTTGTCATTGTTTGATGAAGATCGTTAATGGAAGCCAATGCTGACCACAACTTTCTTCGCTAAGTATACCAGTAATCATTTCATTTTTCATCGACCGAGAATATGATTCGATGGACAAAACTCACTCTTTATAGGTGACATTTATATACCAACCACCTCTATCTCCGCCTGATTAAGGTACATCTTCCTGTCAATAGCCTTCGGACGAACAAATGATGTTGAATCCACCTGAATCCTATCAGTTTTGACACCTCAGGCTGTAAGGTGGAGATCCGATTTTTCGATACCGATTGTGGGAAAATAAACAGATGGTTCATTCGGCTCTGGTGGTTCATCAAAGTAAGAAAAGCTTATCTCTCAGTCTCTAAATAGTAAAATAGGATTATATCCCTGGGTGGTCTGTTAAAATCGCCCTGATTAGGAGATCCATTATGAGTATGAAAGTCTCCAAAGAGAGTAAATCGAACCAAAAAACCAATTACCTTACGATCATTTTAGTTGTGATGGGCTTAATTGTTCTGGTTGCAGCAGGTTTGATCCTGCGCACTAAACCAGGTGAAGCAAATGAAGATATATTTGGCTTCACTTTTCCTCCCAATGAAATTAACCAACCAGCTCCTGAATTAACCTTGTTTGATCTTGACGGCAAGGAAGTCTCATTGACCGATTACAAGGGAGAGGTCATCCTGGTGAATAACTGGGCAACCTGGTGCCCTCCCTGCCGACTAGAAATGCCTGAGTTTCAAGTGTATTTTGAAAATCATCAGGATCAAGGCTTTCAGGTTATCGCTATTGAAGCCGGCCAACCGGAAAATGAGGTCAGGACCTTTGTTGAGCAATTGGAATTGGATTTTGTGATCCTTCTGGATCCAGAAAACAAATCCCTGGTAACATTTCAAAACAGTTCATTACCGAACTCTTTTGTAATTGACAGGAAGGGAAATCTGCGTCTGGCCTGGTTAGGAGCCATAAATGAAGCAACCCTGGAACAATATGTAACCCCACTCTTGGAGGAGTAATCGATGAAAGCTGAAGTCCAATGGAAGAGCAGATTGTCATTCACTGGAACCGCAGATTCTGGATTTGAAGTTGACCTGGGGTCTTACCCAGAAGTTGGCGGAGATAATGATGGATTCCGCCCAATGGAGTTAATGTCACTCAGTCTGGCAGGATGCACCGCGATGGATGTCATTTCCATTCTGGGGAAAAAACGCCAGGAAATCTTGGATTTCCAGGTCAAGGTTCTCGCCGAAAGGACAGACAAACACCCCAAAGTGTTCACAAAGGCAGTGATAGAATATCATGCTGCGGGAAATGGAATCTCAGAATCAGCACTTAGGCGGGCAATAGAATTATCAGCAGATCCTTACTGTCCTGCCCAGGCAATGCTGGGAAAGATCATCCCCATCGGATTGAAGTATTCTATCTATGAGGGGGATGTCATAAGCAGCACTGCTTTGGTTGCTGAAGGAGTGGTTAATACAACGGAAGCGTAGTAATAAATAAGTAAACGTAATCCTATCTGGATTACGTTTACTTCACTGTGTTTAGTCTTCGTCAATAAGTGGTACAGTGGCAATTTCCGACATCAGAGTCCAGGAGTGGTAGCCTTCTCCACCCAGGAATTCCCGCATCACCGTATGTCCAACATCATCATCTGTAACTAAAAATTCTTCGCCCATACCGGAAGCACCGCTGTGAATAAACACTTGGCCGGGAACTGAGAAAGGTACTACAGCATCTTCACAGGTCATGTTCCCTTCTGTTTCCTGCCAATCTTCTTTGATATTAAGGTATACAACTCCCGCATCACAGAATCCTTCCGCTGAAACGATCACTGTGCCCCCCGCATCTACTGAGCAAGGTCCTATAACGCCCAAGTACTCAAAAGTTAATTCCTGGGGATTGATAGTTGAGATCTGGGTATCAAACTTCTCGGGATCTGTTTCAGCCTGCAAAGCTATTCCACCATGCTTTAAGATATGAGTCAGACTGGTTCCTTCCTCATTGACTGTCAAGGTGTGGTCAAATGAGAGTGTATATGTTTCCACATGGTAACAGGTTAATAACTCCCCTACATCCCCCGTGTCCTGGCTCTCATCGGAATCGATTGACGATGGCTCGTCAACACCATTCTCCGCGTCATCAGCTTTACCAGACTGATTATCAGGTGGGGGATTAACTAAACTTAGGGCAGAGCAGGCCGAACTCAATGTTAAGATCACCACTAATGCAAGGGCATAATATAGAAGCTTGGGCTTCATGGTTCCTCCTCATCGAAATGGTTCCTGCTGGCAATGTATATCTCTGTTTTTCAATTTACCAAATTTATTCTACCATTGAAACACACCAGATAAAGTTGTTCAAGTTGGGGTTCATATCCTAATAGATTCTCCAGTTTAGACCTTTGTTCCTCTAAATCTTTCCATATCTCAGATAGCTTCTTCAAGGTTGTGCTGCCAATTCCCTGGATAACTGGGGAGAATTGCAATTTATGATCCATTCTTGATCCGCTTGATAAACTCCGGGCTGTTTAAATGTTTTTCCAGGGTATGAGTTAAATAGTAGTGGATAACTTTTTCAAGGTCTTCTTTTAACTCCGTGGGTATCTTAATAGTTTTCAGATCTTGGATATCTGAGCGTTGAAAATGCCTCAAGTATTTTAAAGCCCGGGCGGATACAGGCCTGACCGCTGCCGCGGAAATCCCTAACCCACAATCAGGACAAATTACACCTCCTAATTCTCCCGAAAGATATTGATCTTGCTCGATTATTTTTTTCCCACATTCCACACAAACAAATAATTCCGGTCGGAATCCAACCAGATCAAGCAGATGGAGTTCATAATATAAGATGGTGATCCCGGGATCCTCCCCAGCTGATAAGGAATCCAGTGTGGAGATCAATAGATCGTATAATTTGATATTGCTGCCCTCCTCATAGGTCACCGCATCAACCAATTCCACCACATAAGCTCCCAGACCAATCCCAGAGAGATCTTTTCGGAGGGAGTCATAAGCTTCGACAGTTTCTGCCTGAGTCACAATATGCAAATTTCGTCCGCGCGAGACCAAAAAAGAAGATCGCATAAAGAGTTCCAGGTGCCCCGATATTTTGGAACTGGGTTTTCTAGCTCCTTTTGCGATCACAGTCACTCGACCCAACTTTCTGGTGAACAATTCCAGGATGCGGTCAGATTCCCCAAAATCTCTCCGCCGCAGAATAACTCCCTCGGTCCGGATTGAACGTTCTCGGATTGACATATCAGTGTGAGATCTTCTGGTCAGGATTACATATAGGGCAAACTGGATAAAACGTTTCTTCCCGGTTAATGAAGTACAATCCTCATCCGGTGAAAACCATCAGGAATATACATCTTTTTTCAATTCAGCAATATAGGGCAGCGTCCGGTGGGTATCAGCATAATCCAAACCATAACCAACCACCCAGACATCTGGAATTTCAAAACCCACATAATCAAGGGGAACATCCAGACTGTCCCGTTTCTTTTTAAACAGGGTACAGGTTTTTAGAGAAGCTGGATTTCTACCTTGTAGCGTCTGGTAGAGATAGCTCATTGTATGACCAGTATCCAGGATATCCTCAACAACAATCACATGCTGGCCTGTGATCGGTTTTCTCAAATCCATGATCAAACGGACCGCGCCATCAAATTCGGCCTGATCGCCGTAACTGGAAATTGACATAAAATCAACTGAATGGGGAGTGACTATTTTGCGGGATAGATCCGCTGTGAATATAAATGCCCCTTTTAAGATTCCAATCAAGACAACCATGTCAATCTGTTTGTAATCCTGATCAATTTCGGCGGCAATTTCAGCTACCCTGGTCTGAATCTGATCTTCAGTGATTAGAATGCGTTTTATATCCGGATGGAGATCTGTCATTTACGCTCCTGTAGGGACCCTTGTTAATGGCATGCAAGGTTCCTGTCCATCCAATATTATACCTGTGATTATCCGAGCAGGTTTGCCACTACTTTCCCTCTCTACTCCCCCAAAGGGCTATCCATTCCCCTTGCTGGCACTGATTCCGTAATTTGATCCCCTGATCAGTCAACAAATCCAGCATGCTGGCAAGTTGGTCTTCCAGGATGCCAGAGAATACTATATTTCCGCCCGGTGTAATAGTCTCCCGTAATCCTTCTTCGAACAACTTTTCCAGAATAGGAACAATGATGTTCACGGTGATCAGGGAAGCCTGGGAGAGCTGAAAATCGTTCCTGAGCAACTCGGGCACTGAGCCCTGAGCAAAATTGGTTCGATCATCGACCCTGTTGATTTCCGCGTTTGTCCTGGCAATCCGTACAGCGTCAGGATCCGTATCCACACCCAATACCGAAAACACCCCTAACTTCACTGCTGCTATAGACAAAATTCCGGATCCGCATCCGATGTCAATCATCTCTGATGAGGGATTCTCGGCTAAACATTTTTCCAGCAGGATCAAGGCAAGTTGGGTAGAAGGATGAGTGCCTGATCCGAAAGCCATGCCAGGATCCATAAAAATCGGAATCCGTTCCGGAGCAGGATTCTCCAACCAGGAGGGAACCACAATCAAACGTGGGCCAAGGGGAATTGGACGGTAATGCTTTTGCCAGGCAGTTGCCCAATCTTTACCTTTTAAGGTAGAAAAGACCGGATCGGGTATCGGTGAAATGCGTCCCAGATAAAAGAGTGCTCTCATAACCTTATCCCGTCGCTCCTCCAGGTTATTGTCAACCGGTAAATATCCATAAACCCGTACCGGTCCAACTTCAAGATCCAGCTCATGAGGAAACACTCCGTCAACTATCCTCTCGAGTACTACACCACCAGGGATAATCTCGCTTAGGGTACTCGCTACAGCTTCGGCAAGTTCCTGATTAACCAAGAGGCTGACCTCAATCCAGTGTTCTTCATGTTTGTTATCTTTCATTTTTATCAAAAAAGTGCAAACCTCCGCCTGGCAGCGATGATTTGCACTTTGTACCCCTTACACTATGAAAGGGATCTCTTATCCACCTAAAACATTCTTTAACCGGTCAAGGAAACTTTTTTCCTGGGGAAGGACATCACTATCCATCTTATCTGCAAGTTTTTCAAACAGCTCCCTCTCTTCCTCGTCAAGCCGTTTTGGAATGGTTACATTAACAATCACCAACTGATCCCCCCGCGAATTGTTGCGAAGGTGGGGTACGCCTTTTCCTCGCATACGGATAATCTTGCCGGGTTGTGTTCCAGAAGGAATTTTCAATTTTACACTTCCATCTACTGTCGGCACTTTTACTTCAGCTCCAAGCGTTGCTTGTGCGATGTTGATGTTTAAATCCAGAAGAATATTATTGTCTCTGCGGCGGAAGTATTTATGTGGACGGACCCGGACAATGAGGTAGAGATCACCAGGGGGACCGTGATTCTCTCCTGGTTGTCCTTCTCCCGCCAATCTTATACGGGTACCGTCATCCACACCCGCAGGGATAGTGACTTTCTTGCGACGAGAATTGCGAACTTTACCCCGGCCATGACATGTTGGACAATGGGTATCAATCACTTTGCCCCGGCCGCTACAAACCGGACAGGTTGTAACCTGGACCATAGAACCCAACAAAGTCTGCCTGGTTTGCCTGACTTCTCCCCTGCCTTGACATTCCGGGCAGGTCCTTGGTGAGGTTCCCGGTTTTGCCCCATCGCCATTGCATGTGCCGCAGGTTTCATCTTTGGTAATATCAATCTCTTTTTCTGTACCGAAAACTGCTTCCTTAAAGGAAATCGTGACCTGGTACTGCAGATCTGCGCCCCTGCGAGGAGCATTCCTGCTCGCGGTCCGGGATCTAGTCCCAAATCCTCCGAAACCAAACATATCCCCAAAGATATCCGCGAAATCTGAAAAATCTACCGATTCAAATCCAGGGCCGCCGTTTGGACCTCTTACACCTTGATGACCAAAGCGGTTGTAGGCTGCGCGTTTATCAGCATCAGACAGAACCCCATAGGCTTCGTTGATTTCCTTAAACTTATCTTCCGCGTCAGGGGCATCATTGACATCGGGATGATATTTCCGGGCTAGATTCCGGAAAGCGTTTTTCAGCTCACTTTCCGATGCATCCCGGGAAACACCCAATATTTCATAATAATCGCGTTTTGCCATATCGGTAACCGTATGAAGTTCTGTTTTATACCACTAATGTTGCTGGAAAGCCAAAGGCCGGGGAGAAAAATAAAGGATTCCCCAGCTTTGAATTATTATCCATCCAAGCAAATTAGACGTCTTCAAATTCTCCTTCAACAACATCGCCTTCATCGCCAACCTCGCCAGCTCCCTCACCTGGTTCCGTTCCGGGCATTCCAGGATCAGCTTCGTCTGCACTTTGGTATGCGGCTTCCCCAACCTTTTGAAGGGATGTGGAAAGGGATTCTGTCAACTCGTGTAAACGGGCGGTATCAATAGGATCTTTTTCTAGCTCAGTGCGAACTTCAGAGATTTTTGCTTCCACTTCGGATTTGATCTCTGCAGGCACTTTATCGCCTAGGTCCCGCAGGGTTTTATCCGCTGTGTAGGCCAGCGTATCCGCATTGTTGCGGGTCTCAATTTGCTCTTTGTTAACCCGATCTTCCTCAGCGTGCTGCTCTGCTTCCTTCCGCATCCGCTCCACTTCTTCATCACTCAACCCGGAGCTGGCTGTGATGGTGATATTCTGGGTTTTACCGGTTGCTTTATCTTTTGCAGTAACCTCCAGAATCCCGTTGGCATTGATGTCAAAAGTGACTTCAATCTGGGGCCTGCCTCTCTGTGCAGGGGGAATCCCATCCAAAATAAAGCGACCCATCGATTTGTTGTCTGGTGCCATCGCACGCTCGCCCTGCAGAACATGGATTTCTACCTGGGTTTGATTATCACTGGCAGTAGAAAAGGTCTGGCTTTCTCTGGCAGGTATAGTTGTATTTCTTTCAATCAAAGGAGTTGCTACTCCGCCAAGGGTTTCCACAGATAAGGTCAGAGGAGTCACGTCCAGGAGCAGCAGGTCATCTATTTCTCCACCCAGAACACCTGCCTGGATAGCCGCTCCGATAGCAACAACTTCATCCGGATTCACACCTTTATGCGGAGCTTTGCCGAATAATTTACTGACGGCCTCCTGTACTGCAGGCATACGAGTCATGCCGCCTACCAGAACCACTTCGTCAATATCTGAGGGGGAGAGACCGGCATCATCCAACGCCTGTTTTACAGGTTTCAAGGATTTTTCAATCAGATCACCAGTAAGCTGCTCCAGCTTTGCCCGGTTGAATTTCTTTACCAGATGTTTTGGTCCTGAAGCATCCGCTGTGATGTACGGCAGGTTGATCTCTGTTTGCTGCATGGTTGAGAGCTCGATTTTTGCTTTTTCAGCTGCTTCCCTTAAACGTTGCAGCGCCTGACGCTGCTCCCGCAGGTCAATACCCTCATCTTTTTTGAACTCG
The DNA here is from genome assembly GCA_030609055.1 of Chloroflexota bacterium. Classification (GTDB taxonomy): domain Bacteria; phylum Chloroflexota; class Anaerolineae; order Anaerolineales; family UBA11858; genus B10-G9. The sequence goes on along the minus strand of JAUWCZ010000035.1, from coordinate 12,934 downwards.
TCCGCCAGGAAATCGATAATCCGCTGGTCAAAATCATCACCACCTAGGAAGGTATCACCGCTGGTTGACCGAACTTGGAAAACGCCTTCTCCAACATCGAGGATGGAAATATCAAAAGTTCCACCTCCAAGGTCATAAACTGCGATGACTTCGTTTTGTTTCTTGTCCAGTCCGTAAGCAAGCGATGAGGCTGTCGGTTCATTGATGATCCGCATAACTTCCAAACCAGCAATCTTGCCGGCATCTTTTGTAGCGTTGCGCTGACTGTCATTAAAGTATGCCGGAACCGTAATCACTGCCTGGGTAACCGGTTCACCTAGATAGTCTTCCGCATCAGCCTTAATTTTTGCTAGAATCATGGCTGAGATTTCAGGCGGGGAATATTCTTTTTCATCCATAAGAACGCGTAAATCCCCATTCGGCGCCTCTTTTGTTTCATAGGAAACCATTTTTCTCGCCCGCTTGACTCCGGGGGAAGAGAATTTTCCACCCATGAATCTCTTTATGGATGTAATGGTATTTTCTGGGTTAACTACAGCCTGGTTTCTAGCCGGCCGGCCAACCAGACGCTCATGATTTTTATTCATTGCCACTACAGATGGAACAAGGCGGTCACCTTCCGCAGAGGGAATAATGGTGGGTTCTCCACCTTCCATTACTGCAACAGCAGAGTTTGTGGTTCCTAAGTCAATCCCTATGATTTTCGCCATATTTTCCTCCAATTTTTCAATGTTCTTTTTAGCTGATAATTCCAATATTATGCTGCTACCCGCACTATCGCCGGTCGCAGTACCTTGTCTCCTATCCAGTAACCTTCCTGAATTACCTCAATGATTTGATCGCTTTCGAACTCTTCACTCTCTTCCTTCATCAAAGCTTCATGTATTTTAGGATCAAACTCGTTTCCTAGCGCGTTCATCGGTCGTACTCCTTCCGACTCTAATTTTGCGCGCAATTTGTGAAATATAATCTCAATCCCTTCCGCCCAGGTCTCTTCATCTCCATTTTCTGGTTTTTCCTGCAAGGCTCTCTCCAGGTCATCAACAATGTCAAGGTAAAGCCTGATCACTTCTCCCCGGGCGATTTGATGGATTTCTGTGTTTTCACGCAGAATTCGTTTTTTATAATTCGCAAATTCAGCCCTGGATCTCTGCCAACCATCCAGGTACTCCTCTGCTTTTGCTTCCGTTTCTTCCAGTAATTTTTCCAATACTGCAACCAGCTCCTCTGGAGAAAGATCTTCCACTTCATCAATTACTTTATGGATGGATTCCGAATCCTCAAGATCGGTGCCAACCTTCTCTTCCTGGAAGATGTCTTCTTCCTCTACTTCCGGATCATCCAGCTCATTTTCAATCTCAGGTTTTTCTTTTTGTTCTTTCTTTTTTTTCATACCTGATTAATCTCCTTCAAACTAACATTCAGTTGCTCAAGGATTCCGAGACTAGTTCGCTCATGAGGTCAGATACAAACCTGACCGTGGAAACTCCCCGGCTATAAGCCATCCGCAGAGGACCTAGAATACCCACAGCGCCCATAGCATGTTCCTTTGATCCGTATCTGGCAATGATCAGCGAACAGTCTCCCAGCTTATCCCAGGTATCCTCTCCACCGATGATCACATGCACACCGGGAGCATCACTTTCAATCACCGTTCTGGAAAGTAGGTCATCTAGCATCACCCGATCCTCGAATAATTCCAGGGTCTGTTTTGCTTTCTCGGGTTCAGAAAACTCCGGCTCTGAAAGCATATTCGCCAATCCATCCCGGTATACATCCCCGGAAGAGATTACTTCCGATGCCCTAATGATTTGATGGACAACCGTAAATACTTCTTCCAGCTGGGTATCCTTGATCTCGCCTCTTTTCTCCTCCAGCGCTATGGTATCCATCCCGGCAACCAGATGATTTATCTGCGCCGCCATGGAATTTAGTTGTTCTTGCGGGAGCAGTTCTTCCAGAATTAATGTTTGCTGGTGAACCTCTCCACTACTTAAAATGATGACTAGCAGTACCTGCCGTCCCCGGGTCGATAACAAGGCAATCTGTTTTAGACGAGCTTTCTCTGTATGCAGCTGGGCCACGATCGAAGCGACCCTGCTTTGCTGAGCCAGAACCGAGGCGGACAGCGATAGCCAATCGTCTACGTCATGCCGGGCTTGATAAAACTGGTGCCGGATCATCTCCTTAATAGGAGAGGGTAGTTCATCCGCGCCCATTAGCTGCTGGACAAAATACCGGTATCCTTCTTTTGTTGGCATTCTTCCGGCAGAGGTATAGGGTTGGAAAAGATAACCCCTCTGCTCGAGGGCTGCCATTTCATTCCTGGCTGTGGCGGGGCTGAAATCCAAGTGATAGTTTGCCACTAATCGCCCTGAGCTGATCGGTTCAGCTGTATCAACATAATCGCGAACCAGCAGTGCAAGTACCAGTTTTTGCCTTTCCGTCAATCCAGACATTCGTTTTTCACTCTTTAGCACTCTCAATAGAAGACTGCTAAATACGGTTTGTAGTTTATCATGGGGGGTCTTGGCAGTCAAGAAAAGGGTATGCTAAACCGTTCTTTCTAATGGGATGTTAATATTTCCGAGGCAGTCCCGGGTGGCAGGTGCACGGGTAATTTTTCTCATGTGTTTTAAGAGGTATTAATGGATATTAGGGAAAAATTTACAGGGGTCGTTCTGTTACTTATTGCCCGTTTTCTTCTCGTCTGTACCGTCATCATCAAGGCTGGCTAGAAAATCTCGGTCATCTGCGGATAAATTTAAATCAGATAACAATTCTGGTCTGCGGTCCCGGGTTCTTTTTAATGCCTGTTCCCGCCGCCAGCGGTTAATCCGGGCATGGTGCCCTGATCGTAAAATCTCCGGGACTTTCCAACCGCGGAAATCCTCCGGTCTGGTGTAGTGAGGATATTCCAACAAACCACTCGCGTGGGAGTCATTTTCCGTAGCTTGTGGATCTCCCAAAACCCCAGGAATCAATCTGGTGAGCACGTCAATTAAAACCAAAGCTGGTAATTCTCCCCCTGTCAATACGTAATCACCTACGGATATTTCCTGCGATACCAGGTGCTCGCGCACCCGTTCATCAATCCCTTCATAATGACCGGCGATGATCGCCAACCTGGTATAACCAACCAGGGTGTTTGCTTTCTCCTGAGTCAGCAGCTCACCCTGAGGAGTCATTAGGATCACCGGGCAGCAGGGAGGAGTACCTAAAATCTCTTCCACAGCCGCGAATACCGGCTCGGGCTTCATCACCATCCCCCCTCCTCCCCCATACGGCGGCTCATCAGTCACATGATGTTTATCTGCAGTCCAATCCCGGATATTATGGAGATTCACCTGGAGATGTCCCATTTCTTGTGCGCGATGGAGGATACTGGATTCCAGATAAGGGGGAAACACTTCCGGAAATAAAGTAAAAACGTCAAATTGCATGGTCCCATTCTAGCTGAGAGAGATTAGTTGTGCAAGTCAGTCTGGGTATATTTTCAGGTTAATAATCTGTTTGAAAGTGAATGAAATGCTTGACGCAATTTTAACGCCAGTGGTAAGATGTGCGCATGTATCTTAGCGGCAGCAATTGGAAAATGACCAAAAAACCACGCAAGAGATCCAACCCCTGGCGGATTATTATCCTGGTGGCTGTAATTGCGGCGGTCATCTATTTTAACCAGACTGTAGTTCCAGATATTGAACCTCCTTTTATTCCAACAGTAACTGCAACGGAGAATCCAGAAACCTACATAAACCGGGCCGAGGAATTATTTGAGGAAGGAAAACTGAGCCAATCCATGGGAGCTTACCGGGAAGCCATCCTCGCTAATCCGGAGGATTCTTCCCTTTATGTTGCCCTGGCGAGAGTCCAGATTCTGGCAGGACAACCAGAAGCAGCACTGGAAAATGCTGAATTAGCCCTACTTCGGAGCCCTGACAACCCGCTTGGACATGTCATGAAGGCCTGGGCACTCGATTTTTTAGGCGATCTAATTTCAGCTGAAGAATCCATTGAACGGGCATTGTCCCTGGCAGATAAAAACCCGTTGGCTCACGCAGTATATGCAGAAATTCTGATCGACAATCAGGATTATGAAGCAGCCAGTGCAGAATCACTCAGGGCTATGGAGTTAGGACCAAATCTACTGGAAACGCACCGGGCTCGGGGATATGTGTTGTATTGGACCGGTAATTTCAGCGAAGCCATCCGGGAATACCAAAGTGCCCTGAATATTAACAATGCCATCCCCAACCTACACCTGATGCTGGGGTATTGTTTTTTTGCAAATCAGGAGAATGACAAAGCGGTAACCTCTTTTAGCCAAGCTAATGCCCTTAATCCCTCAGATCCATTACCGGATTATGAGATCTCCCGTATTTATCTCTTAGATGGGGTTTATAACAAAGCCATTCAGTACGGATCCCTTGCGGTTCGGGATGCTCCATCAGATCCGTTGATGCAGGGAAATCTAGGCGTGCTCTATTTCAGAAACAGGGAATATGATCAAGCGCTGAATTACTTGACTCTGGCAGTCAGAGGCGGTACTACAGATACCGGGGATATCGTAGAAGGTGTACCGCTGTCTTACAAACTCCGGGTTATAGAAATATTTTCTTCCTATGGTCTTACGCTGGCACGGATGAACAAATGCGAGGAAGCTGTGCCGGTATTTCAAACCATGCTCAGCCAGGTTTCAGAGAATGATATTGCAGTGATTAACGCTAATGAAGGGTTATCAATCTGCACAGAAAATCTGTCCGAAATTACACCAACCCCTTAACCGTTCCGCCGAGAAACTTCATCCGCGGGATTTTCCATGGCATAAGATTGCCACTTAGAGGAAGTCACCAACCAGAAATTAGGTATCAGTCATTAATCTAATGGATCGAAAACTTACCGGAAAACGACCAACTTTCAGCAAAACCAAATCCAGTTTTAATTTCAACCGCGTCCTGATTTTGGTTGGATTAATTGCTGTCGGTTTGTGGTTTGCTTATGAAGTAACTAATCCCGAAGGTCAGTTTGAACCCTTGTTTCTACCCACGCCTACGGCAACCCGGACTGTCGATTCTCTCGTTCAGGAAGGTCAGGCTTATTTTGCAGCTGGAAAGATATACGATCCAGATGGAAAAGATGCCATTGATGCCTATTACGATGTTTTGGAGCTCCATCCAGATAATGCGCAAGTCCGGGCTGAACTGGCGCGTTTGTTGACCTATTCCTCCGCTTTGTTGTCCACCACAGAAGAGCGAACAGAACGTTTGTCACTCGCCCGGCAGGAAATCCAGCGCGCCGTGGAAGAAGTCCCTGATGACAGCACTGTCCAGGCCATCCGTGCCCTGGTATTAGATTGGAGTTCAACATCCACGGCCGTTAGTGATCAGGAAAGACAGGAGTGGTTAAACGAAGCAGAACAAGCAGCAAATTTGGCAATCACGCTCGACCCCAACAATAGTTTGGCGCTGGCTTTTTATGCAGAAGTTCTCCTGGATCAAAATCAAAAAGCCCAGGCTGAAGAACATGCCCGGTTAGCTGTAAAACGGGGACCGGAATTAATGGATACGCACAGAGTATACGGTACGGTGCTCGAATCTTTGGGAGAATACAGGTATGCCATTGAGGAATTTGAAAAAGCTGCCGAAATCAACCCAAATTTGACATTCCTCTATATTCGGATTGGTGTTATTTACCGGGCGTTAAAAGTATATGACACCGCTCTGGAGTATTTTGCCAAAGCGATTACAGTGAATCAATCCAACGGAGTGGAAGATCCACTGCCTTATATCGCGATTGCCAAGACTTACTCCAGGGACGGAGAATTTTTTATCGCCGCTGTGAACGGGGAAAAAGCTATCGCAATCAATCCCACCAACGCGAACACCTATGGTCAACTGGGTGATATATATGTCCGGGCCCGGAATTACGAGGGAGCCCTGCCGGTCCTGAAATGTGCCGTCGTTGGATGCACAGCTGAGGAAAACGAAGTGGGGGGCGTTGCCGTACAAGCCTTGGAACTCAATAATATTGACGTCGCCTATTATTATGCCCGCTACGGATCCGTGCTGGCTGCGCTAAGCCGCCCCGGCCAGAATTACTGCCCGGAAGCATTAGGTATTCTTGCAGAGCTGAAAGCAAATTTCAGCAGCGATCCAACGTTGATGGGTATCGTGACGGAAAATGAAGCGATCTGTTTCCTATTGGAGGCAACACCTGCGCCCTGAGTATTCCCCCTATCTCACTGGGAGGAAAAGAGGTGTGATTTATCCTCTCCTCCCAATCTCAGAAATATGTAAGAATCATATAAAAGCCTTTTTTAAAAACTTGACTTTCAAATTGAAGGAAGTTATCATATTCAACGCTACCTAGCAGTCAATTCTATGGACTGCTAACTCTCCGGGGCGATGACAGGTTGGATTTGTCCTTGAGTCGGTGTAGAAGCATTTATCTTACAACTGTGAAATATTTTATTAAAGCAAGGAGTAGAAATCTATGGCAGCAAAACAAATCGTTTTCTCAGAAGAAGCCCGGCGGAGACTTCAGGTCGGGATGGATACATTGGCGAAAGCCGTTATCACTACTTTGGGTCCCAAGGGACGCAACGTGGCTTTGGATCGCAGTTTCGGCAGTCCCACAATCACACATGATGGTGTGACCGTTGCCAAGGAAATTGAGCTGAAGGACAAATTTGAAAACATGGGTGCCCAACTGTTGAAAGAAGCAGCCACCAAAACCAACGACATTGCTGGTGACGGCACCACAACCTCAACCTTACTGGCTCATTCCATTGTCTCCGAAGGTATGAAGAACCTGGCAGCCGGACACAATCCCATGCTGCTTAAACAGGGCATTGAAGCAGCTGCAAAAGCTGTATCCGAGGAACTCGGGAAGAATGCCATTGATGTTACAACCAAAGAAGAGATCGGCAACGTGGCCAGCATTTCTGCCCAGGACCGGTCAATCGGTGAACTGATTGCAGATGTGATGGACAAAGTCGGAAAAGACGGCGTAATCACTGTTGAAGAATCCAAGACACTGGCTTTTGAAACCGAGTATGTGGAAGGTATGCAGTTTGACCGCGGCTATCTTTCTCCCTATTTCGTCACTAATGCCGATGATATGGAAGCAGTCATTGAAGAGCCGAATATCTTAATTCATGACTCTAAGATTTCCGCCGCTCAGGACCTGGTTCCCCTTCTGGAGCGTCTGGTCCAGATGGGCAAGCGAGATCTGGTGATCATCTCTGAAGATGTGGATGGTGAAGCTCTTGCCACCCTGGTGTTGAACAAACTTCGCGGCATGATTAACGTCTTGGCAGTGAAAGCTCCTGGATTTGGCGATCGCCGAAAAGCGATGCTTCAAGACATTGCAATTCTGTCCGGTGCAACCGTAATTTCTGAAGACCTGGGACGCAAACTAGAAAGTGCGACCGTTGACGACCTGGGCAACGCCGAAAAAGTGATCTCCACCAAAGATGACACCACCATCGTCGGCGGTGCAGGAGATGCCGCTCAGATTAAGTCCCGCATCCAGCAGATCCGGAATGAGATTGACACCAGCACCAGCGATTACGACAGCGAAAAACTGCAAGAACGTCTTGCAAAACTCTCTGGCGGTGTTGCGATAATTCGAGTTGGGGCAGCAACTGAAACAGAACTGAAAGAAAAGAAACACCGGGTGGAGGATGCTCTCTCCGCGACACGTGCCGCCGTTGAAGCAGGCATTGTCCCCGGAGGCGGTGTAGCGTTGATTAACGCCACTAAAGCCATCGATAAACTGAAAATGGACTACGCTGATGCCCAGGTGGGTGTGCAGATCGTCCGCCAAGCTCTGGAATTCCCCATGCGTAAAATTGCTGAAAACGCAGGAAAAGATGGAGCGGTGATTCTGGAAAACGTGCGCCGACAACAGGAAGAGAAAAAAGACAACCACATCGGTTACGATGTCCTCAGTGAGAAATACGTTAACATGGTTAAGGCCGGTGTGATTGATCCTGCCAAGGTAACCCGGGGTGCGTTGGAAAACGCGGCATCCATCGCGGCAATGATCCTGACCACAGAAGCTCTCATTGCCGATGAGCCAAAAGATGATTCCGATATGCCACCTGGAGGAATGGGAGGAATGGGTGGCGGAATGCCCGGCATGATGTAAATCTTCTTTCATCAAAGAACAATGTAGTGTGGATAATAACGCTGATCCACACTACATTTTTTTAATTTTAGATTAGTGTTCCTGCTTCGGATTATTTCCAAAAACATCAGTTTCCAACGTGTATAATCAAGCCAGACTTTACACCCCTTGAGGATCTATTATGAAAATATTCAGGATTGTTATTCCATTAGTTCTCGTAACCGCTATTTTGCTTACCGGTTGTCAGGGCAAAGTGGATCAACCGCCGGCGCCGACATCGATACCTCTACCCACTGCTCAACCAGGCAGTTCCGGAGGAGGCACCGAACCACTCAATCCTCCCCCCCGGGTGATCCCACCGGAGAACTCTATTCAATTGCCGGAAGGTTTTGGCATCACTGTCTATGCTGATGAACTTGAAGGACCAAGAATGATGGCTTTTGGTCCAGATGACATGATATACGTTGCTGAACCAAGCACCGGGCGGATTCTCAGGTTGCCGGATAGGGATGGGGATGGTATCGCTGACGGGATTGAAATTGCAGCGGATGAATTATTGGATCCTACAAGCCTGGCTTTTTATAAGGACGGATCGATGTACGTCGCTGAAACAACACGGGTGATCCGCCTGGAGGATCCCGATGAAGATGGTTTTTATCAGGAGCGGGAAATCATCGTTGCAGGTATAGCCGCCGGAGGCAATACATCCCGGACGATCATCTTCAGCCCCGATTGGCAGCACCTCTACCTATCAATAGGTTCATCCTGTAATGTCTGCCGGGAGCAGGATCAACGCCGGGCAACCGTTATGCGCTTTAATCCAGATGGAAGTGGAGATCGAATATATACTAAAGGTCTACGTTATGTTGTTGGTATGGCTTTTAATCCTCGGAATGCTATCCTCTGGGTCACCAATGTTGAACGGACTGGCCTGGGAGTTGACCTACCACCGGAAACCCTCTATGTGATCTATATCGATGCTGATGCCGGATGGCCGTTCTGTCACGCAGGTCGGATCACTGATCCTGAGTATGGCAATAAGAATTCCTGTGAGGAAGTTCTGAGCCCTTATTTTGAGCTAGAAGCCCATACGATTCCTTTCGGGATTACTTTTTATACGGGAGAACAATTTCCGGAACAATACCAAAATGATTTGTTTATTGCTCTTCATGGCTCCAGCGAAGGGGCACAAGCAGTTGGCCACAAAATAATCCGAATCCCTTTTGGACCCGGTGAAAATGGACCGGTGCAGGACTTTGCGGTGGGTTGGTTGTTAGAGGATGGAACCAATTGGGGAACTCCTGTTGACCTCATTGTCGGCCCGGATGGGAGTCTCTTCCTTTCTGATGATAGTCGGGGAATCATTTACCGGATCTATTACAGCGGCTAGTTTATTCGCTGTATTTCGGCTTTTGACAAACCAGGGGTTGCGTGTTAGAATACCCCCGGTTTCAAGAATGAACCACCCGGCTGGTAGTAATTTACCAGCAAGTACTGTACATGCTAGACGATCCGAATAATTTAAGTTGTATCGAAAGATATTGTCCTAAATTGAAGTTTCAAAAAGCACTACCCGGCCGGACTTATTACCGACCGGGTATTTTTTATCAGAAATACAAACCTCCCGGGTATTCGGTCTCATCCGATCCCGGAAGGATAACTTATGAAGGAATTGAAATATGAGTAAAAATAAATTAAGAATTATTCCCTTAGGCGGACTAGGGGAAGTCGGAAAAAACATGATGGTATATGAATATGGAAAGAATATCCTACTCGTAGATACCGGAATCATGTTTCCCGACAATGATATGCTGGGGATCGATTACATCATCCCAGATTTCGAATATATCAAAGAAAACAAGGATCTGGTCCGAGGTATCGTTATCACCCATGGCCACATGGACCATGTCGGTGCGATCGCCCATGTCCTAGAAGAAGTAACCGTCCCGCTTTATGCTACGCCGCTTACCAGGGGGTTAATTGAAGTCAGCTTATCGGAAAATGGTGTGCTGGATAAAACCAGCATCCATACAGTGCATGCAGGAGAAATGGTAAAGATCGGCCCCTTTGAGGTGGAGTTTTTTCATGTTTGCCACTCCATTCCAGACAGTGTAGGCCTAGGCATTACCTGCCCGGACGGGTTAATTGTGCACACAGGGGATTACAAGTTTGATCCCACTCCAGTTGACGGATGGCCAACAGATTTTGCCAAACTGGCAGAATTCTCAGGCAGGGGGGTCCTGGCACTCCTGGCTGATTCAACCAATGCGGATAAACCGGGCTGGACTCCATCAGAAATGGTCATTAATGACGCTCTGGACAAAGTATTTACCACCGCACCAGGTAGGATAATTGTGGCGTCTTTCGCTTCCCTGGTATCGAGGATGCAGCAGGTTATTGATGCGTCCGACCGCTATGGACGCAAAATTGCCTTCGTCGGCTACAGCATGATTCAGAACTCCAAGATGGCTAAAAAACTTGGCTACCTGGAGATTCCTCCTGACATCGAAGTCGGCATAGAGGAAGCGCTGAATATGAAGCCTAAAGACGTGGTGTTAATGGCAACTGGATCTCAGGGTGAACCCTATTCAATCATGGGTAGGCTTTCCCGGGGAACCAATAAGCGTTTTAACCTGATCAAGGACGATACAATTGTACTTTCCTCCCATGCCATCCCTGGTAATGAGGAAGCAGTTTATAAAACAATTAACCGTCTCTTCCGGCGGGGAGCGAATGTGGTCTATGAACCTCTAGCTGGAGTCCACGTCTCTGGACACGCGAACCAGGAAGAGATGAAATTAATGCTGAACATAGTGAATCCCAAATACTTGGTCCCAGTACATGGCGAGTTAAGACACCTTAAGCAGCATGCGGTGTTGGCTGAGGAATCGGGCTTTCCCCCGGAAAACATCCTGGTAATTGAAAATGGAGAAGTAATTGAATTTGAGAATGAAAAACTTGCAATCAAAGATCGTATCCCCGGAAATTATGTGTTTGTAGATGGATCACGGGTGGGAGAAATCGGTCCCAGTGTTGTTCGGGAAAGGGAGCAACTTGCCCAGGACGGCGTAGTTCTTATCAGCCTGGCAATGGAAAGCAAAGGCAAATTGCATGAAGAACCAGAAATCATTTCCCGTGGTTTTGTTTACAAACACGATGAAGGTGATCTCATTGAGCAGACGCGCCAAAAAATCGTTGAGATTGTTGACAAGACCCAGGGTGATTTACATAATGAAATAGTACAAACCATCCGGTCTTTCCTATATAGCAAAACCAAAAAACGACCGGTTGTCTTGGTAACTATGAACTGGCTTTAAAACAAGTTTTCTAGACATGCATATCCCCGGAGAATGAACCGGGGATTTTTTTTCGTCTGCAAGGGGTATGATTATGGGCTAGACCAGCCATGATCCCCGATCAGGGGTACAAACGCGACCGGAGCAAGATCTTCCCTTTGCACACCTTTCTCCCGGCGTTGATAGAGATGAAGAACTTGACCAATCCTTCCACCTACCGGCATTATTAACCGGCCGCCCTCAGCAAGCTGATCCAATAGGGGTGTAGGTACTTCAGGCGCAGCTGCCGTGACCATGATCGCATTATAAGGCGCGAAATCCGGCAGTCCTTTTGTTCCATCTCCCACGTGAACATGAATGTTTTCAATGCCCAGGTCCCGCAGCAGCCTGGAGGCACTTTCAGCGAGGGAGGGGTGCCTTTCGATGGTATGCACCTCCCCTGCCAATTTCCCCAATATAGCAGCCTGGTACCCAGATCCGGTCCCGATCTCCAACACCCGTTCTTCGCCCTCCAGGTTTAAGTGTTTCGTCATATAGGCAACGATATAAGGCTGGGAGATAGTTTGCCCCTTCCCAATCGGTAAGGGACCATCCTGATATGCAAAGAGGTGTTGGGATTCAGGGATAAACAAATGACGGGGAACATCTAAAAAAGCATCCAGAATTCTAGGAGAGGTAATTCCCCGACGGGCAATTTGCCTCTCGACCATACGTTTTCTCGCTGCCTGGAAATCAATCTTTCCCAAAAGAATATCCTTCAATCGTTTAGATCAATTCAGGAGGTAAGTCATGATCCAGCGGGTGGTGGCAACCAAAGCGTCCATGGGGTACAACGCCAAGCGCAACCGTATCCACATGGGCTGTTAAACCACGGGGGTTCGTTTTTAGACCACCTGCCCAGCTTGTTACCACTACTCCTTTAGTAGTTCTCCGCAGGTTTAAATCAGAAAAAGCTCTGAGTTTCTCTTCCAGTACACTGATCACCTGGTCCGTATATCCTGTTGGACTGGGGATGTTTAACAATTCCAGCAGGGTTTCAAGTAAATATATCTCATCTAATGGGGGCAGTTTATCCATTGATTTCCTTATTGAGGATTTGAAGACAATTTCTCAAAATCCCGAATCGCATCCCGCCAGTTCTTAGGTATAGGGATGGTTACTCCTTCCTGATAATCATAGGCTACCTGGAAAGTTTTCCCTTCTGCAAATATACGTTCGGTATTGGGATCTTTGATCAGATATTCCATATCCAAACTCTTATTACCCAGCCGGGAAACCCTGACCCCGACCTCAACTGGATAAGTCATCAGTATGGGTGCTTTGTAATCCAGCTCCACCCGAGCCAGGATAAACCCAAGACTCAAGAATGATTTCCCGTCCCATAAGCCCAGTTCCCGGATATACGACATTCGGGCATGTTCCATGTACGTTAAAAATCCCGCGTTATTGACATGCCCCTGGGGATCCAGGTCGCCATAGCGGACCACGATGGGGTGGGTAAAACGGTA
>JAUWCZ010000042.1 GCA_030609055.1 Chloroflexota bacterium | reverse complement strand
CCCAGCTGGAGTAAATACGGTTCAACAACATCCATGATAGTATCTGGATCTTCCCTGATTGAAGCAGCGATTGTTTTTAACCCAACCGGACCTCCCTGGTATTTGACTACAATCGCCTGTAACACCCGCCTATCCATCATGTCTAAACCTATTTCATCGATATTCAATAACTCCAGAGCTTGTTTCGAAATCTCGGGTGTGATTACACCTTCTCCTCGTACCTGAGCAAAATCTCTCACTCTTCGCAGCAGCCGAAGAGCTACTCGAGGGGTACCACGAGACCGTGAGGCAATCTCTCTGATACCATGCGGATCTGAAGGTACCTTCAGCCGTTCTGAGGCCTGGCGGATAATTTCCATGATCGCGTCAGATGTATAATAATCCACTCTGTAAACCGCGCCAAACCTTGCCCTGAGGGGTGCTGTAACCAAAGCAAGTCGTGTGGTAGCACCAACAATTGTGAAGCGGGGTAATTTTAACCGGACGGACCTGGCTGAGGGACCTTTCCCTATAACAATATCCAGGGAATAATCTTCCATCGCCGGATAGAGTACTTCCTCCACTGCCCTGCCAAGGCGGTGTATCTCATCAATAAACAGAATATCTCCCTCATTCAGATTGGTTAATATTGCCGCTAAATCACCGGCTCTTTCTACTGCCGGACCTGAGGTGATTTTGATATTAACGCCCATTTCATTGGCCAGGATATGCGCCAGTGTAGTTTTCCCCAACCCCGGCGGACCATAGAAGAGAACATGATCCAGGGCTTCGTTTCGATGTTGGGCTGCAGAGATTAGAATCTCAAGGTTTTCCCGAATCTTGTCCTGGCCAATCATTGCTGTCAGGCTTTGCGGTCGCAAAGTGTAATCAAGATGATCTCCCGGTTTGGGATCTGAATCCACCACCCGCTCAGGTTGTGTATCATTCATGCCTAAGATTATACCGAAGTCAGACCTAATTGCGTAGGAAACTGCTCGATTTACAGTCTGAAGGATATAATCAGAGACAATAGAATTCGGATCCCTCAGATTTTGAGTATTAGTAGGAGAGAGAAGATGTCTAACGTAATTGAATCCACTCATCCGCTTGTTGCTCACAAATTAACCAGATTACGTGATAAAGATACAAAGTCAAAAAAGTTCCGGGAATTGATCCGGGAAATTTCTGCTCTCCTGGCCTATGAAGCGACTGCAGATTTAGAAATTGCGCCAAAATCTATTGAAACACCTCTGGGTGAAGCAGCCGGTATGGAACTCAAACAACCAATCGGGTTAGTTCCCATTCTCAGATCGGGTTTGGGAATGGTAGAAGGAATCTGGGGATTAATGCCGAGCGCCGAAGTCTGGCATATCGGTCTCTACCGGGATGAACAAAGCCTTCAACCCGTCGAGTACTATAATAAACTGCCGCTCGAACCAACAGTATCAGTCTGCCTTGTTTTAGATCCAATGCTAGCAACAGGCGGTTCTGCAGTTGCGACCGTAGATATCTTAAAAGAATAGGGAGTACAACGGATTAAATTCGTTGGTATCCTGGCGGCACCAGAGGGGGTAGAGGCAATGCAGGGAGCCCATCCCGATGTCCCTCTTCATCTGGCTGTAATTGACAAACACCTTAATCAGCACGGTTATATCATGCCCGGATTGGGTGATGCTGGAGATCGTCAGTTTGGAACAGGATAAATATAATAATGGCAGAGACATCCTACTTTTAAATTATCAGGCTCCCTTTCCGGGAGCCTTTTTTATCGCCAAGGAGGTAATAATTGTTTTCAAGCAGCAGCTTTGGTGATTTGAACAAATGCCTCAGCTTTCAGACTTGCTCCACCCACCAATGCACCATCAATGTCGAGCTGATCAAAAAAATCCTTCGCATTGTCCGGTTTTACCGATCCTCCATAAAGTACAGGAATCATTTCACTTATTTCTTCAGAGGCGAAATGGGCTATTTCTTTCCGGATGAAGTCTAGAATGACTTGATTGGCGCCCTCCGGTGTAGCTGCTTTTCCTGTTCCGATTGCCCAAACAGGTTCATAGGCGATCATCAAGCCCCTCATTTGTTCCTTGCTGAGATCCATTAAACCAACAGAAATCTGCCTTTTTACCACCTCACCAGTTCGTCCGGATTCATTTTCTTCCAGGGTTTCTCCCACACATAAAATCGGTTGGAGTCCGGCAGATATAGCAGCCTGTACTTTTTTATTCACTACATCATCTGTATCACCAAAATACGCCCGTCTTTCGGAATGGCCGATGATCACATACTCTGCTAATTCTGCCACCATTTGAGGAGAAATCTCTCCTGTAAAGGCACCTTGTCCCTCCCAATATAGATTCTGTGCTCCCAGATGGATTGTTGATTCTCGGATCAGCTTGGCAACTGAATTGAGTGCTGTAAATGGCGGACAAAGAATACTCTTTACAGAGCTTATTCCTTCCAACTCAGGGAGAAGTTCTTTTACCAGGGCAGTTGACTCCGCCACAGTATTATGCATTTTCCAATTGCCCGCAACACACGGGATACGCTTCCTTTCTCCCATCTTAAGATTACTCCTGGTATTAATTATTCCGCCTGAAATCTAATTTCTTCTTGGATCCACACTGGCAGATCTGGAATTTGCTCCAGTTCCAATAAGATATCTTTGGCTTCCTCAAAAGATCCCATAGCCACCAGAATATCTGATTTAATTAAGTAGGCTTCATATAAATCGGGTCTTTCCTGCAACACTTGATTCACTAACCGCTCTGCAACCTCATTTCTTCCCGTGAGAAAAGCTTTACGGGCTTCCAGTATATGCCGTAGGGATGGATCAAGATTCAATTCTGGATTGGATAATATCTCTAAGGATAACTCTTCATCAGCTGCATAATATAATGCTTCACTGATCTTATTCTTCATTTCCTCTGGACTGAGGGGAGATCCAATCTGGTCAGCTTTTAGATAGCTGTATGCTGCATAGGTCCATTTTCCAATATCAGCCAGCAGGTCTCCAAAATTGAGTATTACTCCAGTATCTCCTTCTGCCAGCTGGTAAGCTTTCTGGAAAGCATCTCTAGCAGGTTGGGGACGATTCAGATCAAGGTACGCAACACCTAACTCAAAACGCAGGAAGGGGTCGTCCGGATTTTCCTGGATTCTTTGATTAATCGATTGAATCTCACCTAACGCCGGATTTGAAATTAGTTTTGCCTCCTGCGTCAGTGTTGCAGGGCTTATTAAGCCTGGGCCAGGCGGTTGTAAAGCATTGGAAATCACCATTGATCCTAAACAGAACAATACAAGACTAGGTAGAGCAAACCACCAAATCCATCCAGGTATTCCTCTTACCCTGGTTTTTTCTTTTACCGCAGTCACTGGTAGAGCATCTGGATCTGGAATTTCCTCTGTCCCTTTAACTTGCTGGACAGTTGTCTTCCTCCGATCTGGCTTAAGCATCAGCGTAGGTGCTTCGCCATTCTCCGGATGTTCCTTGATCAGGGAATCAAAAGCTCTTAAGAATGTAGACATCATCGCAGGAATACTCTCATACCTGTCCTCTCGTTTCTTTGCGAGTGCCTTGAGGATTGCCTTTTGAATATCCTCAGTGAGGTCTGGATTCATTTCTATTGGTAAAGGAAGTGGACTGTAAATATGATCATGAATAACAGAGAAAGGTGTATCAGCTTGAAAAGGAACTTCTCCAACTAACAGCTCATACATCATTACACCTAAAGAATATATGTCTGTTCCACTGTCCAGATCTCCCAAACCCTTGGCTTGTTCAGGAGATATGTAGTGTGGAGTTCCCATCATCATCTGGCCCGAGAGTGTGGTTTGACTGGTTTCCGCTATTCTAGCCAGCCCAAAATCTGCCAGGTAGATTTGTCCCCCTTTTTCGATTAATACATTGGATGGTTTAACATCTCGGTGCAGCACACCTTCCTGGTGGGCATACGCCAGAGCAGATGAAATCACCCTAAAAACGTGCCTGGACTCTTTGTAGGTAAGTTTTGATTTTTCAAGACGTGCTTTTAAGGTCTCACCCCGAACATATTTCAGTACCAGGTATGGTCGATCTTCGTGTTCTGAAAAATCATGAATAGGGACAATATTGGGATGTTCAAGCTTTGCAACCACTTTAGCTTCCCGTTCAAATCGATCAATAAAACCAGGATGCTCCATAAATGCAGGATGCAAAGCTTTGATGGCTACATATCGATCAAGGCTAGGATGATAGGCTTTAAATACGGTTGCCATGCCTCCTTTCCCAAGCTTTTCAATTAATCGATAAGGACCAACATTTTCACCAATTATGAATGGCATCTTGTGGACTCCTTAAAATCCTCCCTGATTATACCGTATCCAGAACTACATCTTTAATATAAGAAATCAGGAGACATTCGATTGTAAGCGGTGTTAAAGGGGAATATCCGATCATCTAACAAAACAGTAAACCAATCAAAGCAATTTAATTGAAGAACCTCATTTGTTATTAATGAGGTTCTTGGTTCCATAATTTTATTATATACAGTTTTAATCGCTTGAGATTGTTTCCCCCACTCCGTACACACCCGCCTTTAACACTTTTAGTGGCAAGAGGGCGCATTTTAAGCGTACCGGTCCCAATTCAATTCCGAGCATATCCAGAATATCCTCTTTAGTGGTTTCCTTAAGTTCCTCAATGGTTTTTCCAATAATTGATTCCAACAGTAAGTCTGCAGATGCCAGAGAGATAGCACAACCTTCTCCACTAAAAACGGCCTCAGTCACAACATGGTTTTCGTCCAGGCGGACATCAATTCGGATATGATCCCCACAAGCCGGGTTGTCATCTTCAAAGGAGATATCATTGGGCTCTAATTCTCCTCGAAAGTGCGGTGACTTATATCTCTCAATAATAAGTTCCCTATAAAAGTCTTCCATATTCTATCCTATGTTTATCACTACTTAAAAATATCCCTTACCTTCTGGAGACCCGCGATAAACCGGTCGATATCCTCGATCGTATTATACAGATACATACTGGCCCTTGTTGTCGCAGGAAGATTGAATTTAGTGTGCAACGGTTGTGCGCAATGATGGCCCGCTCGGACTGCAATACCATCTCCATCTAGAATTTGAGCCACATCATGGGCATGAATATCCTTAATGTAAAATGCTACTACACCACCTTTCTCCTCTGCTGGGGGACCCAGGACAGTGAGATCAGGCACATCCAGTAATTTTTCCAGAGTATAGTTAGTCAACAGTTTTTCGTGTTCCTCAATCCGGTCCATTCCTATCTCAAGGAGATAATCTACTGCTGCACCAAAACCAACTGCTTCGGCAATCGCTGGTGTCCCTGCTTCAAATTTGTGAGGTATATCGTTCGCCTTAAATGATCGCAGTTCTACCCGTTTGATCATCTCTCCACCACCCAGGAAGGGAGGCATATTTTCAAGCAAATCCTTTCGCCCATATAAAGCCCCTATACCGGTGGGTCCACACATCTTATGGGCAGAAAATGCATAAAAATCCACCTCAAGATTTGCTATATCAACAGGGAAGTGGGGTACTGACTGCGCGCCATCCACCAAAGTTATCGCGCCAACAGATTTAGCATTTCGAATAATTTCTTTCAGGGGATTTATTGTTCCCAGCACATTCGACATGTGCGTGAGGGCAACCAGCTTCGGGTTCTTCTTTAGGAGATCGTGGTAAACATCAAGATCGAGATTGCCTTCTGATGTCACGGGGATAAAATCCAAAACGAGGTCCAACTCTCCAGCTATCAACTGCCAGGGGATGAGGTTGGAATGGTGTTCCATTTCTGTCAGTAAAATACGATCTCCTGCCGACAGATATTTTCTTCCCCAGGAATATGCGACAAGATTAATTGATTCAGTTGTATTTCGAGTAAATATTAATTGATCAGCGGCGGGAGCATTAATGAAACGGGCAATCTTTTCCCTTGCAGTTTCATATGCAAGGGTTGCTTCTTCAGCAAGTTTGTGAATACCTCTGTGAATATTAGCATTGTTTTCTTGGTAGTAAGTACTCATCGCCTGAATGACAGTTTCTGGTTTCTGACTTGTAGCTGCCGAATCCAGGTAGGTCAATGGAATCCCGGGGCGAATTTCTCGCGCTAAGACAGGAAAATCCCCCCGAACCTGTTGGACATCAAACCTTGTATTCGAATTTCCGGTCATGGAATACCTTCTCCTGATCAGTATTCAATTTTGATTGTTTAGGATTTTGACCGGCGGTTTTTTTCCGGCCGTCGGATGTTTTGAGAGGAACTCGAGCACCACAAGACACGATCAGGTACCATCCAGCCGTCAGTCAGGTACACATTCTTATGGAATTGTACTGCTACCTTTTTATGTCCTTTCTTAACGACCACACCCTCCAGCCAATCACGGACACGATCGTCTTCGAGATCATGGTCACAAAATACTTCTACGTGATCACCAATTTCGTATTCTTTATCATTATCTGGCGGTGCTGAAAAAGGAATAGTTACCAAAGTGTCCTCCATTCAGGATCTAATCAAATCAATTCTATCAGGCTTCGCTGAAAAGTGAATAGCACTCCTGCTAAACAGGTCATATTAATCAATCGCAAGCCTGGATTTAATCGACTGCCAAAGTCGTTCGCCCACTTCAGGTATGGAAAATCTGGAAAAAATATCATCAAAGAAGCCTTGAATAATCAGCTGTTCAGCTTCTTTCCGGGGAATACCTCGGGAGAGAAGGTAAAATAACTGTTCCTGGTCTATTTTCCCAACGGTAGACCCATGTGTACATCGGACATCATTATTCAAGATTTCCAAACCCGGAATAGAATCCGACCGGGCATCTCGGTTAAGAAGCAGATTCCGGTTTGCCTGATATCCATCAATATGCCGTGCACCTGGCGCTACGTAAATCATACCTCTCCAGACAGATCGACTCTCCCCAGCTAAAGCTCCCTTAAACAAGAGGTCACTGGTTGTTCGTGGAGCAAGGTGTCGCTGCAATGTGTTGTAGGATAGGTGCTGTTTTTGATCTGCAAAGAAGGCACCAGATACTCTCCCTTCCGCTCCTTGACCAATTAAATCTACCGTGATGAAATGTTTGGAGAGAGAAGATCCCAGGGCACCAATTTTCCACTCCAAGTATCCATCCCTTTCTACGAGGGCTTTTTTATGACCAAAACTCCACACCATATCGCCGTAGGTTTGCAACTCTGCAATCTTTAAACGGGCATTTTTCCCCACAAAAATCTCTACATTTTCCCCGGCCAGGGATGGATGTGTTTGCTTTTCAGGAGAGAGGGATTCCTGTATATAGGTCAGAGATGATCCTTCTTCCAGGTAAATCAGGGTTTGGAAAAAATGGGCTGTGTTTTCCCAGGGAGTAAATGTAATCCCGAAAATCGGATCTTCCACATCAACACCCTTTGGAACATAGATGAAAACGCCCTGTTCAGCAAAAGCTGAAGTTACGGCGGCAAATTTCCCATCCAGTGGCGATACTATCTGTCCCAGCACTTTTGCTATTAATTCGGGATGTTTTTCAGCAGCTTCAACTAGACTTGAAAATACTACACCAATTTTCTTCAACTGTGCTGATTGGTTGATTTCCACACCTGCCGGACTGAGGAGGGCTGTCGATCGTTTTGAAAGAAGGTTTTCTGAAAGAATTCTGCCGGATATCTTTTTAGGAATCGCCGCAGAAAGATTGCCATTTGGAAGCTGGATCGCGCCAAAATTAATATTTGAAAGCGATGTCCGACGCCAAGCTTCATCTTTCATTGTTGGAAAAGGCAAATCCTGATATGCCTGCCAAGCCTTGGACCGGTGCTCCCGCAAGATGGCAGGAACCTCCTCGGAGACCGCAATCATATCACGGGAAAATGTGAATCCCTTTTCAGGTTGTTTTCGTGCCATAACTATCCTTCATTAACCGATAGACCCTTCCATTTGTATCTGAATTAAGCGGTTCATTTCTATCGCATATTCCATTGGCAGTTCTTTGACTAGCGGTTCAATAAATCCGGAAACGACCATGCTGGTAGCTTCTTCTTCAGTCAAACCTCTGCTCATTAGATAAAACAGCTGCTCATCCTCCACCTTGGACACAGATGCCTCATGACCAATAGTAACGTCCTGCTCATCCACCTCAATATAAGGATAAGTGTCTGAGCGGGAGTGATCATCCAGGAGCAATGCATCACAGACAACATTGGACTTGACATTGGTATTGCCTTTATTTACGCGCACTAAACCCCGGTAGGAAGCCCTTCCCCCATCCTTGCTGATGGATTTTGATATGATCTTACTGGTTGTATCTGGCGCGAGATGCATGACTTTTCCACCTGTATCGTGGTGTTGGCCTTTGCCAGAAAATGCCATCGAGAGGATCTCCCCATGAGCTCCCTTTCCCATCAGCATACAGGAAGGGTACTTCATGGTGACTTTCGATCCCAGATTGGCGTCAACCCATTCCATGGTTCCTTTCTCCTCAACGCGGGCACGCTGAGTTACCAGGTTATAAACGTTATTGGACCAGTTCTGGATAGTTGTATACCGGACACGGGCATTCTTCTTAACAATAATCTCAATCACTCCGCTGTGAAAAGAATCGGTAGTGTACTGGGGAGCAGTACATCCCTCCACATAATGAACCTGAGAACCTTCATCAGCTATGATCAAGGATCTCTCAAATTGACCGATATTGGCAACATTCAACCTGAAATAAGCCTGGAGAGGTAAATCCACCTTAAGGCCCGGTGGAATATACACAAATGAACCTCCTGACCAGACGGCGCTGTTCAGAGCTGCATATTTATTATCAGTATAGGGAATAACTTTGGAAAAATATTCCCGGAAAAGCTCTGGATGTTCTCTCAGACCATTCTCAATACTTTTAAAGATGACACCTTGTTCTGCCAGTTGTTCATGAATGCTGTGATAAATCATCTCTGATTCATACTGAGCTCCAACGCCGGCCAGGAATTTCTGCTCTGCTTCAGGGATTCCCAAACGATCAAAGGTGTTTTTTATTGAGTCGGGTATATCATCCCACGACGCGGCTTCCTTTTCTGTCGGCTTCACATAATAGTAAATATTATCCAGATCCAACGACGAAAGATCAGGACCCCAGGTTGGTGTTGGTCTTTTTTCGAAATGTTCCAGTGCTTTTAGCCGGAATTTGAGCATCCAATCCGGTTCACCTTTCATCTGGGAGATTTCTTCCACAATCCCACGGTCTAATCCTTTTCGGCTCTTAAATACATAAACTTCAGGATCCTTGAATCCATACTTGTAATCACCAATACCCTCAATTAATTTCTCGTCAGTTGACATGAGAAATTCTCCTGTAAAGCAAGAAGGCTAAGACCTTCCCGGACACCAATTAAACGGTATGCTTTTCCCTCAGCCACTCATACCCCTCTGCTTCAAGACGGAGGGCAAGCTCAGGACCGCCGGATTCCACGATTCTGCCATTCAGCATCACATGGACAAAATCCGGTTCAATGTAATTCAAAATCCTTTGATAATGCGTGATGACCAGGATTCCCTGATCTTTTTTGCTGATGGTATTTATGCCATCAGCGACAATCTTTAATGCGTCAATATCCAGTCCAGAATCGGTTTCATCAAGGATTGAAAATTTAGGTTCTAAAGTCGCCATCTGCAATATCTCAACCCGCTTTTTCTCACCACCCGAAAAACCATCATTTAAATACCTTCCCGCGAATGTTTCATCCATGTCCAGGAGGGCTAGCTGCTCCTTGAGCTTTTTCCTGAAATCCGGTATCGAGATTCCTTTATCATCTGGATCCTGTGCTTTTCGACGGGCATTAATGGCCGTTCTCAAAAAATTTGCCACTGAAACACCCGGTACAGCTACTGGATATTGAAATGCCAGGAACAGTCCCAGCTCGGATCGTTCATTTGGATCCAGATTTAACAAATCCTTGCCATCCAAGGTTGCTTCCCCTTGTATGATTTCATATTTCGGATGACCCATCAAGGCATATGCCAGAGTGGATTTTCCCGTCCCGTTTGGTCCCATTATGGCATGCACTTCACCGGTTTTTATGGTGAGATCAACACCTCTTAATATTTCAGTATTTTCCACATTTACATGGAGATTTTTTATTAACAATACGGACATTTATCAACCACTCCAAAGACTACTCTTAAGGGATTTTTCCCCTATTTTGACAGGACAAATTGTAGCATAGTTCCTCTGATTAGTCAATATTTAGGATTATTATCATATAAATTATTGACATATATCCAACTCGATGATAGACTTTTGGTTGACGATTGATAAAACCTGCCTAAAAAAGCGATGAGTACTAATACACGTGAACGAGTTCTTCGAACTCTGCTCCTGAACCAGCGGAGAACGGTCAATGAATTGGCTGAAGCTGTGGATATCAATCCCATCTCAGTCCGCCACCATGTTATTAAACTGGAAGCAGAAGGATTAATCCAATCAGAAGAAGAACGACATGGGGTTGGAAGACCTCATTTTGTATACAGCTTAACCAATAAGGGAATGGAGCAGTTTCCCCAGCGTTATCTGCAGTTAACCCTCCGGTTGCTTCAGCACCTGAAAACAAATCTATCCGAAAAAGTTATCGGGGAAATATTCCAGGAACTAGCGGAGGGGATTGCTGGTGAACTGACCCAGGATGTAGATCTGGAAGATTTGACACTTCATGAAAGGCTGCAGCTGCTTCAAGAGGTTTTGACATCAGAAGGTTTTATGGTTAATTTGCAGGAAGAAGAAGATAATT
The DNA here is from genome assembly GCA_030609055.1 of Chloroflexota bacterium. Lineage (GTDB taxonomy): Bacteria > Chloroflexota > Anaerolineae > Anaerolineales > UBA11858 > B10-G9. The sequence goes on along the minus strand of JAUWCZ010000042.1, from coordinate 7,677 downwards.
TCTATATCATTGAAGCCAGCTGTCCCTACCATCATGTTGGAGAAGATCACCCGGAAATTTGTGTTGTTGACAGAGAGTTAATTGCACATTTTGTCTCCTCCACACCACAGCGTATAGAATGCATCCTGGACGGGGATAAACAGTGTAAATACCTGATTAAAAAAACAGTTGAAATAGAGTAACTATGTCATTAAAAACATGGCAACTGGAAAGTACTGCTCCAGACCTGGCTGAAACGCTTCATAAAGGACTGCAGAGTGTAATGGATCCGGAATTGGGCCTGAATATCATCCAACTTGGGTTGGTCCGTAATGTCCAAATTGAAGACGATAAAGTCCTGGTAACCATGATCCTCACCACACCGTTCTGTCCGTATGCTCCACAGCTGATGGAGGCTTGCCGCAGCAAGACGGAAGAAATCCTGGGGATACCGACGGAGATCGAGATGGGGCGTGAATTTTGGGACCGTTCCTTTATGGAAGACGACGCCGTGGATTGGGGTCTTTACTAAATAAAATACTAGAAACAATCACCAGTAAAACAACCAAAAAAACAAAAAATTGTGATATTAACAATACCGTCTATTATCCCCAGCTGGACATCCAAGCTGGGGTTTTCCACTAATAACAGGAGAACCATTTATGAGACCTACAGTCACTCTTCTCACGAATGAATCCGCAAACCAGATTATCGAGGAAGGGTTTGCCTTACTTGAAGATCCGGGTATAGAACTGCACAATCAGGAAGCGCTTGAATTGCTTCTCTCAGCTGGAGCAAAGGCTGATTCAAACAGCCATATTGTCAGGATTCCAGAAAGAGTTGCGCCGGATGACCACCAGTGCAGCCCAAACATTTGGCATGGATCAACTCCCTCCCCTGCCTAAGTAACGATCCAGTCTCACGCCGAAGATACGCTGATGAAGTTGGAAATCATGTTTGGGGAAGTGCTCTTGTCCCTTCCGTCTTCGCCCTTCCCAAATACCACCATCTATGTTAAACTCTTCCTCGGTCAAATAACTAAATTACTTTCCGTTTCCAGCGTACTGACCACACTGCCTGGAGACAATCCCGTGGAAAGGAGGATAAGATGCGAGATTACGAACTCGTCATTATCGTTACCCCGGAATTTGATGAAACAGCAACCGCTGATATTGTAGACAAAGTTAAAAGCTGGATCACTGACACAGGGGGATCCATAGAATCCTTTGAAGAGTGGGGAAAACAGAAATTCGCCTACTTGATCCGCAAACAAAAAGAAGGCCAATACTTCCTGTTTAATATCAAGTTAGAGCCATCTGCCGTTGCTACACTTGAAAGCAATTTCCGCCTTCAGGAATCAATTATGCGCTTCTTGATAATCAATCAGGATGATTAGATCTGTCAAGGATTAAGATTGTTTAACCAACGATCAAACCTGGATGGATTTAATATGCCTTGGGAAGGAGTGAGTTCATGACCAGAGGATTGAATAAAGTAATGCTGATTGGACGATTGGGTCACGAACCTGAAATGCGCTACACGCCGTCCGGTCGACCATTAACAAAATTTCAGTTGGCAACCAATCGCAGTTGGACAACCGCAGATAGTGAGAAAAAAACCGAAACTGAATGGTTTAATATTGTTGCCTGGGGAAAACTGGCGGAAATCTGCAACCAATATCTTAAAAAAGGCCAGCAGGTATACATTGAAGGGCGCTTACATACTCGACGCTGGCAAGATGAGGATGGCACCGACCATTCTTCTGTGGAGGTAATTGGGCAGGAAATGATCATGCTGGACGGACGATCCAGTGAAAAGGAGCCAGATTCCACTGAAGTTAGTGAATCAGAGGAAGAGTATCCTTTTTAATATCGAAATTATTTAGGAACATTGTTAAGGAGTTCATTATGGCAGAGAGGCCAGATAGGTCAGATAGGTCAGATCGATCAGATAGATCAAAGAGAAATCGGTATGATCGACAAAGATTTCAACGGGAAAGAGAATGCAGGTTTTGCGCAAGCCCGTCTATGAAGATTGATTATAAGGATATTGAAACCTTGGGACGGTTTGTCAGTGATCATGGGAAGATTCGGTCCCGCCGGCAAACAGGAACCTGCGCAAAACATCAGCGGAAGCTGGCAAAAGCAATCAAACGGTCGCGCCACCTGGCACTTCTTCCCTTTACAGGAGAATCCCTTCGTTAACATACCCTGGATACTCGAGAAAAAATATGCCACAAAACAGAAAATTTCTTGCTCAGCGAGAAAAAGAAGAACGTCAAAAACGGATCATCATCATAGCCACGATTACTATCCTGGTTATTGTCTTCGGACTAATAGTATACGGTGTAGTGGATAGATATGTCCTGAAACCTCGTACTACTGTCCTTCAGCTGGAATCTGAAACCATTTATGCTGATGAGTTTGAACAACGCATAAGGTATGAAAGGTTCCGCACGATAAATGATACTTATCAGCTAATTGAGTTTGTCCAGAGTTTGGGGGGAACACCAGATATATTTGCCTATTTCGAGCAGCAAATCATGCTTTCGGTAAATAAGCTCCAGCAGCCGTTCCTCATCGGACAAGAAATGCTTCAGGCACAATCTGATGACTTAATCATTCTGGTAGAGGCAGAAAAAATGGGCATCGAACTCGATGAATCCCAGGTTGAAGATGAAATTCGGCGACTATTCGGTTACTTCCCGCAAGGAACTCCGACTCTTGTACCTACCGGTGAACCTATTCCGACCTCGACTCTAAGCTCACAGCAGTTGACTCTGGTTCCACCTACTGCAACTTCTGAGGTTGAGATGGAAGAGGAACAAACTACTCTACCAACAAATACACCACAAATCGAGGAACCACCACCTGGAGAGCCGGATCCTACCGCGACACCATTACTAAAACCGACGGAGTTCACTTTGGAGGTCTATCAAGAGAATTACAACAATTATGTAGATATGTTAAGTAATGAGGGAATCAAAGAAAAAACTTTCCGAGACATTATAAAATTGTTTTTAATCCGAGTTGAAATTCTGGATGAAATCACCAAAGATCTCCCGAAATCTCAAGAGCAGGTCTGGGTACGCCATATTCTCGTGGAAGATGAAGATACTGCCAATGAAGTCGCTGAGCTGTTAACTGATGGAAGTGATTTCAGTGAACTGGCGGCTACCTATTCTCTGGACGACTTCAACAAAGACCGTGGTGGAGATCTGGGTTGGTTTGCTCGGGGAGCAATGGTCCAACCTTTTGAGGAAGCTGCATTTTCTCTTGAAGTGGGTGAAATCAGCGAACCAATTGCAACTGATTTTGGCTGGCATATCATCCAGGGGCTCGGCAAAGAGCAAAAGCCGATCGATGAGGCTGCATTTGAAGAGGCTCGAAATACAGCTTTTAATGATTGGTTAACAGCAAAAAGAATTGAGTATCAACCAGAAATCAATGACAAATGGGAATCCTTTATTCCCAGTGAACCAGCATTGCCCCAGGCTGTGATTGATTTTATTGAATTACAAATCCTGCAGCAGAGTCAGCTTCCTACTGAGGTTCCTCAGGAATAATGGAATATAAGGATTCACTTTCACCCCGCATCCAGAAACGGATTGCGGGGTTTTTATTTCCCAAGAGTGGAGGCTTGAGCGGTTAGAAGCTGCTTGATACCCCCGGCGGCATAATCCAGCATTGTATCGAGAGTCTGGCGGGAGAAAGTGGATCCTTCCGCAGTTCCCTGAATTTCAATATATTCCCCCTTCTGATTCATGACTACATTTAGATCTGCCTCAGCTCGGGCATCCTCCGTATAATTTAGATCCAGGACGGGAGTTCCGGAAATAATTCCCACACTGATTGCTGCTACGGGAGAGGTGAACACTTCCAGAGAGATCGATCCCTCTTCCACTAAATCCCTTAATGCCAGGCAGAGGGCAACATACCCGCCTGTGATGGACGCGGTCCGGGTTCCACCATCGGCCTGCAGGACATCACAATCGACTATAAAGGTCCTTCTACCCAACAGGCTGAGATCAAACCCTGCCCGAAGACTCCTTCCGATTAAGCGTTTGATTTCCTGAGTTCGTCCGCTAAATCCTTGGGTTTCCCTTTTCACCCGGGTTGTTGTCGAGCGGGGTAAGAGGGCGTATTCAGCCGTAATCCAACCCCCGGGATTTTCATTTCTTTCCATCCAGTCCGGTACTTGGTCCTCCAGACTGACATTACAGAGTACCCGGGTTTTTCCAAGGGAAATCAGCACAGAACCTTCTGGATAATCAATATAATCCAGGGTAAATTGCACTGGACGAAGCTGATTATTCTTCCGTCCATCGTTTCTGAGCATAAATTCGCCTTTTAATTATTGGCAAAACTTGGGAATTCGGATTCGCAAATAGAATCAAGTTTAATCTGGATAAATTATTCCAGAATCTGGCTTAGGAACTCTCTTGTGCGTTCAGTTTTGGGATTATTGAACAATTGATCCGGTGTTGTAAGCTCAACCAAACGACCAAAATCTAGAAATGCAATCCGATCCGCCGCTGCTTTCACAAAACCCATTTCGTGCGAAACTACGACCATAGTCATACCTTCCTCAGCTAGAGCCAGCATCACATCTAGAACTCCTTTAATCATCTCGGGGTCGAGAGCAGAAGTAGGTTCATCAAAGAGCATGATCTTGGGATCCATAGCTAAGGATCGGGCAATAGCAACTCGCTGTTGTTGACCTCCTGAAAGATGGGAGGGATAGGAATTCCATTTCTCACCGATACCCACCTTTTGTAATTGATAATGGGCGATTTCCTCAGCTTCTTTTTTCTTCCGATTCCGCACAACTTGCTGAGCAAGTGTGATATTCTCCAAGGCTGTGAGATGAGGAAATAGGTTAAATAATTGAAAGACAATACCGATCTCCGCCCTGATTTTGTTGATGTTTTTAGGATTATTTACTGAAACACCATCCACGATGATCTCGCCCTTATCGATTACTTCAAGACGATTTATACATCGAAGCAAAGTCGATTTTCCACCGCCAGATGGTCCAATGATTACTAAAACCTCTCCAATCTGGACATCCAAACTAACATCATATACAGCTTCAATATGCCCAAAGTTTTTATATGCATTTTTTATCTGAATAATCGGTTCTTCAGTCAATGGATGTTCTCCTTTCAATGAATCGTACCAGCAAAGATAATCCAAGAGTCATCAGCAAATAAAGTATTGCCACGGAGTTGTATCCTTCAAAAGCCCGAAATGTCCTCGATATCCACAATCTACCCCTTTGCAGCATTTCCGGTAATGCGATGACAGAGATCAATGAAGAGTCCTTTAACATGGCGATGAAGTCGTTACCCAAGGGTGGTAGGATTACTCTTATTGCCTGCGGTAAGATCACGTAGCCCATGGCTTGAAAGTAACTCATCCCCAGAGATCTCGCAGCTTCCATTTGACCTTTTGGGATCGATTCAATACCCCCACGGAACACTTCAGTAAGGTAGGCGCCATAACCGATAGATAATCCAATAATAGCTGATGGCATACCTCTCAAGTCGATTTCACCGGTAATCCACCCCCCACTGGCATTACGCAATGCAGGGGTAATTGCAAAACCCATGTAGAGGATGATCACCAACATAGGGAGACCTCTCATAACCTCAACATATAAGGTAGATAATGTATAGGGTATTGCTGGGAATAAAACCATTAGCCCTTCCACACTTATGACAAACAAAGCTATTTTCCAGATATCTTCTGGCAAAGATGTAAATATACCTGCCAGGATAATCATAACCAAACCGATTAATAATCTTATAAAAATGTTTTTCCGCAAGTCAGGAGAACGGTCTGCGACACGCATTAACCCAAATAATAAACCTAAGATAAGGGCACTGGAGAATGAAATCATTGTCACCCGAAGGGTAAGGAACAATCCATCTGATCTCCAAATATTCAGCAGGATTAGACGAGGTTTTCTCGAAAAATCATCATACAAGATAGCCCGCTCCCCCTCAGGGCTGCTGCCTGAGATTGTAGGACGGGTTGAGTCTAGCGTAATGTATTCTTCACTTGGAATCGTAAGAGGTTCCAACGCATAATCAATTGCATCAGAGGTTATCTGAATATTAAATTTTTCAGATTGACCGACAACATTATCATTCTCATCCAGATATTCAACATAAAGAGTATACTTTCCAGGACCCAGACTGGTTTTTGAAGTCAGTAGCCAATCCCCATTCTCACTGATATCATCGACTTGCAAGGTTTCTTTGTGCCAGGGTAAATCGAGGACAAATGTTAATGCCTCAATGTATTTCACATTAGTCAGCATGATATAACCGATATATACCCCCACAATCAATATGATAACTGCCCACCAAGGAAGATCTTTCCAGGGGATGATCAGTCCAGGCCGATCAAAGGAACTTCCAGGGATCTCCTTTCCGGTACTATCAGCAGGAGGCTTCGACCTATGATTTGTCATTTGATCTTCCTTATCTTGTATTCAGCGATGATTGGTACCACCAAATCTAAATAATAAACCAATCTAATATAAAATAATAGCTCCCATTCTCTCTAGTATAAATCGGAAAATGCGCATCGGCGAGCAAACCTCACCGATGCGCATTAAGATGGTTAAGCGTAAGCTTACTCAGTGCCAAAGTATGTGTTGTAAATCTCGTCGTATTCTCCGCTTGCTTTGACAGCTGCCAGTCCTTCATTGATGGCCGCTAGCAGGTCATCACGATCCATGATGACTGCAATGCCATATTGTTCCTCGGTGTAAACAGTTGGCAGGAATTTGAGTTTCATTTCCGGGTTGGCATTGACTATCTCGATTGCTGTGGTGTTATCTGCAACTGCCGCATCGACATCCCCATTGGCCAAAGCCTGGAAAGCGAGTGTGTTCTCATCGTAGCGCACCACTTCGGCTTCTGTCTGCTCTGTTAGCCAGATATCACCTGTGGTACCTAATTGAACGCCCACTCGAACACCTGCTAAGTCATCTGCACTCTGGATCTCAGTCTCATCAGCACGAATGGTGATTGCTTGTCCGGCTTCAAAGTAGGGATCACTGAAATTGACTGTTTCTGCACGCTCGGTCGTGATTGTGGCCGCGGAGATCACTGCATCAAACTCACCAGAGGCAAGGGCTACAAATATGCCGTCCCAGCGGGTATTGACCCATTCAAATTCAAATCCAGCTTCCTCGGCAATGGCAGTCATTAGGTCGACGTCAAATCCAACGATATTGCCATCTTCGTCTACTTTCTCAAAGGGAGGATATTCAGCGTTCGTACCGATGATCACCGTACCCAGGTCTACCTCTTCTTCCGGAGGATATCCTGTGGCAAGCGCGTCAGCGAGAAGTAAATCGCGGATATCAGCAAGCTGATCCTGGATATCCTGAGAAACCTCAGCATCAAAGTCATGGAACGGAGCCAAACCAAACGCTCCGTAGAAGTTTCCGGTAACTGGTTCGCCAGCCTGGTGCAACGTGACAAGGTCAAAGACACCAGGTGTGATGAGTTTCATCGCGCTGGAAACCAGACAGTCGTGGGCCTCAGGAACGGTGAACCACTGATCGGAGTCAACACCGATGCAGTAGACACCTTCAACACCGGCTGCTTCGATGAGAGCACCGTTACCGGTCTTGCCGCCAGCGCCGAAGACCACATCGGCACCGCTGTCCAGGGCCTGTTTG
>JAUWCZ010000023.1 GCA_030609055.1 Chloroflexota bacterium | reverse complement strand
ATGTATTTCCATTTCCACTGCGAAGACCAGGGATATGATTTATTGGCAGGGCTGTTTATCAGGACAGCGATCGAAGAGATGGGGCATATTGAGCGCTGTGCGGAGAGAATTATCTTCTTGGGTGGCGAGGTTGAAATGGTTGCTGCGGAAGAAGTCAAGAAAATTCATGATGTCAAAAAGATGCTGGAGCAAGCCCGCAAAATGGAAGAGGCCAGCGTCAAAGACTACAACATCTGGGCTAATGAGTGCTCTGCAAACAATGATGCCGGCTCCCGCAACGTGTTCGAAGGTCTTGTGGCTGATGAAGAACGCCATTTTTCACAGTATGACGATGAGGTTATCAAGATCGAAAAATTTGGAGATAGCTATTTAGCGCTTCAGTCTATTGAAGGTAGTAAAAGCGCGGCAGAGGGAACGGGCGCCCGCTAAAATGAAGAGGAAGGGACGCCTGAAGCGGCGTCCCTTTTTTATTTAAATCAGAAACTGGAGCAGAGGATAGGCAGATGGTTTCAATAGAAAATGCCCGCTGTTTTGTCCATGCCCACGGAGAGATGTGGGAACGAGCCCTGTGGGATTATTTGTTTGCTGATGGTCCAGTAGAAAGGGTCCACCAATGTTTGTTCTGTTACAAAAACAGTGACGGGGGCTGGGGTCATGGATTGGAACATGACATCAAAGCCCCCGCGTCCAACCCGTTGATGCTGGAATTCCTACTCTCGGTTATCCGGGATACAGGATTGCCAATCGGGAACCTGCTGGATCATACTCCGGAGTGGTTGGAGAATATCCAGAAACCGGATGGCTCCCTGGAAAATCCCCCCGACTTGCTGGAGTATCCGCATGGGCAGTGGTGGCAGGAAGGACAAACTATTCCTGATTCGATAACTGGAAATTTGCTTGCTCTAAACATTTGCCCTCCTACGGTCCAGGAAAGGACCAGAACATGGGTGTCAAATAACCATACCCTGGAAAAAATCCGCGAAAACAACTGGCTGTTTATGGCTTACCATGCTCATGATTATTTCCTAAATGAAGGTGATTTTCCTGATCTGGATAAGTACCAGTCAGCAACGCTGGAGAATATCTATACCTGCGCCCTCGCTCACGAAGAAAGAGGAGAAGTGAATAAACTTTTCCCCTTCTTCCAATTTGCCACTGGACCAGAGACAAGGGTTGCAAAAGAGGCTCCCTCCGGTTTGATCGACCGGTTCCTCGACCACCTGGAGTCCACTCAGCGTGATGACGGCGGGTGGGACGATGAGCACGGTTTGCCTTATTGGCAGCCTTATTTTTCCACGATTATTCTTCTGGCTCTCAAACGATTTGATCGGCTTGAAGGCTAGAATATTTTATTGGCAAGTTTTAGAACGAAGCAATATTTTCCACTATGCTTAGTTGCCTAAATATAGCAGAGTCCTCTCAGGTTAATGACTTGGGATTTACATGACAATTATGCGTTTAATACCTGATTCTAAACTTAGGATTTTTTTGATCCCACTGATCTTTTTTATGGGCCTGATTCTCGGGTGTCAAGCGCTGCCGTTGGTACTATCACCTACCAGTGATCCAATTTTAGATGAGATACCGTCAGGTATGTCGGCTTCGGAAGCAGCCACCCTCAGCAGCCTGAAGAAAATTGATAATTTTCCTCTCTATACCATGGATTACCAGGCGGCTTATGACCAAGGGTTAGTATCCGATTTGGCTGGGGGAGAAACAGTATATTCAACACCGACTTGGGCTTGCTCGTTGTTTGCTGCCATGGGTGATCCCGGGGAGATGTTCTTTGGACGCAATTTTGATTGGGAGTTCAGTCCAGCCCTGCTGCTCTTTACAGACCCGCCGGATGGCTATACCTCGGTATCGATGGTGGATATCGCCTACCTTGGGTTCGGTGGAGACCGGGCATTTGAGTTGATTGATCTCTCGCTCAGTGAACGATCCAGACTACTGGACGCGCCATATCTACCCTTTGACGGCATGAATGAAACGGGGCTGGTTGTGGGCATGGCCGCTGTGTCGCCAGGAAGAATGGAGCACGATCCGTCGAAAGAAACGGTTGATTCCTTGCTGGTGATCCGAAGGATACTCGACCAGGCAGCTACAGTCGATGAGGCGGTAGTTATTTTAAAGAGTTACAACATTGATAAGGGAAGTGGTCCTCCCCTGCATTACCTGATTGCAGAAAAATCAGGCCGATCTGCGCTGGTAGAGTTTTCCTTGGGAGAGGTGAAAGTTGTCACCAACACAGATCCCTGGCTGCAGGCAACAAATTTTCTAGTCTCTGAAACCCTGAACCCCCCAGATGAGCAATGCTGGCGATATGCCCTGATTTCAGAGCGGCTAATAGAAAACGAGGGTCAACTTAATTCCAAGCAAGCCATGCAATTATTGGAGGAGGTAGCGCAGGAATCCACACAATGGTCTATTGTATATGGATTCACCACCGGCGAGATACAGATAGTGATGGACCGGGAGTACGGCAACCCCCATATAATAACTTTGGATTAAATTAATACCTAGACTTGCTATATCAACAGAATGGGCGGATTCAAAGCCGCTCATCTATATATTCTTTTGTAAAAACCGATAAGCTGGAAGAATGAAAGGTTATATAATAAACAAATCGAACAAAAACAAGGACTTGCATGAATAATCAATCAAAACGTTTATCATTTCTCGATCGTTATCTTACTCTGTGGATCTTCTTTGCTATGGCGGTGGGTGTTGGACTTGGATTTTATTTTCCCGCTTCCGTGCAGCATATTAATCGGGTTGTTTCAATAGAAACAACAAATATCCCTATAGCTTTAGGATTGATTCTGATGATGTACCCGCCTCTGGCGAAAGTGCGCTATGAAGAGCTAGGCGATGTTTTCCGAAATTGGAAGATTCTGGGTATATCTCTTCTGCAAAATTGGGTTATTGGTCCAGTACTGATGTTTGTGCTGGCTATTATTTTCTTGAAAGATTATCCGAATTATATGGTCGGGGTGATACTCATCGGGTTAGCACGCTGTATAGCCATGGTCATTGTATGGAATGATCTTGCCAGGGGAGATACTGAGTATGCTGCTGGATTGGTTGCATTTAACAGTATATTTCAAGTCTTCTTTTATAGTTTATACGCCTATTTATTTATCACTGTTCTGCCTACCTGGTTTGGACTGGAAGGCAGCCTTGTAGATATCACAATACGTGAAATTGCGATAAGTGTTTTTATATATCTGGGAATTCCCTTTATCGCTGGATTTCTAACCCGTTTGATTCTAGTGCGTGTCAAAGGCAAAGAGTGGTATCACGATGTCTTTGTCCCCAAGATCAGTCCGATAACCCTGATAGCATTGTTATTTACAATAGTAGTAATGTTCAGCCTAAAAGGTGATTTGATCGTCACCATCCCGATGGATGTGGTTCGGATTGCAATTCCATTGGTCATCTACTTTATATTGATGTTCTTAATAAGCTTTTGGATGGGATATAAGCTTTCAGCTGGATATAAAATATCAACCACGCTGTCTTTCACCGCGGCCAGTAATAATTTTGAGTTAGCGATTGCGGTGACGATCGCCGTTTTTGGGATCAATTCCGGGGAAGCCTTCGCAGCTGTTATTGGACCATTAATTGAAGTTCCGGTGATGATTGGCCTGGTTAATGTGGCGTTTTGGATTGGGCGTAGATATTTCTCGGTGAACCCGCAAAATTAATTTCTTAGCACGTAATAGATTCACAGGAAAACTTTTCTGGGTTTTCTGGGTCGGAGAAAAATTCCGCGACTTTCTCCATAGAAGCCGGAAGAGGTTCTGGCTTTCGTATACCTCTACCCGGCCAATAGAGGTGATTTCAATACTCGATTGGGATTCAATAGACCGCTCTCCACTAGATGAGTCATCTCTGGATGGAGCATTCCCTAAGATACGATACAGCATTCAGCAAACAATTAGTTGTACGCTTTCCGGATAACCTCATCTGACATGGTGGGTTTGATCAAAGACTTCCAGGAAGGGTCTTCCCAGGTACCAAGTCGTGTGTGCATATCAAGATATTTCTGCGGAATAGGGTGTGTTCCTACCGCCACTTTTACATCATAACGAGCTTCAAGAAAATCTTTGAAAGTTACTATATTGGGACAAGGCGGATATCCAACGACAAGACCAGTAGCTAAGTGGATAACTTCGGCGTCATTTTTCAACATTTCATCACCGGCATACTCAATATTGCCGCCCGGACATCCATCACAGGTTGTATAACCGACTAATTCCACTTCCTGATCAGCGTAGACACTGAAAGCGCCTTCCCGATTCTTTATCGCTCGGAGACACTTTCCACCAGCGCACCGCCGGTAGCGGTCGCAGATGATAATGCCTATTTTTATACTCATTTTGTGCTCCTTTAATAATCGTTTAACTGCTTGCTAATATGTTGGATTTTCCCGTATAGTAATCTGTCATCCCCCGATGAAGGCTACAAGGAAGTAGAAGTTTCTTCTTCACAGGATGTTAGTGGGAGTTTTAAAGTGGTCCCTGAAGGTGGATCATGTTACGGCTGGGAATATTATTCCCCTGAGTGATTGGGAGAAGTTTCTTATTGGCGATGTTAAGATTTAGGAACTGTTCGATGGCTTTGTACCTCTTCAGGATAACGCGATGGTGCAGCGCTCCAAAAGCGAGTCCCGAAACGTTCTATCACTTGCGCTTTGCCACTTTCTTTCAAATCAGACAGTGTTGTTTTCACCTCCCCGGGCGACCAATTTTCCAACGTATCCAGCAACTCGTCCTCACGCATGGGATGCCGAGTGATGATTCCGACAACAGCCTCAACCAAGGAGCCAGTACCACTAAGATCGAAGGATCCAGTAGCGGGGTGGACAATTCGGGCGATATCTCCCAAGATGGCGCGAGCTCGTAATAAACCTTCTTCGGTAGGAGGCTTAACCCAAGTTTCCGCCGGGGGGCGCGTGGGCTGGACAATGTGGACCTCATCGGGTCGGATTCGCTCTAATGCGATGGTGATGTCTCTCAACGCCTCCTCGGTGTCATTCAAGTCCTGTACCAGCATGACCTCAACCCACAACTTACCCTTGTATCCTTCTCGAAAAGCATTAAGCCCTGTCAGCAGGATATCGAAGGTGACCTCCGGGTGAGGGCGGTTGATCCGGCGATAGAGATCGGGCGTGCCTGCGTCCAGGGAAGGAAGAACCGCATCGGCTGGGAGCAGGTCATCTCTCACTTCGGGCAAATAGAGCAGTGCTCCGTTGGTAATCACCGCCACAGGGATTTCTGTCAGCGCTTTGACCTCCCGGATCAACCAGCCCAAGCCGCTATGCAGGGTGGGCTCACCAGAACCAACGAACGTGATCCAGTCGATCTCACCAGGCTGATGATTTTCCAGGGTAAACTTCACCTCAGCTATGATATCTTCTCGAGGGATATATTCACGGCGGTGGTTGGTCAATGGAATAGTACGACCCAATTGGCAGTAAACGCAGTTCCAATTACAAGTTTTGAGCGGGATGGTGTCAATCCCCAATGATTGTCCTAATCTGCGGGAGGGAACGGGACCGAAAACGTAGTTCATAATTCTGCTCGGGTAAGTAAATGAGGTCTTGGATTAACTGGCAGGGTTTCCAACTATAGCCTTACACTGTTTTGCTTTTCTTATGTAAGGCATTTCTCTCGGCGAATACAAGAGTGTTTCAGGAACTGACAGCAGTACCTTCCTCCAGCACCTCAATAATTTTTTGGGCTTCGGCAAATGCATTTTTAGCTTGGATTTGCGTACCCTTGAGCCAGGCTGCTGGGATAGATGAATCTTCAGAGATGGATCCAATTGGGTCTATGTCTTTCTGCGCCAATTTCTCCCGTAAATATTTCTCGGTCTCTTGATCTGGGATTTTGTTCATCACGAAGAAGACATCTTTGATCTTAGCGTCGGTGTAGAGCTTGTTTGCTACCGCTACCAGTTCGGGGCTTTCCAAATGTGCCGTTGCGGGTAGAACATCCGCTTTGATTTGGTCAATCATGGCGCGCATGTCCGAGGCGATTTCCACAGAAGCGATCGTCGGGTCTATCACTACAATAGCCCAATCTAAGTTGGTCAGGACGCCGCGGGCTGAGTCTTCAAAACCGGCTTTAAAGTCAATTAGGGTGACCAGTTCACCATTCCCATTGTGGACGATAAGGTCTCTGGCAATTTTAGCGATCGGCCCATCACATCCCGCGCCGGGGCCATGATTGCCGATTTTTCCGGCAGTCATGAGGATGATCCCTGCGTCGTTTTGGGCGTAATATTGGCGAGATAGTTCATCTATAGTGATCTCGGGATCTGCCAATGGAGTAGGATCGTCTACTGGGCAGGTTACCACCCCACCACTGAAAACCATTCCACCATACAGATCCAACAGCGTCTTGGGTGGTGAATCCATCCCTAAGGATTGGGGCAATCCAAAGTTAGTTGAGTCTGCATCGATGACACAGACATCATACCCTCGCCGATGAAGTGCCTGGGCTAAGATCGCAACAAGGGTGCTTTTTCCCGCGCCCCCCTTCCCAAGAACACCGATACGTGATCCCGGTAAGCTTTTCATCTTGTTCATGAGATTACATCCCATTGATGATGACTTTGAAAATGATTCGCCCTCCCCCAGCCGATGAATTTCCTCGGTGTGATCACCAGGATAGTAGATGAATTTTTGTATCTCAATCGGCCTCCCCAACTCTAATTTGCATGGTAATAATAACACTATAGTTTACAAATGTCAAAAATACATTACAATACTAGAGCAAGTTTGTTTCCAGGGAAGGAGGTAGCATGAATCAACCGATTGGATTGTCTGTGGGAAAAACCATTAAAAAATTACGTATGAGGAGGGAGTGGACACTTCGTAAGTTATCTGAGGCTAGTGGTCTCTCCGCTAACGCCATTAGCCTAATCGAGAGAGGCGAAAATTCCCCCACGGTCTCTTCGCTCCATCGTTTAGCGATGGCTTTTGAGGTCCCGATCACCGATTTCTTTCAAGAAGAACAGGTCAATTATTGCGTGTTTGTTGAGAAGGGGAAAGGGATGCGAATCCAGAACGCGGATGTTGAATTAGAAAGTTTGGGATTTGGGTTACCCCACCAGCAACTTGAACCGTTCCGGATGGTGGTAGCCCCAGGTATGAAGACCTCAAGCGGAACGATAGCACACCCTGGTCAGGAATTTGTCTATTGCCTGGAGGGAGAAATTGAATACCAAGTGGAGAACGAATTTTACCACCTTAAACCAAATGAAAGTCTGTTGCTAGATGCGTCTCGTCCACATGGGTGGTACAACCCACATAACGAACCCGCGACCATTCTCCTGATCTTTCAAGCGTCTCAAGATCGACACTTAGCACGACAGCGGCACCTATCAATGTAATCAATATAGTGCTCGGGATTTACATACAGGAATATATGCCTTTGGGTCAGCGCTTCCCAAAATCTTTTTGCGGCAATAATATCAGATAGGATTACATTATCCCCCAGAAGGACCTGGTGATAATCACCGGTAATATTTCGGATGCTGGGTTTGTCCTGCCCCAATAGTTGATCCGGGAGTACTTGATTCCGGCGGTTGGAGCATACCCAAAAGAGCCGGAAAGATAACCAATACCATCCAGTTATCATTCCTAGCTATAATATAGTTTGACCGCAGAGAGGTGAAAGATGAGTTCCAGGGAATTCGGATCAGTTGAAAAAGCGTCCTTAACCGTCCTGGTGGACAACAAGGCAAATCTGATTGTTGAATCATCAGACCGGGTTAAGTATTTCTCGGAAGAACCTTTGCTGGCGGAGCATGGATTTTCTGTTCTGATTCAGTTGGATGATTCGGAAGAAAGAATATTATGGGATGCGGGGATTTCCAAAGTTGCCTTAATTGAAAACTTGCGCCGGATGAAACTGGATAAAACACCCATCACTAAGATCGCTCTCAGTCATGGGCATTATGATCACTACGGGGGAATGACCGATTTCTTAATTGGACTTGATCTGCTTCCTGAAGCCAAAGAATGGAACTCAGAACTCAATCAAACAGAAATCGAAGGATGGCTGAACAGCTCCCGGATTCCTATCATCGCTCACCCGGCGGCTTTTCGAGAACGATGGTGGGTTAAAGATGACGGAACTTTGGTTGGTCCAATCTTGCCTCCTCCCCAGGAGGAATGGAAAGCAGCCGGCGCGGATATTGTCCTCTCCAAAGAGCCATACCAGCTGGCGCCAGGATGTTGGATCACAGGGTACATACCCAGGAAAAGTTTTGAATCCTCCGGTCGATCAGACAAGCGCAAATATCGAGATAAGATGGAGCTGCTGCCGGATGACCTGGAAGACGATCAGACCGTAGTGATCCATGTCAAGGACAAGGGCCTGGTAATCTTATCCGGTTGTGCACACTCCGGCATCGTAAATACCATTGAATACGCCAGAGAATTTTCCGGAATAGATAAGGTCTATGCTGTCATTGGCGGATTTCACTTAGCCGCGGCAGAAGAGGATGAGATAAACCAAACAGTTGAGTATATGAAAAGGATTCAACCCGGTTTGGTTGTCCCGGGTCACTGCACAGGATTTCACGCCATCCGCCGCTTTGCGGAGGAGATGCCGGACCAATTTATTGAAGGCGTAGTTGGGACTACATATCTTTTCTGAATCCGCACTCAATGCCCTCACACTATATTTTTCCTAGCCCTGTAAACTACTATGTCGGCACTGTATGTGATCTCAGGTATCAGTCAGCTTAAAACTATCTGGAATTTCCCTCTCTTGTTTTTGGTGATTCTGTCTGCTACAGGATGTATCTGGGTTGAATATCATAGGCCCAGGTGGCTGTTTTACATCCTCAAACCGTTGACCATGGTATTGATCATACTGGTTCCTCTCCTGGGAGGGCAGGAATGGACGATTTATAAGAGCATGATTATATTAGGGTTGATTTTTTCCCTGGCCGGAGACGTATTTTTAATGCTACCGTCGGACCGCTTTCTGCTCGGTCTGACAGCGTTCTTAGCAACCCATCTGTGTTATATTTGGGCTTTTAGTTCAAAGATTAATGCATTAAACTGGCTGCCATTACTCCCCCTGATTAGTATTGGGGCGCTGCTTGCATATTCTTTTTCCCCTGACCTCGGGAAACTGAAAATCCCGGCGTATCTGTATACCGGGATGATCTTAGGGATGTTTTGGTTAGCTTGGACGCGATTTATTCAAGAATCCGACATCGAAAACATGTTGGTCTTTCTTGGGGCTGGGTTGTTCGTGATTTCAGATCTCATATTAGCGGTAGTACGTTTTAAGGTGGGATTTAAACAAGACCGGATCATAATCTTGGGGACTTATTTTACGGCTCAGTGGCTGATTGCAAGTTCAGCAGGTTTTCTGGTATAGTAATCAGGGAATGTTTTCTAAATAAACCTGGATTTCAGATAAATCTAATCATGATCTACTGGATTCAAATTTTCCACATCCGGCAGTTTTCCCGTTAGCTCATGGGGGCGGTGAATTAAGACCGGGAAGTGCTCCGAACAAATCTGGAAATTTCCATCCTTATAGTTAAAAACGATTAGCGGAACCTCCGTATTATCACGTCCGCAGTGAATACAGGTATAAACTTGATCTTCAGTCATGTAATTTCCTCCACTTGTAAATAAAAAAAAGGTCATGGCAAATTTAGCTGTGACCATTAAGGATAAAGTTTTATAGGGACTATCCCTTCATCTCTGGTGATTGATGATTATTTATTCGGTCATCGATTTCAGGGCTTCGAGCAGCACTTCATATTCTTCCCGGCAGGCGGGACAGCGGTCCAGATGCTCCTGCACCAACGGCAGGGCTTCTTCAGGGTGTTTATCGTTTAATTTCATTTCAATAAATCGGTCTAATTCATCATAACAGTGTCCACAGGTGAGTTCCTCATCCCGGGTCATTTTAACCGATTCGATCATCTTTCGGATGGTTTCTTTTGATAATTCCATATCTTGCTCCTGCTATTTTGACGCGATTGGCTGCTGATCTCTTACCCGCTTTCAAAAGCTTCCAGGACTTCCTCAGGTGTTAATCCTTTTTCGAGCAGCCGGTTACGCATCTGTTTCCGGGCATCATGAAGTAATTTATAGAGGGCGTTCCGGTTGGTATCCATCCGTCTGGCAACTTCTTCGATCGGCATACCGCCTTGCAGGATGGCCAGCAGGGCTGTACGCTGACGCTCTGTAAGATCTTCATTCAGCATGGTTTCAATCATTTCCGACAATAAAGTTTGTGTGGCTTGTTTTTCAGGATCCGGACTGGGATCGGCCAGTACAAGGGGTGTAAAATCACCGCTGTCTTCGGGAATCAGATCTTCAAGGGAAATATCTTTCCAACGCTGTCGCCGAAGTTCAGTGAAAGCAACTCGAACGGCAACTTTCTGTGCCCAGGTTGTAAATTGGCTTTCCCCGCGAAAGGTATCCATTTTATCCAGGATGCGCAGGATTGCATCCTGGATAAAATCATCCACCTGTGCTTCCAGATCAGTTTTAATCCGACTGGAAAGAGCGAAGGTCAATCCTCTCTTGAGCACCGACCTGAGATCTTCAATGGCTTGATCCTGATTTTGACCCCGAAGATCATTCAGCCATTCTTCATTTGTCCGCGTTTGCATTGATCCCCTCCTTGGGAGGTGATCAAATTATAGCACGCCGACAATTTCAAATGAATTGCAAGGAGTTATCTTGTCAGATCTATCTGGCTGGTCTCCATTTTAAGTTGGTTTAAACCCCAGTCATAGGGATGGTAATTCAGTTGTGCTGCGGTCCGATTTTTTTCCAGCCACTGCTGGTTTCCGGGGTCTATGATATGATCTAGCAGAAAATCGACGATTCCTTGTTTCCCCTTAAAATCGACCTGGTACCAGCGGAAAATATTAGATAGCGAGATTTTTTTCTGGTCTTGATCTATAACTAAATCACCCTGAATAAAATTACGAGCAGCTAATTCTAGCTGGCTGTCCAAACCTACTGGTGTATAGACCCCAATGGGTGGGCAGGAATTACTGGCACAGTTCAACGCAAAGTGAATCCGGGGCTCTACTGGAAGAATCACCGCGCTAGATCGGGGATCCTGGGATGAAAAGTGAGGACCAGGGAAATAGGGGAAACCACGATTGCCCCGCAGCACACCGTGTTCGATGTCCGTCAGACTGAAGCGCTGCCCATTGATGATATAGGCGGCTTTTTGAAAGAAGGACAGAATTCCCAACCGCGTTTCGATCACGCTGTTTTTCACACCAAACTGTATAACAGCATCAACTACCAGGGTGTTGTAGATATTGATCCAAAACGACTGTCGTTCCGTGTGAGTCTGTAATGTTGTGTAATCAAAATCACGCAGGCGAGTAACCAGGTTCCGGTAGGATTGATAGGCAGGGTGATGGGAAAGCTGCTGGTAATCTACCAGAGCCCCAATTTCATCCATGGCAACAGTTTTGAATTGGTTGATGGCGCCTTTGATTTCAGCGGCAAGCGTATGTCCCTCAGAAACACTCTTTGTCGTGAGTTTGTCCGGGTTCAGGGCATAGGAAAGATCTACGCCCAAAACCCGGTTTAGCAGCTGCTCTCGCCCTGCTATATATGTATCAACTAATGTCATTATCAGGCTCAGAAGTCCAATTTATTTGCTTAACGACCCATCCGGTACAAAGGCAGCCCAGGCAAACCAGAAAGTATCATGGTGGGGCAGGGATACCAGCTGGGTTCCAGCCAATTTGCCATCTATCGCTTCACCAAAAATATCCCAGGTAGATCCTGTTTCCTGATCGGTAAAGGTACCATCATCATTGGCATCAAAGGTGAGTACCTGACTATCTACTGTACTTAGGAAAACCCCAGTTGTACCTACGTCCTGTCCCTGGGAGATGATACCGCTGTCAACCGCCGAAGCTGTCCCGGCCTTCCAGAAGATTGCGATCGGGGTATCACCTAAGCTTTCATTAAGAACCAGGTTCTCTTTCAGTAGATCTAGTGAATAAGCACCGCCCGGTCCATCTTCCAACTGAATTCCTAATACACGGGCCATGGGGGGAAGTCGGTCATTGAGGTCACCGACGAACGCAAACGGGTAGGAGTTGATATCGTCATATCCTGCATAAGGATTGAGACCGTATTCCCTCGGGAAACCGGTATTAATGGATAGCACCTGACCTTCAGGGTGTTTGGTTTTGAAGTCTGCCCAGGATATGATCCCGGAAGGTAGAAACTCTAGCCGGGTTCCGGTCAGATCACCCACGATTGCCTCACCGTTGAACTGCTGCCACCAGGATTCGGTCTGGCGGTCCCACATCACCAGGTCGCTGAGCCGCAGATTTCCGCTGGTGCCGAAAGTAAGCAGCTCATCATTGATCTCAGGTCTGGTAAATACCAGAGCGGTGTTGCATAGTGGGCAGAAGGTAACCACCACCGGATGTCCGCCGACTTCATCATTGACGATTTCATGCCAGATCAAAATCTGCAAGGGATAAGCCCGGGCTTCGTTATTAACTTCCAGAAGAATAACCGGTTCCGGATCCTCTATCCAGAGATCAGCAGAGTCAACCGTCTCGAACCTGGGTGAGTCAAGAGGAGGGATGCCATCCCGGGTGGGTCCGCCGGAAAATATCTCTTCAAATGGCACGCTGTGCAGGCAAAAATTTGTCTCCCAACCGCTTGTCCGGAAAGCAACCGATTCCCCTTTAAAAGGATCATCACAGACTGCTTCACCATGTTCAGCCGTAAGGGTGTTTTCATTTTCATCCATCACTACTCCCTCCCCGGCTCCAGAGCCTGTTTCTGCTTCTTCATCCCCACTGCTTGAAACGACCTCACCTTCGGTGGAAGACAGGTTGCCCGTTTTCTCAATTGGGGACACTTTGGTGCTGCAGGCTCCCAAAAAAATAACCAGAAATGGTATTGCTACCAATAAATACCAACGAGATTTCATTCTTTGCTCCTTTGTTTTGCTTAAGGACTCTTTCAGCTGCCTGATTGTGGCAGGTACCCATTGGACGAGCTCATTAGCCAGAAGCTTACCTGATCAGGTTTGAAATCATTCCACTGGAGGTGATTTATCTCTCCTTAGCGTGTAAAATCATATCAGGGTTGTCTGAATATTCTGAAATTATTAATTAACATTGGGAGGGTATGTGAGCAGTAAACCAGAAATCACCGTCTATGGGACTAATTGGTGTTCAGACTGCCGTCGCAGTTTAAGATTCCTCGACAAACACCAAATCCCCCATATTTATGTGGATATAGGACAGGATCCTGCCGGCAAAGCCTATGTGCTGGAGGTAAACAACGGTAAGCGGATTGTCCCAACCATCAAATTCAGGGATGGCTCAATTCTGGTAGAACCTTCTGATGCAAAACTGGCAAAGAAGATTAAAATCCAAAACCGACGCGCGAATTCACCCCGGTCAATCTTTCAGGGATTGTGGACCAAGCGTTCTCGCTGATATCTTCTTCCTTAATCTGATGTTTTGAATAAATATCTGGATTCTCTACCCCCCCCCCTGAAGTTTAAGATTAATTTGGCAGATTCACCAATTCTTGATAGGTTGAGAAATTATAGAATCGTAAGTTTCACTGAGGATATATGAATTCGACTGGGCAGGCTAAAACTTACAATCATTTTTAACGCTGAATATCATCTATTGCGTCATTTTGCCTGATTCTTCAACTACATTTTCTTTGTCAAATACTAGTTAACCTTTTTTGTGTAATTTTCCCAATACGGTTCGCGAAGGTTCCGTTTAAGGATTTTCCCCGTACCTCCTTTTGGAAATTCATCCCGGAATTCAACAGATTTTGGGGCCTTATAATTTGCAATCTGATCGCGGACATAGGCGATTAGGTCTTCTTCAGACACATTCTTGCCGGGGTTAAGAACCACCAGGGCTTTTACCTCCTCACCCCATTTTTCATTGGGGATCCCGATCACAACAACTTCAAACACTGCCGGGTGGTTCTGAATTACCTTTTCTACTTCAACGGAAGATATATTCTCACCCCCTGAGATGATGACATCTTTTTTCCGGTCCACTATGGTGATATAACCTTCGCTATCCACAACCGCCATGTCTCCGGTATGTAACCATCCATCCACAATTACTGTGTCAGTTGCCTTCTGGTCCTTTAGATACTCATGCATAACCTGGTTCCCCCGAACGACAATCTCACCCATTGTTATTTCATCTCGTGGCACATCGATTCCATCATTTTCCACAACGCGAATGCGAACACCCACAAGCGGCAATCCTGTTTTAACCTGATAGGATCGGCGGGTTTTAGTATCTTTTTTCAAATGTTGTTTAGGTCTGGCAATTACAATAAAGGGCGATGTCTCAGTTAAACCATACCCGACATATGCACGACATCCGATCTTTTTCTCAAGCGCCTCAATAAGCGCATAGGATGAGGGAGCACCACCAATAATACATTCTTTTAAACTGCTTAAATCATATTTTTTGAGATCCGGGTGTTGGAGTAAGCCGTTGAAGATTGTAGGAACCCCCAGGAGTTTGGTTACTTTTTCGGCTTCAATCAAACGCAGCATTTCGCCGAATTCGATTTTCCGCAGCATAACATGCTTGCCGCCAACTGCGGTCAGGAAATGAGGAGTTCCCCAGCCGTTAACGTGGAATAGCGGTACAACGTGTAACAAGGTGTCTTCATCACTGACCTGGAAGCCAGGAATTGCAGTCAGGGTATGGATGTATAACGACCGATTCGTGATCGCCACCCCTTTTTGTTGACCAGTAGTTCCGGAGGTATAGAATAATTCAATCACCGCGTTTTCATCCACGGCATCGAGATTTATATCTGCTTCTGGAGACGCATCTTCTAGAAGCAATTCAAATGAGTGTGCCCAATCAAGAACATCCTTGGACTCCATCACGATAAAGTGGTCAATTTCTTTCAGATTGCCCCGCATGGCTTCAATAATTAGTAAAAAATCCGCGTGAAAGCACAACACGCGGGTTTCCGCATGGTTCAATATATATTCAATTTCGGTTTGTGATAGGCGTATATTGATGGGATTAAGTATGGCGCCGATTTGAGGAACAGCGTAATAAGATTCAAGTAGTTGATGACAATTGTAGGTAATAAAAGAAACCACATTCCCCTTTCCGATACCCAATTTTAACAAAGCATTTGCCAATCTGTTTACACGTTGATCATATTCTTTATAAGTAAAGCGTTTTGCTCCATCTACAACACCAACTTTTTGACCAAAAAGGGAGACTGCTCTGTGACGAAATTCTAAGGGGTTTAGAGGCACATTCATGGTTTTTTCCTCAAGTATACTTCTGCCCTCAGGGGATTCTACGAGAGGGTATTGACTCAATGTTAATTATTATGTATTATATAATATAACAGAGACCGACCGGTCTGTCTCATTTATAACCATAGAATTTAATATGAATAATAAAGATACGATCATCCATGAGGCTCAAAAATTGTTCTCTCTGAATGGGTATTTAAATACAGGGATAAATGAGATCATAGAAATAGCGGGAACATCTAAAGGAGGGTTCTACAATCATTTTGCCAGTAAAGAAGATTTGTTCCACGAAGTCCTAACTGAGTCACAAAGAATTTGGCGAGAGCAAGTGCTTTACTTAATTAATGACATCGATAGCCCCACAATGAAGATCACCCAAATGCTGGAAAATTATCGGGATCGATATCTTCAGGACGAGAGCAATTTTCCTGGTGGGTGTATTTTTATCACATTTTCAGTTGAATTGGACGATACACACCCTCACCTGATAGAGGCAGTGAATAAGGGCTTTGTAGGACTAAAAAACATGCTTAAACAATACCTGGCGGAAGCCAAGGAGATCGGTGAACTCAAAGAGGATGTAAATATTAATAGAGCCACAGAATTGATTTTTAATGGAATGATTGGGTCGTCTGTATTTTATGGGGCAGCTAAATCAAAAATTGGTTTGTCGAGATCGATCAACTCGTTGATCGATTATGTTGGCGATTTGAAGGCCTAATATTAACACTGTGTGATTTCAAGTAGAGAATCTTATTCAAATAATATTGAGAATAAAGCTGAGCCATACAATTTCAGTGGAACTAATCAAATCTATAGTAACCAAGATGTAAAATAATTTGTTGTGAACCTACACCATTTTAGATGAATCTCAGGGGGAAGGATCCTGAGCTCCTGAACAGAAGCCAGGGGTTTTCGGACCAAAGTGGTGTGGACCAGCTGGTTAGAACCGCCGTTTTGTCATTTTGATCTTCACTCAGTTTTCTGATGGTCAAAAATTAAAAATGGTAACTCAGGAGCTGAAGATAATATCTATATCCAGTTTTGATCTATGATGCACGACGAACGAAAAGTTCGCTAAGGGATGACTTTTCCAGGTAAAGGAAATATTTATGATCATTCTGATTGCCCGTCGATTAATTCTTTCTCTTGTGACCCTCTTCATAATTTCGCTGATCGTTTACGTGGGAGTTGAGGCTTTGCCCGGTGACTCGGCGACTGGATACCTTGGTCAGTGGGCGACTCCAGAAAGTTTGGCTGCCTTACGGGAAGAGTTTGGCCTCAATGACCCCATCCACGTACGATACATTAACTGGTTGGGGGATATCTTGCGGGGAGATCTCGGGGTATCGATGGTAAAGAGAAAACCGGTTGCTGAACTAATTGGCAACCGATTTCGTAATACCGTTGTTTTAACAATAACTTCAGCGCTTGTAGGTATACCCCTGGCGATCATTCTCGGTGTAATAGCTGGTTTGATGAGAGACAAATTGCCAGATGTTATTATTTCAACTACTTCGATCGTCGCTATGACACTGCCAGGATTTGTCACTGCGACTGTTCTGATCTATATTTTCGCTATTCGCCTGGAGTGGTTTCCAGCCATCACGCTAGTTCCATCGGATGTTTCTGTTATCGAATTATTAGATACCATGTTATTACCGATCATAACTCTCACTATGATCATGGTTGCGCATATTTTACGGCTGGTACGAACCAATATGATCGACGTGATGGTGAGTGATTATGTACAGATGGCCCGGCTGAAAGGTGTTCCTGCCAGGCAGATCGTATTTAAGCATGCTTTACCAAACGCAATGCTCCCCACGATAAACATCGTTGCCCTTACCCTGGCCTGGCTTGTGGGTGGTGTTGCAATTATAGAGACTGTATTCAACTTCCCTGGAATTGGGAAACTACTAATTGATGCAATCACGGACAGGGATTTTGCTTTGGTTCAGGGTATTGCAATGATTTTATCTGGGATCTACATAGCCTTGAACTTGACCGCGGATTTGTTATCTCTAGTGCTCAACCCAAAATTGAGAACAGCTCGCGGCCATTAGTAAATAGGACTATCAATTTATTGTTTGTATCTTTGAAAATCAGGAGAGTGGGATGACCTTAGTAGCACAGTCTGTTGAACAGCCGCCAAGAACCAAACGTCGCAGTCCCCTGGCGGAAACCTGGGATAATCTACGCAAATCCTGGGCAGGCATGGTGGGATTAACTTTGATCGTTTTGCATATTCTGATCGCTACGACATCACCAGTCTGGATACCCCGGGATCCGCTGGAAATGAATGCAAAGATCAGAACCCAAGCGCCTTCCGCAGAGCACTTGATGGGAACTGACAAGCTCGGTCGGGATGTGTTTTCCCGCTCTATGGTGGGCGGACGTGTGACCATGGTCGTGACTCTGATCGCGATCAGTATCGCTGTGGTTTGGGGGGGATTACTGGGAATCGTGCTTGGGTTGGTGAATGGTCGGGCGGATGAATTAATAATGCGGTTTGTTGATGCGCTATTATCCATTCCCTGGCTGCTAATCATTCTGCTCATTGTCAGTGTTCTGGGCACAAAAATGTGGGTCCAGGCACTTACCTTTGGTTTTACGTACGGAATTCTAACTGTAAGGGTAGCCCGTGCTGCCACGCTGGACTTTGTGACCAGCGAATTTGTGCTCGCCGCTAGGGCGAGAGGAGAACGCAAGCGAACAATTGTTATCAAGGAATTGATTCCTAATGTTCGGGACGTGCTTTTAGTTGATGGCGCCATGAACTGGTCCTGGATGCTCCTGGGTTTCACTTCGCTTTCCTTTTTGGGATTTGGGGTGACCCCTCCAACCCCTGATTGGGGTTTTATGATCGCAAAAAACAGGGAGATTCTCGGTGTACAGCCCTGGGCAGTTTTTGGACCAGTGGTCATGTTGGGTACGTTGATTATCGGTATAAACCTCTTTGCAGACGCTTTTGCTAAAGCCCTTGGATTAGACCGCAGTCAGGGAGCACCGGTATGAGTGACTGCCTCGTAGATGTTCGCGAATTGACGATCGGTTATTACAACCAAAAAGGTACTCTAGTTCTTGTTTTACAGGGAGTAAACCTGGAAGTCAAACCCGGTGAAACGCTGGGCTTAGTGGGAGAATCGGGCTGCGGTAAAAGCACACTTGGTCAGGCAATGATGGGATATCTGCGTTCTGGCAGCCAGGTACTCGGCGGGTCTGTTAAGTTTGCGGATCATGATATGTTTGCCCTGAATAATAGGCAGCTGGAAACCATTCGGGGAAGGCAGATTGCCCTGATCCCTCAGAATGCCGGAGATGCTTTAACCCCAACGCTGCGGGTCGGCAACCAAATTATTGAAGCGATTGAGCTAAACGCCGATCTTTCAGGGGCAGCAGCCAAAAATCGAATGTTGGAGTTATTGGCTCAAGTCCATTTACCTCATCCGGATGTGATGGCAAACCGATACCCTCATGAATTATCTGGAGGGCAGCAGCAGAGAGCCGTCATCGCCATGGCACTGGCAGCTGAACCGTACATGCTCATATTGGATGAGCCGACCACGGGCTTGGATGTAACCACACAAGCCCACATTCTTAACTTGCTGCGGGATATTGTGGCTGATTTGGGCACAGCCATGATGTATATCAGCCATGATCTGGGTGTAATCGCCCGGGTAAGCGACCGGATTGCCTTAATGTATGCGGGTGAAATAGTGGAAGATACCAATGTGGCTGAAATGTTTAAATCCCCTGCCCACCCTTACGCGCGCGGCTTGCTGGAGTCAATTCCCCGTTTAAATTTGGCAGGCATCCCCAATTCTATGCCCGGACAACCTCCCATTCCAGGCACGCTGCCCGGCTGTTCCTTTGCACCCCGCTGCTCCTTCATAAGCGAGATTTGCAGAAGCAAATCGCCTCCATTTACTTCAATTCCCGGCCCACCCCATCGCGTTCGTTGTGATAACTGGGAAAAGGTACTGGCTATAGATTTTTCCCAGGAATTGCAGCAAGTCTTCCGCACGATTGAGCATACAACCGAAGATGAACCAGCCATTGAACTTTCCGGCCTTGAGATCACTTACCACCGTTCTGGATTTATGGAGCGCATCCGTTCAATTCCAGAGCCACCGGCAACCGTGAGTGACATAACATTATCTGTCAAACGTGGTGAGACACTTGCCCTGGTGGGTGAAAGTGGTAGTGGAAAAACAACCATTGTCCGGACCATTTCCGGTCTTTTACCAGCGAAACGGGGCTCTATTCAATTTGAGGACTGTGACCTAACGGTGGAAGTCGATCAACGCCCGATGGAATTATGTAGGCACGTTCAGTTAATATTCCAAAACCCTGATGCTTCGCTCAATCCCAGGCACACTGTGGCAGAAATTCTTGACCAACCTCTCAAATTATACTTCCCGGATATGACACATGACGAGCGTAGAGCAAGACAGATCGAACTGCTAGAGCGTGTTAGGTTGGAGGGACGCTATCGGCTTCGCTATCCGGGACAGATGTCTGGAGGTGAAAAACAGCGGGTAGCGATTGCCCGGGCTTTTGCGGCTGATCCGGAGGTAGTGTTGTGCGATGAGGTAACCTCTGCCCTGGATGTATCAGTGCAGGCCGCTGTGCTGGACTTGTTGGCAGATTTACAGAGAGAGCGTAACACAACCTATATCTTCATAGCACATGATCTAGCTGTCGTGCGGGCAATTGCTGATCGGGTGGCGGTTTTATATCAGGGACGATTATGCGAGGTTGGCACGGTGGATGAAATCTATTCGCCGCCCTATCATCCCTATACTGAAACATTATTGGGGGCAGTCCTTGTGCCAGATCCTGATCATGAACCAAAACTACTCGCCAGCGATACACCCGAATTAGCCCCGCCTGCCAAAGGCTGTGCCTTCCAACGGCGCTGTCCATATTGTATGCCCGATCTTTGTGTTGAAGAAATACCACCCTGGCAATTTCCAGAAAGTGATGACGGGCATAAAATTCGCTGTCATATTCCTATAAATGAGTTATTAGTTGATCAAAAGGCAGCATTTTAGGCTGGAAAATCCAGCCGGATTGTTTTACTGGTAATTCGTACCAGATTTGAAATCAACCGAGTTCATTTATTGGACCCGAACTGATGATATTTCCACTCACAACCTAGTGTTTGTACCGGAAGACATCATCAGGACGATTAAACCTCAGGAGTGAACAGCGCGTTATGGAAATCAATAATCACTGAGGACAACCCAAGTCGAATTTTCCCGCCCGGGAAGAAAGGAGGTAAATATAAGACAAATAACCTTCGCTCACCTGTCAAAAGTAAAACTTTGATTTACTTTTGAACTTGACAATTATTTAAGGAGGATTAAGCATGTTTACCAAAAAGATACATTGGTTAATAACTATCCTGGTTGTTTTAACCATGATACTGACTGCTTGTAAAGGAGCGGCACCGGAAGAACCGGTCGCCGAAGAACCCCCGGCTGAAGTAGAGGTTGTTGAGGAACCCCCGACTGAAGAAGAGGTCGTTGAAGAACCGCCCGCAGAGACTCGTGGAGTACTTCGATACAACACCGGTATAGTCTATGGTGGCCTTGAGAACCTGAACCCTGTAGATCCGAACCGCTTCTGGCCGCCCATCTCGCTCCTGTTCGATCGCCTGGCTACACCGGCAGACGATGAAATGCGACCCACTCCCTCCCTGGCAAAGTCCTGGGAAAGCAATGCGACAGGTGAGGTATGGACGTTTACTTTGCGTGATGACGTTTACTTCCATGATGGAACCCAGCTCACATCAGCTGATGTGGCATATTCAGTTGATCACTGGCTAAACGCAGAAGCGTCTGTCATCGCCGGCTCATTCGGTGTTGTCGAAAGCGTTGACACACCTGATGATTTCACAGTTGTGTTTAATCTAACACAGCCTGTGGTTGATTTCCCCTTGATCGTCATGGACTACCGGGCACGAGTCCTCAAGAAAGGAAGTTTCCCGGATATCATGGAGACAGGCATGGGATCTGGTCCCTTTAAGCTGGAGACCCTGGACGTGGGTGGTGTAACGGTCCTGGTTGCCAATGATGATTACTGGGATGGTCCTCCTGGTGTGGCGGTAATTGAAGTATTTATGATTGCTGACAATGAAGCAGCCATTCAAGCCACACGAGCTGGTCAGATTGACTTCAGTATTGACCTGATCGCTGATCATATACCGATGTTCGATGACGCAGACGACTTCGTGATCGATATCATTCCTACAGGCAACTGGTCAGGATTCGTCATGCGCACCGACATTCCACCCTTCGACAATCTGGATCTGCGCCAGGCGATGCACCTGGTAGTTGATCGCCAGGAAATGCTCGATCTGGCCCTTGCCGGTCTTGGCGAGGTCTCCTGTGATCTGGGTATCACGCCCGGGGATCCCTACTTGATTCCGGAATGCCTCTACGAGCAAGACTTTGAGGCTGCTGCGGCGAAGCTGGCGGACGCAGGTTACGCAGATGGATTCGAGATCGATCTCTACACCGCGGATGTCTGCTCAGATTGGACCGCGCTGACAGAGATCTTCCAGCAGCAGGCTGCGAATGCTGGTATTGAAGTCAATATCGTGAATGTCTCTTCCGATGGCTTCTGGGCTGAGGCCTGGATGATCCAACCATTCGTGATGACCTGCTGGAATGAACGAACGACTGACCAGTTTTTGAACGAGATCTATCGTAGCGGCGGCTCCTGGAATGAATCCTTCTGGAACGTTCCTGAGTTCGATGCACTGCTCGATGCGGCCCGGGCTGAGATGGATTTTGAAAAACGTAAAGAGCACTACCAGGCAGCCCAAACCATGCTTCACATGGATGGCGGCACGATCATCCCCTATTACTCAGGAATGGTTCGCGCTGCAAAGACCTGCCTGGGTGAGTTACCTCAAATCGGCTTGTTCTTCGCTGATTGGAACCATATCACTAAGCCGGCAGACTGTGAATGATCTAGAATCAATGAACAATCGAGTAGGAAGCAGGATTACTGCTTCCTACTCTAGTCTTTAGGAAATATCCAAGAATAAGTCCCTTGCAGGACTGCCAGTTCTCGTAAGACTGGCAGTCCTGCAGCGGGGAGTATTTTTGGTGAGCAATTATTATTCTATTTATATGCAATTCTCAACCTCGCTTAGCGGCTTTGATTACAAGCCCTTTGCGATCAAAACATGGCTATCTTGAAGGCTTGAGTCACCAAAACGACTCAACATACTTTGTGCCAGAATAACCAAAAAAATCCATGGAAAAAGTTCTCTTTCAAGTAAGGAGGCTTCTACGCCAGCAGTGTAATGAGCTAGAACAATTAGTAATACCCGACCTGACAGATAATATTATCTAAGGAGATTACCATGGCTGATTTAAAAGAACTGGACCAGGCATTAAATACTTATATCCGTCCTCTTACTTTTCCTCTGGCGATAAAGATGCTGAAATCTGAAAAAGAGATACCCGATAGGACACGGCGTCCTTTTGAAAAGACTGGGAAGAAAATAGCTATTTGCCAGGGGATTGGTATGGCGAGGAAATATGGTTGGACTGTTGCAATGGGCAAAGAGGATATGCAATGCTCGCTGGGCGCAGCTCCATTTGGTTTCTTTAAGAATATTGATTATTTCAATGAAGGGAATTTAGCTGATGGAATGTTTACTGCTTCGAAAGAAGCAGGCAAAAAACAAGAAGATCTGGTTGACCGATTCGATCATGGAACGTACAGCCATATCCTGGTAGCTACGGTGAGTCGGGCTGCTTTCGAACCAGACCTGTACATGATTTACGGCAATCCAGCTCAAATTATGAGGCTCATTCAGGGAGCACTCTATACGGAAGGCGGTGCTGTTCAATCTTCCGCGATGGGTAGACTAGGGTGCGCAGCGATCATCACTGCAATCAAAGAGGATCAGTGCCGCTATCTTGTTCCTGGCAACGGAGACAGGATATTTGGTATGACTCAGGATTATGAAATGGCGTTCCTGCTGCCGCATTCTAAAGTGGATGCGCTAATGGAAGGTTTAGCCATGACCCATAAGGCCGGTGTGCGATATCCTATTACAAGCTTCTTCGATTTCGAAGCTACCTTCCCCCCCACCTACCAGGAACAAATGAAAATTTGGGAAGAAGCGGGAGAGTTGTAGAAAAACACCCTTTGGAGAGAATTAGAGAATCTAATAGTAGGGAATTAAAAATAATCTTTGGAGAATGAATATGACAACGTATACCGGAAAGCAGAGGGTATCTGCGGCTTTTAAAAAGACTTTCTCAGATAAAGATCCCGAACTCGATAGAATACCCGCTTATATCTTCAGCGGCGCTTGTAACGCTCAGTTAATTGGTTCATCAATTAGGGAGTTTTTACAAGATCCTAAAGTATTTGCCAAGGCACAGGTGGCAGCCTATGAGCGCTATAAACCTGATATCTTGATCATGATGTGGGATTTGAATATTGACCTAGAGGCCCTGGGTAATGAACTCAGATACCCTGAAGACAGCATGACCGTCGTCACCAAAGAAGTCCTTGAAGAAAAGGGAAAACTAAATACCCTCCAAGTACCTGACCCCAAAAAAGATGGGCGGTTGCCGGCATATTTAGAGGCTTGTGTCGAAACCAAAAAACACATCACTGATGCCCCGGTTTCCGGAGTGATCGCTGGACCCTGGACAATTGCAGTTGGTCTGAGGGGAGCGTTAAATATTCTCAGGGATTCAAGCAAAGACCCAGATTTCATTCATGAAGTCATGGAGATAACTTCTCAAGCAACAATTAAGTTTACGGAAGCCCTGAGTGAAATTGGTGTTGGGGTTGGATATTCGGAAGCCCCGGCCTCATGCGACTTAATATCTCCTAAGATGTATCGGGAATTTGTGTTCCCATACCACAAGAAGATTGTCGATCATTTTAAAGCGCAAAAAGTAGGTGTCGGACTTCATGTTTGCGGCAATGCAAATCCAATCCTCGAAGATCTGGTCAAAACAGGTGCAAGCAATATCAGTGTTGATTCTGGCACGGACTTAGCTAAAGCCGCCGAAGCTACCCGGGGAAAAGCCGTGCTTATCGGCAATGTGCCGACAGAAATGTTCCTCGCAGAAGACAAGAATGTAATGAAACAGGCCATAGTAGAGTGCATCGAAAAAGCTACCAATGACAGCGGCTACCTCCTGGCGCCGGGTTGTGAGGTTCCAACGATTGCTCCTCCGGAAAAGATTGATTGGTTCATGCAGTTAGCAGAAGAAGTTGGCTCATATTAGTATTAGAAAATGCTTTGGGTAGAGAGGAAGACAAATCGGCGCTGGTGAATAAGTACAGAAAAACATAAAAAAAGGAGCACGGGTATTTATGAGGTTAAAAGGAAAAGTAGCTTTAATAACTGGTGGTTCAGCCGGAATTGGAAAAGCTACGGCTAAATTATTCGTTGAACAGGGAGCAAATGTGTTCATCTGTTCTCGAACTGAAGTGACTGGGTTGAAAACAGCTGAGGAACTTGGCTGTAATTATTCCAGAGTTGATATCTCCGACAGACAGGCTGTTCAGGTTTGGGTCGATGATATTGCTGAGAAATCTGGCAAGATCGATATCCTTATCAATAATGCTGGAATAGTCAGAGATGGGCTGCTTGTAAAAGTTAAGGATGGGGAACTGGTAAAACAATTACCTGAGGAGGATTTTGACATTGTAGTATCTGTCAATCTGAAAGGTGTGTTCAACTGTACTCAGGCTGTTGCCCCACACATGATTCGTCAAGGGTCTGGATCTATCATTAACGCCTCGTCAGTAGTGGGGTTGGATGGTAATTTTGGTCAAACCAGTTATGTGGCAACCAAGGCTGGCTTGGTTGGGATGACTAAAGTTTGGGCTCGCGAATTGGGTCGTTTTAATATCCGGGTTAATGCTGTCGCTGCCGGGTCGATTCAAACTGAAATGTTGGACTCAATGCCAGAAAAATTCCTGACAGAGCTTAAAAGGCATCAACCTTTAGGTCGTTTTGGACAGCCTGAAGAGGTAGCTCATGCTTACCTTTTCTTAGCCTCAGACGAAGCCAGCTTTGTATCGGGAGCGGTTCTTCGCGTTGATGGTGCCTTGGTGGTTGGCACCTAGACCAGGATATCTGATATGCCAGGTCTAGATCGTGTTTCAGTAAGTATCGTTAGCACGGGGATGTATCTGCCCGAGGTTAATATTTCTGATAGTGAAATTACCGAGTAGAGTGGTAGCGAAGAATAGAGTTGAGTTACTTGGCATCATTCAAACTTATTTGGGAAGTATTGTGTGGAGAAACATAACAATTGGGGATTTTTTAAGCCAGGGATGGTGATGGATAACCCGGATCAGTTAAATATCCAATTATCAAAGGAGGAGCGGGACATTCTGCAAGGTGCAAAAGGTTCAGTTTTGCAGAAAGTTATGAAAACGGTTGTTCTATACGGGGAAGCCCTTGGTGCTGAGCAACTCGTTGATATTGAGGGACAAGGACACCTCGTCATTCCCTGGTCAATTCCTGGAATTTCACCGCCAATTGATATGTTGGAAGAATTAGTGGATGCCGGGTTGAGAACCAAACATCCATTTACTCTCGATCCTTACCCACCTTTGGATTTCAGTAACTTGAACCTTGACCCTGAGGTTGAGAGTGCAATCTTGGAAATGCATTCGAAACAGGATCGTTATGACGAGTTAATGATGCAATTGGGCCTTCGGGATGAAGACGCCTATACTTGTAATCCCTATCAACCCGAGGTTGGAAACATCCCTAAACAGGATGCAATCTTAGCCTGGTCTGAATCAGCTTGTGCCATTTTCGCCAACTCAGTTCTAGGAGCAAGGACAATCCGCAATGGCGCTATTATGGATCTTCTGCTTAATATTGTTGGCAAAACACCCTTAACTGGTTTGTTGACTGATGAAGGCAGAAAGGCAAATTGGCTCGTAGAAATTGAAATGGAAAATCTTCCGGACCCCCAATTACTGGGTACTGCGATTGGATTAACAATCCAATCAGGTGTTCCGTATCTATCTGGATTGGATCGTTTCCTCAATAATGATTTAGATGAAACCACGATGGATTATCTTAATGAAATGGGAGCCATGTTGGCGACATATAGTGCTGTGAGCCTTTTCCATGTGGAAAACATCACTCCCGAAGCAGTTGATTCGGGGAAAGATTTACTTACTCCAGATTACAGAAAATATGTTTTTAATGCTGGTGAATTCGAGAACATAAGGACTTCTTTTTCAGTTCTCTGGGATGATCCGAAGGCGAAACCGGAGAAATGTTATATCGGATGTCCCCATCTTAGTTTAAAACAGATCTATTGGTGGGCAGACAGGATTGAATCGGAAATAACATCCCATAAAAGGGATAGATTGGCAGTAGAAACGATACTCTTCGCTGCCCCACAAACATTACAGGTATTTCAAGATGATGAGACAACTTACCAAAGAACCCTTGATGCAGGAGTGAGTTTCAGCAGCGCTTGTTGTGAAACAATATTTGAAACCAGGCTCATTGACGGAAACCTAATAGTCACTAACTCCAACAAGTTACGAGCCTATACATCTGCCAGGTTTTTCACGGATGAAGATCTGGTAAAAGTCCTGGTTAGTGGTGGCGTGGATGGGAGAGTGTGAAGTGAGCAGTACCTTCGAAGGCAGGGCAGTTCTCCCGGGGAACCTGGAAGGTGAGGCATTAGTCACACAGGTGGGTTTTAATGCCTATGCCTCTTTTTACAACAGCTTACATGAGAATGTTGTATCGGCTGAGTGTGCAGACTCAGGTAATAAAGAATTATTTGGAAAACGATTAGATGGCAAGATCATCTGTCTTCCCTATACAATTGGTTCTACCTCTGCAGGTGCTGTATGGCAGCGGATATCAAGACTGGGGGTAGCACCAAAGGCGATGTTGTTTTCTCAACCGATTGATTCTCTTGCTGCAGGGGGATTGATTGTCAACGATATCTGGGCTGGAAGGCGCATCGTTACCATAGATCAGCTTGGTGAATCATTTCTTCAAGTTGTGAAAAGTGGAGACAAGATAATAATAGAAGAAGATGGCACAGTAATCATCGATTAGAGGTCCTTAGGCATGATGATGACAAATACAAGAATGTCCATCGAAGAGAGCAGATGATTAAACAATCCAAACCTGAGGTATTGGGTTTTTCATCCACCCGATTAAAACGCATCAATAGCCTCATGAACCGTTATGTGGAGAGCGGAAAACTAGCTGGGATAGTGACATGCATTGCCCGACGCGGTCAGGTTCTACATAGGGAAACATTTGGACATCAAAATCTTGAGACAAAAACTCCCATGTCGCAGGATTCAATTTTCCGGATCTATTCAATGACCAAGCCGATTGCCTCGGTGGCGTTGATGATATTGTACGAAGATGCCCTGTTCAACTTGACTGATCCAATCAGCCAGTTTATTCCCGCCTTTGAGGACGTTAAAGTCTGGGGGGCGGAGGGAGAATTGGAGTTACCGAATCGCCCAATAACAGTGCAGGATTTGTTGCGTCATACTGCCGGGATGAGTTACGGAAGCATTGGGGAATCGGAATCCCCAGTCGACAAGTTATATGATGAAGCAGATCTTTTTAATCAAGCCAACACAATCGCAGAGTTCACTCGCCGTCTTGCCAAACTGCCCCTCATGTTCCATCCGGGAGAAAAGTGGCATTATAGTGTATCCACTGATGTGGTTGGCTACTTGGTAGAAGTGCTGTCCGGCAAGTCTTTAGCAGAGTTCATGCAGGAAAAAATCTTTGACCCATTGGGGATGGTGGATACTGCGTTTCATATTGATCCATCCAAATTGAGCCGTTTTTGCACCCTCTACGGTAAAACACCAGACAGCGATTTTGGCGTTCTAGATACACCTGATACCAGTAAATATTTGCCACCAGTTGCATTACATGATGGGGGTAGTGGGTTGGTTTCCACCATCGCTGACTACCTGTATTTTGCCCAATGTATATTGATCAAAGGTGAATTAAATGGCGTGAGGCTGCTTGGTCCAAAAACTATTGAACTAATGACTTGCAATCATTTGGCGCCTACTTTACTGCCCATTGCTTTTGAAGGGATCGAACCAATGCTGGGTATGGGATATGGCTTGGGGTTTGGGGTGATGCTGGACGCAGCTCAAACTGGTGTGATGGGATCAGTTGGAGATTATAGCTGGGGAGGGGGTGCAGAAACCTATTTCTGGAACGACCCCCAGGAAGAACTTATCGCTATATTGATGACTCAGTATCTTCCATCTCACACCTACCCGATCCGCAAAGAATTCAGAACGGCCGTTTATCAGGCGCT
>JAUWCZ010000046.1 GCA_030609055.1 Chloroflexota bacterium | reverse complement strand
GTACGATTGCGGCAGTGAGTTATCGATCCGGACAAATCCCTCATTAATCCAACCCCCATCATCTTCTTCAAAATCTGAAAAATATCCAATTTCCGGGATGGAAATATCATCCAGTAAGAAACCTTCGCCATGCACTGCTGCATCGGTAATATATTCAAAACGGATTTTAACCAGTTGACCAGCGTATGAGGAAAGATCAATGTTCTCTTGAATCCAGACACCGTCCTCACCAGATAGGCCGGTATATCCCCAACCATAGCTATTGCCAGAGGGATTATCAGATGTGGTGGAAGGCGCCCTGATGATCCTCCAATCCCCACCATCGGCAGAGATTTCCAGGAAAACGTAATCATATATCTCTTCCAGGTCAAACCAGGTCCAATAGTTAAGAGTGAGGGGACCGGATGCTTCCCTGAAGTCGAATTCCCTGGTTAACCGCATATCTGAGGTGTCACCCTTATTTGACCAGAATGCATAGGAGCCCGAATAGGGGTCCTCAGGTAGGACTGGGACAAACTGCTTTCCTTGAAAATCTAAAATAAAGGATCCCTGACAGGTCAATTGGATATAATCAACCCCATATTGATGAACATCTCTGAATTCCACACCGGTTGGACATTGCTCTATGGACTCTGTGGGAAAAAACTTGGGGGCTTCTGGATAAAGTGAATATCTGAATCGTTCGGTGACATTGTAGTCATCTTTAATGTAATTGGTTACAACCCAATCTAAAAAGAGATCATCAGCTGTGAGGATTTTGCCTGTAACAGGATCTTTAATTTCCAGATCATTGAGCACTTTATCGACACTTGGCAGACCATTCAGATCATCAGCTACCAAGGCTTTTGTCGCTTCACTTCCAAACCTATCCAGGTAGTAAGTCACAAACAAAAAGGAAGATCCGTAATAAGGTACGGTAGCTTGCGAATCATTCGGCCAATCATTAAGCTGTAGATCGGGATTCTCAGCATAAAAATAATCGTGTTGAGGACCATCCCGATGACCGGTAAGTAGAGTAGCCAATTCCGAAAATCCCTCATTCATCCAGTGGGCTTCATTTCTATCCCTATACCAATGGATCATATGTTGAAACTCATGGGCCAGAACACCAAAAGTATAGTCATTTGCAAGTCGCTGGTTATCAGCACTGATCATAAAGGTTTCATGGGCATTAGAGAATTCATGAATCTGGGGATGATATTCATCAATTGTGGAAAAATAACCTGCCAAACCTTCCCCTAACCCTGTGGCGAAAATCACATAAAGATGGGGATCTTCATCAACTCCCGGAGTCCATTCAGAACCAAAAAATTCTCGATTGGTAGGGTAGATATTCTCCTCAAAATCCGTTACCAACCTATTTAGTGCTTTTCGAGAGTATTCAACACCGTCCTCAACCCAAAAATAGAGATGGTCAGTCACTGCGACCAAAGTGGTTTCAATCTGAAAATTAACATCCGTGTCGGTATTGGTCACCCAAAAAGTCTCTTCGTCACCTACCTGGCGATTCAGATCATCAACAGGTAATGTCAGGGGGATATTCTCCATTCCTTCGAGCCGCTGGGCGAGATCAAATGGGTCATTGATCGGTATCTCTTCGGTTAACAATGTTTCCAGGGTAGAGGGTTTTAAGTTTGTTGGAATTTCCTGGGCAGGCTCGGATTCAACAGGTTGATCAGTGGGAGAGAGTAACACTTCTACCTCAACAGGTGGGTTTGCTAGATAACCTTCTTCTCTCAACCAAATGTTTATTCCATATCCCAACACACCACACGCCAGGCAGGTAAAACCCACAATAATAATACCCAGAATAATTAGACCGATAAGGACAGGTTTCTTGTTCAGTGTTGGCGCTCCTCTTTTTGATGGCTGGATTTTGTGAATACACTAAATGACGCGGTTATCAAACCAAAAACAATCCACGGATTTGGGATGGCCATGGAATCATAGGATAAAGTATCTACACAAAATGCAATCAAAGCCAATAATCCACCTGCTCCCCAGTATTTTACCTTGGAATTTTTCGATAACCATAAGTAAACCGCACTACCAGCCAGCACAACCAAAAAAGTAACAAATGCTGCCGTTCCCAGTAATCCAGTTTCTGCAAGCAGCCGTGCAAAATAATTCTTTGCGGTAATAACCCGGGAATGATCAGGCACCATAGCCTTTAATAGTTCTGGCATATATCCAATCTGAACTGCTGGAAAAGTATCTTGAAAGTGAAACGTATAATTCCCTAAACCCACGCCGAAGAATGGATTTTGGGCATAAATCCTGTAGGCTGTTTCCCAATAGATGAATCGGGGACCAAAACCGATGTATCGGATATATCTCCGTAAACTTTTTGATCCAATTGCTTGAAATTCTGACGAATTACCAACCCAGTAATTCCACATTCGGGAGATATATTTGCTCTCGAGGCTGGCAAAATAAAACAAACCAACTAACACTCCAAGGATCCCTAGCGCAGGGATAATCGTTCGGATAAAACGAGGAAGATTATTATACCTGTATTGGATTTTTCCGAAGATTCCTGATCTCTGTTTGCTCTGGGTGGAAGGATCACGTTTCGGTCTGAAGAAAACTATCCCAGAAGCAACAACAACAGCTGCCACAACAAGACCTGCTCGGGAAAGAGTAAATACCAACACAACAGCCATCCAGACCAGTAATATTTTTTCAACAGTTATCCAACCCCAGGACCGTTTGAAGACAGTTTTATTCATTAAGACAGCTGAAAAAATCCATGGCAACCACAAAGCTGAGAGCTGATCTGCAAACCAGGAGGGTTCCTGTGTTAAACCGATTATTCTATCAGGAATTCCTTTATTGATTGATATATACCGCTGGATCTTCCTCATGATCTTATACCAGTTAGGGACCAGGTCCAGTACATAGATAATCTGCAAGGTCCCCCAAAATAAAGCAAGAATTAGACCGATATAGAGCCATTTTAGGGTAAATTGTAAATCTTCTTCATCGAGGGGTACTAATGAAACAATCAAGTAGATCGCTGCAGCCAAAAAGAGAGTAACCAGCGTCCGCACAATACGCGAAATAACAGTTACTTCACTCAATTCAGAGGTGACTCCCTGTAAGATTGGAAGACCCGATGAGATAAGTGCCAAGATGACAAACACAAAAAATGGCAGCCAGACGCGAGGAAGTTTCCGCTTCCATAAAGTCGGGAGTATAACGAGAGTTAACAATACAAGTGGATACAGCAATAACGGTCGAACGCTGACTTTGCTTCCTCCCAATCCAGCAGGGAAATAGGGAAAGTTTGTCACAGGCAGACTCACCAAGAATCCTGCCCAGATGATCTTCTTGATTTTAGGAAGATATTCCTTAATCATGCCCAATGCGCCTGCCTTTAATTCGGAAAGCAGCCAATAAAATCCAAGTCAGCAATCCTAGAATTCCACTCCCTAGAGTCACTATCCCGGTTGATCGGACCTGGTGAACAGATGGGGCGGATGTATTTGGCTGTAGTACTAGATTTGCCGATAAACCCAGACTGTCCTCCAAAGCTGCATGATATTGGGGCAATATTTCTGCTCGCTCATTTTCAAGGAGTTCCACTTGTGTTAGGGTTTTAGATGACACCGCGTTGGCTAAAAGTTGAGCACTGCCAAGCCAGGATTGGTAATTTGCAGCCGTCTGATCAGACAGGGGTAAATTATCCAAAGGGACCTGCCAAGAGTCATCATCTTCACGGTAGGCCAGAATCCAGGCAGCAAACTCCCTTGAAATATCCTCATGCAAGGGCGAATCTGGTGGAAACTCCTCCAGAACGCTAATCCACTCACTCAAAGAGGACAAGAAAGACTCTAAGGTTGCATTTTGCTTCTTTAAGGAACCGATCTCATCATTTAACGACTGAAGTTGTGCATCAAGATGTGCGACCTGTTCGCTAACTTCCAAAAGTTCAGTGATCTTTCCATGTCCAGTATCCAACCAGGCTTGGACAGCTGCCAGCGCTTGCTCCTCCTCTGGTAAAACTGCCTCAAGCTGCCAGAGTCCTGTATCATACCAGTATATATCTAGCGCTTTCTTTAACTCATCCAGCGATAGCTCCTTCCCGGATGAATCCATCGCATTTATTACTTCCAGTGTATCTCCTAAAACAAGATTTGAAGACAGGATATCAGCGACTTGTTTTAGCTGCCAATTTTTATAGTCATCCAGGTTCAATGGCTCTTCTTTGGCAAGAGGTATTAGATACTCCATTTCATTTACCCGGGTAATATCTATACCGACAAATAAATCTGCTGTCGCCCGGTAAGGAGCCGGCACCAGGTAAGTGATCACATACCCGATCAATCCACCAATGATAATAAAAGCAAGGATCAGATACCACTGATTTACTGATCGCAAGACTTCATCCCGTAAGCTCCAGCTATCCATAGAAATCTCCACAAACAAGATTATAGGTTATATCTCTTCTTCTTTATCCAATTCCAAAACGGACCGAGTATTCTTCTGAGGGTAAATTTTGCCATGAAAATTGAAAATACACTACCCCCTTCTCGTTGATGGACCCGGCGCATTTCCGGCCAGCATCGATCATCAGATAGGGTAGTTTTCCCTTCCCGATGGATTCTGAAACTCGCCCAAAGTGTAGGAATATATTGAATCTGGGTTTCTTTTGCAAACCTGACCCACAAATCATAATCCATTGCAAAATAGAGTGAAATATCAAGGGGACCGACCTGATTCCAGAGTTCTCTTCGCCAAAAGGTTGCTGACTGCGGGATATAAACACTTCCCCGCATTAATTTCTGATAGCTGGTTTGCCGCGTGTTAAATAATTCAAGTATCTGTCCATTTTCATCGATAATATCGGTATCCCCATATACCATACCAACGTGGGGATTTGCACACAGAAACTCTACTGCTTTGCTGACAGCGGAGGGATAATAGAGATCATCCGAATTCAACCAAGCCATAATATCTCCCCGACTCAGGCTAAATCCCTTGTTAATGGCATCAGATTGCCCCTGATCTGGTTCACTGATCCAGGTTGCCAACTTACTCTCATACCTCTTAATAATTTCAAGAGACCCATCCGTAGATTCCCCATCAACAATAATGTATTCCAGCGATGGGTAATCCTGATTTAGGACTGATTGCATGGTAGATTCCAGGAATCGAGCCTGGTTATATGATGGTGTGACAATGGAAACCAATGGTTCTTTTTCCATAATGCTCCTGATTAGCGTTGATAAAATCAATATTCAACAATCGAAAAGTTCGAGAACCGGGGCTATCAGGGGGGTTCAGTTGAGCTGTATTCCCACCCAATCGGTCAATTCTTCTTCATTGTGGATCACCGGTCTGCGCTGTTTTTTCAAGCTATAATACCACTTCCCCAAAAACCCCATTCCCAAGATGCTCAATCCTGAAAAAAGAAACCGATGCCAGTAACCTTTTATAGACGGAAGCCAGGTCCTGGTTGCCTTGAGATAGGTATGAAAAGCTTTTTGCGGCATCTCGCCATCAAGTAAATATCTGGCAATGATCTGGTAGGCGCCAGCCCAGATTTGATGATGGTTTTCTTCAAGTATTGCTGACAAGTCTGGTTGTGTCTCCGCCCAATCCAGTATCCGGTAGACTTCTTTTCCACTTTGAGATGCCATGGTTACGTTTTTTGCCTCCGCATGGTAGCGGGAGACAGCCCAGATTCTTGGTTGATGGAAAAGATTAGTAGTTCTCGCAAGTCGGATCCAGAGTTGGTGATCCAGGAAAAAATGGTAGCTTGAATCCAAGTATCCAACTTTCTCCACAACGGATCGTTTCATAAAGACTGCCGGTTGACAGATCACCTTAAATTGGAGCAGGTCCTCTACTCCCCAGGATTCAAAACGCAGTTCGTTCAACAGCCGGCCTGTTCCATCAGCTGAAACAGCATCCCCGTAGACCATGCCTGCTTCCGGGTTTTTCGAAAAAGCCTGCACAGCATCATGAATAGTCCAGGGAAGATACAAATCATCTGAGTTTAACCAGGCGATGATCTCTCCTTTGGCTTTCTTAAATCCCTTATTAATTGCATCAGCCTGTCCCTGGTCAGGTTCCGAGACCCACCAGGTTAATTGATCTGCATAGGACTTGATGATCTCCTGGGAACCGTCGGTTGACCCACCATCGACCACGATATATTCTATCGCAGGGTATTTCTGGTTTAGAACAGACATCATCGCTGCTTCTAAAAATGGCGCCTGATTAAAGGAAGGGGTGATAACAGATACGAGTGGTTTCATAGGGCTAGTCCATTCGTTTATTTAGATCAAAAATCACAAAGCCTCCACCTTCCCTAACAATTGGGTAATGGTCATACAATTCATCATATAACTTATCCTGGCGTCTTAACTCCTTCATCCTGGTCACGATGAAATAATCATAATCTGTGGAATATTCCTCAAAACGTTTTGAAAAGGGATCAACCTCTGAATCCCGAAGCATAATATATCGTAAATCTTCCGTGCCTTTCCAGGGTTGAATAGATAGCCATCCATAGAAAGAGAGCCGGTAACCATAATCCTGGCTCAAGGCAACAATCTTGTTTTTTGGATCAACGAAACTGGCTACTTTCTGGTAATACCCGGGTTCATGACGGTAATCATCTTTCGTAAAGATATAATAACCACCCGCAACCCCCACAATTACGATAGCAACTGTACCGGCTAACACAAGTGCCGAAAGTTTGAATTTCCGCACCCACACGAAAATCCATTCGAAAACGGAGCCTAAAGTCACAGCTAGTAAGGGGATAACAGGCAGGGTGTAGTAGTAGTGGGTAGAAATGTGGTATGAAAAACCTAATCCGTATAAGAGATAACCAAACCAGATTCCTAATAAAAAGTATCTGTCCTGCTTCTTTTTTAAAAGAATCAAACCTACCAGACCTACTATCAAGATTATGTAATGACCTGTGACATTGGAGATTGCATTTTTCCACTGCAGATAAAAATCAAGGTCATTCCACATCTGGGGGAAAAAGCGCCCTTTCAATTGACTCTCAAGCTCACCGATAATAACCATCCCATAAACATTGTAAGCAAGAACAGGAATTGCTGAAAGGATCGCGATTACCCAAACCTGGGCATCTTTTACTACTTCCCGTAACTTTTTCCTAGACAATACAACCAATGCCATCCCAATCAGTAAAAAGAAAATTGAGGTGGATTTGATATACATTGCTACCCCGGCGCTTATACCAGCGAGAAGTACCCATTTCCAGGACGAAGTCTTGTTCCAATGATAAAACGCCATCCAGGCTGTCACAATCATGGCAGTCATTAATGGATCAGGCTGAAAAGTTCTGCTGGCAACCAATCCAAAAGGAACAAATAAGTAATAAACCAGAGCTACAACTGCCCCGTCATTGGAAACCATACCACGGGTTAGAGAATATAATGCCCAGCCCCCCAGAACCCAGAATAGAGAGGAATATATTCGTGCGATCCAGACATACTCACCCCCTACTACCTGATAGGTTGCTACGGTGATGTTTTCGATGATCTCTGGCTCGATCATACCGTGGATGTTTTGTTGTTTCCGGGCAATATCCCGCTGCCATTCTGGTACATCCTCCAGGGAAGCATAGTATTTGCCACGGGCAATCATCGCTGATCGAAGCTGCCTGGCGGCAGCATAATCAAGAGGAGGATCAGTCAAATCATACAGCCGGGTTACAAATCCGCACACCAGAATCACCACGACAATAACTATTCGCCAGAATTCTGTTGGAGCAAAAATTGATTTTTCTTTACTGTTTGCCATCATGGTTTCTCACAGGAACTCTAGTTAAACAATCCTATATATTCTACCTTGGGAAAAACAAATAATTTTCCTCCAATGGTAGCATCGATGATTTGACGCCCCTCTGCCCGGTAAACTTCTCTCGCTAACTGATAGGATTTTTCCGATGTTTCCAGATCCGGCAGCTGCCACCGGAAACCTTTTCCAAAGTACTCTGAACTGAAGTGATTTTGATCATCCCCGGTCGATACAACAGTTTGGTTTGGATTGCCTTTTGTTTCAAAACTATGGTCCACTCCAATTAAAATCACTTCCTTAAATCCCATACAGAATGCCAGCTGCAGGCAAACAAAAGTTACAGTTGCACCTTCCCAAAATCGGGCATGACTCTGCCGGGCAAACTTCTGACCTGTATATGTTGTGAAGAGGAAATGAGTCTTGGCATCAGGTTTTCCTGTCGGGTAGAGTAAGTTTTTCGCACGCCAGGAAAAGAACTTAGGGAGATTCAGACTTTGAAAATCCTGGTAACATTGTTCTATGACCAGATTATTTACAGCCACTAGGAAGCTGGTCTGGAATCCACGTTCCTCAAAAGCCAGGTAGATGCGGTTCATCCCAAAGGTGTACTCATTTTTAAGAAGCGAAAGGTCTGTCTGCTTTAAACTGGGACCATTCCCAATCACAAAACAGCGTTTTCCAGCAAACTTGTTCTGATATTCTTTTAGACGCTGGATTGACTCCCGTCTCCAGGGATGCAAATAGGCAGCAGGAATTTCAAATATTCTCGCTGCAGAGTCCCTTCCGTATCGTAAATTGTTATACAAAGAAGGGGAGAGCAT
Organism: Chloroflexota bacterium; assembly: GCA_030609055.1. GTDB lineage: Bacteria > Chloroflexota > Anaerolineae > Anaerolineales > UBA11858 > B10-G9. The sequence continues at coordinate 8,398 of JAUWCZ010000046.1, read as the reverse complement.
CTTCCGAGCGGTGTCTTTAATCGATTTCATTTGCTTATTCAGTACTGAGCCGGGTTGTCGCACCGCCGTCAACTATCAGCGAGGATCCGGTCGTGAACGATGACTCATCCTGATCGGCCAGGAAATATATTGCCCGGGCGATTTCCTCAGGTCTTCCAATCTTACCAATGACAGTCTTACTGGCCAGGATTTCCATTCTCTCATCAGTCGTTCCACTGCCAGCATGGTCACGATTTAAACCGGATCTTAGCATCTCTGTATCTACAGCTCCTGGCAGCACAGTATTGACCCGGATCTTGTCAGGTGCTAGTTCAATCGCTAAAGCCCGGGTTAAGGCCAGCATACCACCCTTGCTGGCCGCATAAGCAGCAATATCCTTAGAGGTTGCCACAGCATGTACTGAAGATACATTGACTATGGCTCCCCCATTACCGGCTTTTAATAGGGAGTGGAGTAATTTCACACTCAGGAATACTGACCGGAGATTGGCATTGATGACCTGATCCCATTCCTCCAGTGTGGTGTCAATTATGGGCTTGGTGACCTGAATAGCAGCATTATTGACGACTGCATCTAATTGATCTGTGATCCTGGCAGTTTCTTCCTTAATCTTTTGCCAATCTTTCTCATAAGAAACATCAGCTTGGATGAATTGTCCTTGTTGGGGGATATCACCCTGCAATGGAGATCGGCCAATACCGATTACAAACCAGTTATTTTTCGCAAACAATTCCCAGGTTGCCATGCCAATACCTCTGCTCGCACCAGTAATCACAACATATCGCTTTTTCATAGGATTTCACCTCTCTCGCTCATTTTAAAAGGGATTCCCAGACCGTCCAGTAAATTGCGGATTGTATTCCAGTGAACATGTTCCCAAGCGGTCGGACTTGAATTGGCATTATGGGGAGCCAGGAGTACATTCTCAAGATTCCGTAATGGGCTATCCGCGGGCAATGGTTCTTCTTCATACACATCCAGTGCGGCACCGGCAATTCTGTCGCCCTCCAGAGCTTTTACCAGGGCGTCTTCTGCAACGATGGGACCCCTGGCTGTGTTGATCAGAACTGCCTCCGGCTTCATCTTTGATAATGCATTAGCATTGATCAGGTGGTGGCTGGTGGGATTTAAATCGCAATTCACACTTACAAAATCAGCCCGGGAGAGCAGCTCATCCAGTGGGACTAATTCAACACCGATATGATTGACAAAATCCGCTTCTATTTCTCGGATGTCATTACCCAACAAGGTCATTTGAAAAGGCTTCGCTCTTCGTAAGACAGCTTTGCCAATATTTCCGATACCGATCACTCCCAGGGTGCACTCGCTTAAAGACCGACTGGGGCTTTTAGTCCATAACCCTTCTTTCATAACTTGATCCATCCAGGGAATCTGACGCGCAAAAGTAAGTATGTATCCAAGTACTGAGTCAGCAACTGGCTCAGTGAAGGCATTGGGAGTGTTGCCAACGATAATTCCATATTCATCACAGGCATCCAGGTCAATGGAATCTATCCCAGTGCCCCACTTTGAGATCACTTTTAGACGAGGACTACAAGCTTGGATTATCCGTTCTGAGAAGCGGTCATCTCCACAGATCACACCATCGAATTGACCAGCGTAATTCAGTAGATCAGTTTCTTCAAGACGTTCTTCCACTTCCGGGACAATCAAATCCAGACCAAATTTATCAAATAGCGGACGAAAACGGTCCAGAAACGGTATCATGTAGGGTGCTGAAACTAGTATGGTTGGCATAAATCACTCACCAGTATCTCGCATTAAATAATCCACAATCTTAAAATCCAGCATTGTATCAATATCCAAAGCTTCTTCTGGATCGATTTCAAACAGGTAGGGAGAGTTTCCAATCCGGCCTTTACTATTTTCAAGGCTCTGTTTTGTAAAAATGTATAAACTGGAATTCTCCTCAAAGAGCGGAGGCAAATCCTGGGTTTGGATAAGTTCCGCAGGGTTGTGATTCACTGCATTACCATCTTTATCATACAAACGGGTTTGAAGGCGGGTGACCGAAAACAGAGAATCGAACTTGCCTTCATTTTCCAGGAAGGTTTTAATCGCACGGGAAATTGTTTGCTGACTCAGCAGCGGATTAGTGCTATGGGTTTGCAGGTAATAGTCTGCTTCAATAATGGAAATATCATGGGCGATGATCCGGTTCATGGATATATCATCTGCACACAGATCTTTTGGCCGATCCAGCACCTGAACAGCTGGAAATGACTCCATGATACCCGCTTTTACAGGTGGGCTATCTGTATCCACATATATGCCTGTAATCTCTGGCACTTGCAGCAATGTTGCCAGGATGTGATGAAATAATGGCTTTCCACCTAGATCACGGTAGTTCTTTTCTGGCACCCGCTGGGAATGGTGGCGCATGGGAACCAGGGCTGCAATCTTTTTCATGTCTATTTATTGCTCCTTATCAGAGTCGGTCTGATAGTTTATGGGTTCAACCGGCCGGGATTCGGGAATCTTATCTGACAGCATCTGAGGCGGATAATAAAACTGCACATGAAGCTGGTGGTCTATCTGACCGGAATAGCGGTATCCCTTCCAGGTGCCAAGATACTGAACCAAACGGAAGCGGATGATATTCCAAACCTCTTTCTGCAATACCCTGTCTGTGCGCGCCATGGACATATCCCCCAGGATTTTCCGGATAAGCATACTGATCATATTCCGGACGGTAAATTGACTCTCAGGCAGGATTTGCTTCATGGCAATGGCTTCCCGCCGATAGCGGTTATAGACTTCTTTAAAGGTCTCATCATGAATATGGACGATCTCAGCTTCTGCAACATAAGCGATTGAATAACCCTGTTCAGTTGCCCAGCTACTCCAGGCCAGGTCTTCTAATCCTGTTAACTGTTCATCATACTGGTGCTGCTCCCAGAGTGACTTCCGAATGGCTGCATTGGCATTATGGGTGAAAGGCTGTCCCTGCTTTGGCTGGCTGAGGTCAGGGAAATAATTATTGAAGAATTGATGTTCGGAATAATGATTGGTATCCGCGCCTCTTTGTTTCCCGTAACTTACCGCAATCTGAGGATCCTCAAACGGTTCCAGGAGTCGTTCCAGCCAATCCGGATAAACAGGGTAGCAATGAGCGCTGATGATGACAATATAATTTCCTGCGGATGCCTTGATCCCTTTGTTCAGGGATCGTCCAAAGGTGAATTCATCTGGATCAATTTCAACAATCTTTACAGGGAAACCTGATACTATCTCGAGAGTCGAATCTGTGGAACCAGAATCCACCAGAATTACTTCGTTGTTTTGAATGGATTGCTGTGAGATTCCGGTCATCAATTTCCCGATATGCTGCTCCTCATTATAGGCTCGGATGACAATGGAACAAAGGGGTTGTCCAGTTTGGTTTTTATTCACTGATAGTTCCCTTACCAATCCTGATCGTTTTCTTCATACCCGAGGCGAGACAGCAGATCCCCAGCTACTAATTTAAACCGGCGTTTGTTCTCTTCTGTGTAATGTTCTTTCCAGTTACCAGGTTGCCCTTTCCGGAAAGTGCCTGATTTTTTTGGTTGATTGACTGTGCTAAGTTTATCCAAAGCCTCAGATCTTGATACTGGAAATATCACACCAAAACCTTCAATATAATCGATCAGTCGGTCGATTGTATCCATTTGGTTAAGGATAAAATCCTCAAAACGCAAACAAAGTACATTTTCTTGCTCGAACCAGGCAAGGAAGTTCATGTAGCGTTCATACACCGTCGGAAGACCAAGGTTGGGAAGGTCACAACCTTCAATAGCCACATTAAGTCTTTCTTCCATTGTATGCAGTTCTTTATTGTAGAATTCATGCATGCCATGGCCTTTATGAATGTCTTTGGCGTAAAATACATGCGAAACCAGTAAATCCCGGGGATCGCGGAAAATAAAAATTGATGCTCTTCCAGGAGCGGTAATTGCTGAAAGGTACGGCTCCCGGCAGGGGGCATATCCATAACGAATGTCACCGGAGCGCATCCGGTTAATCTCCTCAATCCTTTCTGGCTCATCCAATCGGGTATTGCCCTCAAACCGGTTGACTGGAGGAAACCCGGGATCAACAAAAGGACCTATTTTTGTTAGCCCCAGCAGCACCTGGATTAATAGGTGGGAACCCGCTTTGGGGATTGCATTTCCAAAAATAGGCGGGGCTTGATTAAGGGCTTCCTCTCCCCATCTCTGGGCTGCCTGGAACCGTCTGTATTCCAACCGGAGCAGCTTAAGAAACCTTTTTGTCTGAAAATACGCCTTCATTACAGGTCATTCTCCAAAATGAATTCACCTTGATCCAATATTCCCATTACAACCGTATCAATCACTGCTGATTCTCCCGGCAACAGATTTTTCCAGGGAAAATTACTTACCTGGACATACCCTGGGATGGGATGTTCAAATAGAAATTCATCGAACGGCAGGGAAGCACGGAAAAGTTGGTAGTATAAAAATCTGCGGGCGTTCTGTACAAAGTTATCGGGGATAGGGATCTCATCAGCTGTTAGGAACCTTTTAAGCAGTGTCTCATAATCTGTACGCGTTTCGGGGTAAAAAACAGTCGGGTATTGTGTATAGCGGGCTTTCCCAGCACATAGCACCGGTGCACCCAACAAGGTGGCTTCTAAACCGATTGATGAGTTGTAAACCATTGTGAATTTTGAACGCTGGATAAGTTCATATGAGCTAATTGTTTCATCCGGTCCGATAAATAACACATTGGGAAGGGTCTCTATTTCCATCTCCCCTGCCCAGGAAGCTACACTCTCCTGGCTGCTCTTCCCTTGTCGCATCTCATCCGGGTGAGCTCGAATCACAAATAGAATATCAGGATGGTTAATTGCAGTATCCCGAACCAGGTCCAACCAGGCAAACATTTGGGGAAATATTGTATTGGCATGAACCTGGCTGGTATCAAATATCACGTTAGTGAAGACTGGTACCAGACTCTTAAATCCATCCACAAAGGATAAAAAATCCGCTGTAAGCTGATCCATCCCTGACCAGAATTTGATCCCTGCCATGGAAAAGTCACCTTCAAAGCGCTTTTGCAGGTATTGATCCAGAATTCGATTTTGTTCCCCAGTGAGATCAAATTCATTCGGGATATTCAGAGGATAAATCGTTGCCTGTCCTTCCGTGAAAAAAGCGGAATAGGGTTGTAAATTCACTTCATGTGTGATCACTCTGATACCATGCTGTTTAGCAGTCCAGCGGACAATCGCTTCTGGATACTGCAACCCATTAAAGACAACCACTGTCTCGGGAAGAACTTCTTCCAGGATTTGAGTGAACTCTTCCGCTATATTATAGGCAGATAAGATGAATTCAGTAAACAGATACCGGGTGATATCATCATCCTTTAGGTGATGACGCCTGAGAATCCAGCGCAAACTTGGTAAAACCAACTGGCCCAGAGGTCGTTCTCGAAAGGTGAATTGCTTCAATTCTGTTACACTTTTCTGTAAAAGTTGTTTCCTTAGCTCCGGTTCTTCCTGGTATTCAAACCAGACAGTCGGAGCAGCACCGGTAAACCACTTTGTATCACGGATACATCGCCGGCAAGGAGGTTGGGCTTTCGGATCTCCTAACCCTGCTCCCAGCACACAATGGCTCATCCCAGAGTGACAGGCAAAGTGGTGGACCTGCCTACCTGCAAGCTGGATCCCCCAACTGGATATCATTGCAAAGGCTGCGTTAAGATTGAGTCCTTCCAGCCGGGCTGATGCGTTAAAGAAGATTATCGATCCTTGCTGATTATCAGGATCAGCTTGGTTGGCAACCTTTCTATTAAGTATAAACAAACGGCTGTACATCCGCAGCCGTAAAAAACCCCGATTCAATCTTTTAATAAATTCAGTTATCCTATCCAAGATTTACCAATTCCGCATATGATCTATGCTTTTCTTATCCCCATACAAGAGACCCTTCTCCGGATACTTCCTGACTAATCAGTATTCCGATCCCTTGAGGGGTACAGACGGGCTACTTTTTTTGATATCGTCCTCTGATAGGTAAAGTATCTGCCCGGCGGAGCTTTTCTAGGCTAGGGCGTTCACTTTCATAGACCGTTTTTACTCCATCACCAAGCGCTTCTTCGACAACCCGGATATATTTCACTAACTTTCGAATACCACCAGGTTCTACAGACGCTGCCTGATCCGATCCCCACATTGCTCGATCTAAAGTGATGTGGCGCTCAATCACACACGCTCCGAGGGTAACTGCAGCAATCGTCGTGGGAAGTCCAACCTCATGACCGGAATATCCTACAGGGCAGGGATACATCTCAATAAGCGTTTGGATCATTTTCAAGTTCAGCTCTTCCGGAGGACAGGGGTATGTGCTGGTGCAGTGCGTCAGAATCAAATCCTCAGTTCCAATCAACTCCACAGCTACCTCGATTTGTCCTAGTTCTGACATCCCAGTTGAAAGGATTATCGGCCGTTTCTGCTGGCGCATTTTTTTCAATAGGGTTGTATCTGTCAATGAGGCTGAGGGAACTTTATGAAGGATGGGATCAAATTTCTCCAGGAAATCCACCGAAGGTTCATCCCAGGCTGACGCCATCCAGTCAATTTTGTTTTCTTGGCAATAATCCCCAATTTCGCTGAATTCATCCTGCCCAAACTCTATCCGTTCCCGGTATTCCATGTAGGTGACATATCCCCAGGGAGTATGCCGCATCTTGTCTCTCTGGTCGGGCGGAACGCACAATTCGGGAGTTCTTTTTTGAAATTTCACCGCGTCGCAACCAGCTTCCACAGCTGCGTCAATTAATTGTTTTGCAATGCCTAAATCCCCATTATGATTGATTCCGATCTCCGCAATAATATACACTGGATGTCCATCACCCACCAATCGGTTTCCTAACTTTACTTCCCGTTTCATCGCATAGTCCTCCCCACCTGTGATTCCATTCAACCGATACTGTCCAATAGCAAATCACATAATTCACGAACAGCACCCTGTCCGCCTCTTTTGTGCAGCACTAATTGGGCTTTCTCAATTACGGCAGGGTGCGCATCTGCGACAGCCACAGCCAAACCCACCAGAGGGAAACATGGCAGATCATTGACATCATTACCCAGGTAAATGACCTGTTCGGAAGACAGGTTGCGTTCCTTCATCAAGGACTGCAGTGCTTCCCTTTTTTCATCAATCCCCTGGAAAACGGAAACTCCCAATTTATCTCCCCTAGCTTTAACTACTGGATTTTTTTCTTTGGAAAGGATCACAACTTCAATTCCGGCTTTTTTCACCCGGGATATACCCATACCATCACCTCGGTGAGCTGCCACAGTTTCCTCACCGTGTTGATTTACATACACACGGTCATCCGTTAGAACCCCATCAAAATCAAGCACCAACAGGGAAACCTCACTCGGAATAACTTCCTTTTGATGAGGCGGGAGAATAATTTGATTCCCCAATGATTTCAAACGCGTTTCAGCCCTCTGCCAGTCAAGTGAATTATCCAAATCAACGGAAAAAAGTGGATCAAAGTGGTAAGCATACACATTCGTTCCGGTCATCGATCCATTCAAAATGGTCTCTGCTCGAATGACATCGATATGGCCAGTCTGCCAATAAGTAGGCGGTAGTTCCTGGCGAGGCATATTGTACGGTTCCTCCAACTCTGTCTCGAGAAGAGGTAATAATTTTCCTCCAGGTGATATTTTCCACATCTTAAAAGGGTTTTGTTTGGAAGGCACAACTCCCCGCACTGAAGACGCATCTGGAATGGCAAGAAGTGTCTGGATTGCCTCATCAATCATTTTCGGGGACCGAAAAGGGCTGGTTGGCCGCAGCTGAACAACCACTTCCGGTTGATAATCCTCCTGGTCAGATAACCATTCCAGAGCATGCTGGAAAACTGGTAAATCCAGGGTATCATCCTGGGCATATTCGGAGGGTCTGAGAAATGGCACCTCAGCTCCATATTTCCTGGCTATGTCAGCTATTTCAGAGTCATCAGTTGATACAACTGTCCGGGTGATCAGTTCAGCGTTAAGGGCAGCGGTGATCGAGTAACCAATAAGTGGATGCCCTCCTAATGATTTTATATTCTTCCGGGGGAGGCCTTTAGATCCTCCCCGGGCAGGTATAAGGGCCAGGATTTCTACCATGCTGTCCATCCTCCATCCACCACAAGATTTGTACCGGTCATATAGCTGGAAGCTTCCGAAGCCAAAAACACGATCGCACCTTTCATCTCATGGGGATATGCCATTCTACCTAAGACTGTTCTGCTCCCATAAGCTTCCTTAAAAGCCGGATCATGGTCCCGCTCAACACCTCCGGGAGTAAGAGTATTGCAGCGGATCTCTGTGCCCTCATAATAAGTAGCAATATACTTTGTTAAACCC